>NZ_AP029028.1:4562453-4866616 GCF_037076565.1 Herbaspirillum sp. DW155 | reverse complement strand
GGCCTTGCCCACTCGCCCCCCTTGGCCGTGCCCAGTCCGAGCGCCACCAGCGATTCGGCCAGCTTGACCGCCGCAGTGACACCATCGATCACCGGCGCACCAATGTCGCGGCCAATCGCCGCACACAGGTCCGCCATACCGGCACACCCCAGGACGATGGCCTCGGCATCATCCTCGGCCAGCGCGCGCCGACATTCGTCGGTGATACGGGCACGTGCGTCGGAGGCCGGGTTCTCCAGCTCCAGCACCGCAATCTCGCAGGCCCGCACGTTGCGGCAAAAACGCTGCATGCCGTAACGCTCGGCCAGGTGCCAGGCCATGCCGCTGGTGCGCGCCAGCGTGGTCACCACCGAGAAGGACGGGGCGACCAGGCTGGCCATGTGCATCGCCGCTTCCGCAATTCCGATCACCGGACCACGGGCCAGCTCGCGCGCGGCCGACAGGCCAGGATCACCGAAGCAGGCGATCACGTAGGCGTCATAGCCGTCGCGCTCACCCTGTTCGATTTCCTGCAGCAGACCGGGCACGGCCAGCGCTTCGTCATAGTGGCTTTCAATCGAGGCCGGTCCCATCTGCGGACTCACGCCCGTGATCTCGGTACCGGGCGCGGCCACCGCCCGCGCACACGCGGTCATGGCCTCGGTCATGCTCATGGTGGTGTTGGGATTGATCAGCTTGATACGCATGCTTGTTCCTTGAGACAGCGGATTGTATTCAACGCTTGCGCGCGAACATCAGGTAGAACACCGCGCCCAGCGCCGCACCGATGAACCAGGAGAAGTCCGCTGCTTTACGCAGCTGCGGCAGCATGACGCAGGCCACGCAGACCGCAGCGGCCAGCACCAGCGCCTTGACCGCATCACGGTTGATGCCGTTGGTGTACCAGTAGCGGCCCTCGGGACGCAGGGTGTAGAGATCTTCCACCTTCACCTGGCGCTGTTTGACCAGGTAGTAATCAGCCAGCAGGATGCCATACAACGGTCCGATGAAGCCGCCCAGCACGTCCAGCGTGTAATGGATCACTTCCGGATTGCCGAACAGGTTCCAGGGCGTGATGAAGATCGAGGCCGTGGCCGCCATCATGCCGCCGGCGCGCCAGCTGATGCGGCTGGGCGAGAGGTTGGAAAAGTCAAAGGCAGCCGAGACGAAATTGGCCACGATGTTGATGCCGATGGTGGCCGTGAGGAAGGTCAGCGCGCCGATCACGGCCGCCGTGGTGCTGTCGATGCGCGAAACCGTTTCCACCGGATCGGTGATCAGCTCACCGAACACGGCAATGGTGGCCGAAGTAGTAACGACCGTTACTATCGAGAAGGCCAGGAAATTGACTGGCAGGCCCCAGAAATTGCCGCGCTTCACATCGGCAAAGGTGTGGCAGTAGCGCGAGAAGTCGCCGAAGTTGAGCATCGGCCCCGAGAAGTAGGACACCACCAGCGAGATGGCCGTGATCATCACCGAGACCGCCGCCCAGCCGCTGTACTTGATCTCGCCCAGGTTCAGGCCGACGTTCTGCCAGCCTGCCTTGTAGATCATCCAGCCCGCCAGGACGAACATGACCACATAGACCGCCGGACCGGCGAAGTCGATGAATTTCTTGATGGTCTCCATGCCGTTCCAGAACACCAGCGCCTGCAATACCCACAGCAGCAGGAAGCCGCCCCAGCCCAGCGTGGAGAGGCCGGCGAAGGAGTGTACGTGGACATCGGCATAGGGCTTCAATTCCGGGAAGAACTTCAGCACCACCACCACGAAAGCGGCCGAAGCCAGATAGGTCTGGATGCCATACCAGGCCACCGCGATCAGGCCGCGGATCATGGCCGGCACGTTGGCGCCCAAGACGCCGAAGGACAGGCGGCTCATCACCGGATAGGGCACGCCGTGCGCCTGGCTGGGACGCGCCACCAGATTGCACAGCAGATAGACGATGCTGATGCCGATCAGCAGCGAGATCAGCACCTGCCAGCTGGTCAGGCCCAGCGCGAACAGGCTGCCGGCGAACACGTAGCCGCCCACGCTGTGCACGTCGGACATCCAGAAGGCAAAGATGTTGTAGGAACCCCAGGTCTGTTTCTTCAGCGGGGCGAGGTCTTCATTGGTCAGGCGCGCATCGTCGGCGCCGGCGAGATAGGTGCCGGGTGCAGCGGAGGGGGAAGCGTCGGTAGTCATGGCCGGTCTCCATCAGAGAGAAAGGTTGGGTGAAACGAATCACGCCCGGCCACGGCCGGGCTGTTCAACGGACTTCCTGCATGCTCTTGTCGGCATGGTGGTGGTCACACGGTCGGTACTGCATCGAGCCGCGCGACGTGGCCCTGTTTGTTTCTCACTTCCTTCTTCCATCTTCCCGATCCTCCTAGGCGGGAAAATCAGGATGTGCGCGCCGGCCCGTGGGTCACAGTCCCTTGCCGAGCACGGCACGCAGATCGAACTGATCATCCGCATCCGGCCGTACCCGGTCCTCGCACAAATGCAAGTGATGTGCCATATGCGACTGGGCGGCGGCAACATCGCCTTTTTCCAGCGCTTCCAGCACGGTCTCGTGTTCATCGAAGGAGCAGGCGTTGTGGCCCGGTGCCTCCGTCTTGGCGATCATCAGCGTGGTGCGCGAGACCAGCTTGCGCAGCGTTTCCACCAATAGCGCATTGCCGGTCAGCTCCGCCAGTGCCAGGTGGAACTGGGCGGAAAGCCTGATCCAGCGCGGCCGGTCGCCGTTCAGATAACAATCCCGTTCCTCCTCCACCATGCGCCGCAGGCCGGCGATCTGGCGCGTGCCTGCCTCGCGTCCGACCTTCTCCAGCACCGCATGTTCGAGGATGTTGCGCAGCTCGAACATGTCGCGCACCTCCGCATGCGAGGGGCTGGCGATGAAGGCGCCCCGGTTGGCTTCCAGATCGACCATGCCCTCGGAAGCCAGGCGCGAGAGCACCTTGCGCACCGTGTGGCGGGCCGTGTCGTAGATCTGGCACAGGGTCTGCTCGGTCAGCTTGGTACGCGGCGGCAGGCGGTGTTCCATGATTGCGTCATAGATGTCCTGGTACATCCTTTCCTCGACCGCTCCCGTGCTGTCGCGCTCGCGCGCACTGGCGCGGGCCGGGGCGGCTGGGGAACGTGCGGTTTTGCTGGCTTTGTTCATGATGCTCATGCTCTGGCTGGAATGACTGTCTGGAAGGGCTTGCCGGTCAACAACGAGGCGCATGGATCGTCAACAATCTGAAAATGGATTTGCAACAAAATGGGGCTCATTCTGCACCAAAAAGAAAGCTGGGTGATCCGCTTTGGGTCACGGCAGAACGGACTTTCGATGCTGCGACGCAGCGCCGGGGGCCTGTTCTTCCCTTGTAGCCAATAGTGGAGCCCATGCTGCATGGCGTAATCTTTGTTCCAAAAATTGTTGTCAATTTGTGCGCTCGATTGCGGCAAAACAGGGTGGTCAATGGTGTCGGTGGTGTGCTGCAATAGGCAGCCGGACCGTCGCCAATCTCCTTCAACTTCCATGCAAGAAGCGTGCTTGACCGTCGGGAGATATGAAAACGCCCGGCGCAGTGGCCGGGCGGGAAGATCAACAGCAGATCAATAGCGTAGCGTGCTCAGTGGCTGGCGGCATATTGTTCCAGCTCCTGATGCAGGGTGGCCTTGTCTTCGTCGGACAGGAAGCAGGCGTCGATGCCATTGCGGGCCAGTTGCAGCACCTGATCGCGCGAGAGGTTCAGCGAGCGCGCCACGGCATGGTAGTTGGCGTTCATGTAGCCGCCGAAGTAGGCCGGGTCGTCCGAATTGACGGTGACGGCCAGGCCGGCCTCCAGCAGGCGCGCCAGGTTGTGCTCGGCCATGTCCTTGACCACGCACAGCTTGAGGTTGGACAGCGGGCACACCGTCAGCGGGGTGCGCTGCTGCGCCAGGCGCTGCATCAGGGCCGGGTCTTCCTCGCTGCGCACGCCGTGATCGATGCGTTCCACGTGCAGCACGTCGAGCGCGCCGGTCACGTAGGCGGCCGGGCCTTCCTCGCCGGCGTGCGCCACCAGGCGGAAGCCCAGCTCGCGGCAACGGGCGTAGACGCGTTCGAATTTTTCCGGCGGATTGCCGCGCTCGGAGGAGTCCAGGCCGATGCCCAGCCATAGGTCGGCATATTGCTCGCGCAGTGGCAGGGCTGCTTCCAATGTGGCGAAGGCGTCTTCTTCGGAGAGGTGGCGCAGGAAGGACATGATCATCACGCTACCGAAACCATCGCGGCGACGTGCGTCGCGCAGGGCGCCTGCGATGCCGGCGAACACGGTGGCAATGGGAATGCCGCGCTCGGTGTGGGTTTGCGGATCGAAGAAGATCTCGGCATGGCGCACATTGTCGGCTTGCGCGCGGGCAATGTAGGCGGCCGTCATGTCGTAGAAGTCCTGTTCGGTGCGCAGCACGTTGGCGCCGGCGTAGTAGAGATCGAGGAAGGACTGCAGGTCGCTGAAGTTGTAGGCCGCACGCAGGTCTTCGACCGAGGCGTAGGGCAGGGCGACCTTGTTGCGCTGGGCCAGCGCGAACATCAGCTCGGGTTCCAGCGTGCCTTCGATGTGCAGGTGCAGTTCGGTTTTCGGCAGACCGGCGATGAAACCGTCCAGCGCGGCGCCGGTAGCGGAGGAAGAAATGACAGCTGAGCTCATGGAAACGACCCTTCAAAAATGAGAAACAGGGAAGGCGGGCGCTGGATGCAGTCCCGGCGGGCGTGGCGCAATACCCCATCGCGCCAGCATGGCCGCCTTCCGGACCCCGCATTATCACGCAAATCCCGTACCTGGCTCCACAAAGGTAAAACCGGGTAGTTCGCTGAACCAATGGCGCGCCGGTTGCTCTGAAGGGCAGCGCGATTCCGTCCTGCGGGGCGGGACTTTGGCGGAGATGCATCGAAATCTCGCCAGCAACGGGCAAGACATGATTAAATGCTACGCTTCTTGGGGGAAACCAATGCGCAATTCGATCAGGGAAACCATGCAGTGGATGTTGGGTGGTGCCGTGCTGGCGGCCATGGCAGGCTGTTCCATGATGCCGTGGACGGAGGCTGAGGATCCGACGGTGGTGCCGTACAAGACTGTCCTGAGCGGTTCTTACCAGGGTTTTCTGAGGAACTGGGATGAACAGCGCCAGCCGGTCTTCTGCGCCCTGATCCGCAGCCGCGAAGAATGGGACCGCTGGATGCAGCCGGCCCCGGTGATGAACGACAAGCGCCCCTTCGGACCTTCGTCCGATCATTTCGAGCGCAAGCAATATCTGGTGGTGGCACGCAGCATGACCGCCCCCGACGCCGCCGAGCGGCCGCACGTTTTCACGCCGCTGTCGGTGCGTTTGCGCGACGGCTCCCTGCGGCTGAACTATCTCTATCGCGCACCGGCTTCGGGCGCCTCATATCGCGTCAAGGACTATCTGATGGTGTCCATTCCCAAGGATCGCTTCACCACGGGGCCGGTGGTGTTTTATGAGAATGACCGGAAGGTGTGTGAAGTGGAGCGGTGAGTTGCGATGGCGTTATCGCATCCTGCAAAAGCCCCGGTTTCAGCCGGGGCTTTTTGATTGCAGATGATGCGTAAAAACGGATTGATCAGACCGTTGCAAGCTTGACCGGCAGAACCGCAGCCAGCGCAGGTTTCAAGCCCCCTGCGTCATCCCGATGAACTGCTGCAATTCCGGCGTCTTGGGATTGCCGAACAATTCCTCCGGCGGGCCGATCTCATGCACCTTGCCCTGGTGCATGAACACCAGCCGGTTGCAGACCTCGCGCGCAAAGCGCATCTCGTGCGTCACCATCAACAGCGTCATGCCCTCCTTGGCCAGGCCGCGCATGACGGTCAGCACTTCATTGACCAGTTCCGGGTCCAGCGCCGAGGTGATCTCGTCGCACAGCAGGGCCTGCGGGTTCATCGACAGCGCACGTGCAATCGCCACGCGCTGCTGCTGGCCGCCGGAGAGCTGGTCCGGATAGGCATCGAACTTGTGACCCAGACCAACCTTTTCCAGATTGGCCTTGGCCGTCGCCATGGCCTCGGCTTCGCTCGTGCCCTTGACGATCATCGGCGCAATCATTACGTTGCGCCCCACCGAGAGATGCGGGAACAGATTGAACTGCTGGAAGATCATGCCGACCTTCAGCCGAAGGTTGCGCAGTTCCAGTTCGCTCGCCCCCAGCTTGGCGCCGGCCACGCTGATGTTGCCTTCGTCGATGCTCTCCAGGCCGTTGATACAGCGCAGGAGAGTGGACTTGCCCGAGCCGCTCTTGCCGATGATGGCGATCACTTCACCCGGTTCGACGTCCAGGCTGATGCCCTTGAGGACTTCGTTGTCGCCGAAGCGTTTCTTGACGTTATCAATGGCGATGAGCGGCATTGTATTTCCTTTCTAAAGACTGGCTGTACTTGGACAGCGGCCAGCAAAGCACGAAGTAGAAGGCGCCCACGATGGCAAACACCGTGAAGGGGCGGAAGGTGGCATTGGTGATGACGGTACCTGCCTTGGACAATTCGATGAAGCCGATGATGGAAGTCACCGCCGTGGACTTGATGATCTGCACGCCAAATCCCACCGTCGGTGCAATCGCAATACGGAAAGCCTGCGGCAGCACGATGTAGCGCATCTGCTGGAAGTAGCCCATGGCCAGCACCGAGGAGGCTTCCCACTGCCCCTTGGGAATGGCTTCCACGCAGCCGCGCCAGATTTCGGCCAGATACGAGGCGCTCCAGCACATCAGCGCCAGCCCGGCCGCCAGCCAGGCGGGTACCTCGATACCGAACAGTGCGATGCCAAAGAAGACCAGGAACAGCTGCATCAGCAGCGGCGTGCCCTGGAACAGTTCGATGTAGAGCCGTGCGATCTGGCGCAGCCAGTTCTGGCGCGAGGTGCGCATGAAGAGGATGACCAGGCCCAGCGCGCCGCCCAGCAGGAAGGTGACCAGCGACAGGAGAATGGTCCAGCGCCAGGCCAGCATGAGGTTGCGGACGATATCCCAGGTGGTGAACGAAATCATGCGGTCCTCCGGGCGGTGATGAAGTAGTGGCCGATCAGGCGCAGCAGCTGGCGCAGCAGGATGGCCAGCACCAGATAGATGGCGGTGGCGACGATGTAGGCTTCAAAGGCGCGGAAGTTGCGGCCCTGGATGTAGTTGGCCGCGAAGGACAGTTCTTCCACCGCGATCTGCGAACACACCGCCGAGCCCAGCATGACGATGACCACCTGCGAGGACAGCGCCGGCCAGATCTTCTGCAGCGCCGGGCGCAGGATGATGTGGCGGAAGATCTGGCTGCGCGACATCGACAGCGATTGCGCCGCCTCGATCTGCCCGCGCGGGATGGCCTGCACGCCGGCACGGATGATCTCGGTGCTGTAGGCGCCCAGGTTGATCACCATGGCCAGGATGGCGGCGGTGATTTCGCTGATGTGGATGTCCAGCGAAGGCAGGCCGAAGAAGATGAAGAACAGCTGCACCAGGAAGGGCGTATTGCGGATGATCTCCACATAAGCGCTGACGATGGGTTTGAGCCAGCCCGGCCCCTGCGTGCGTGCCCAGGCACCGAAGATGCCCACGGCCACGCCCAGCACGCCGCCGATGGCGATAAGCTCGGTGGTGGTCGCCACACCCTTGACGATGACGTCGGTGTAGTCGAGCGTGGAAAGAAAATCGAATTGATAAGCCATGATGTCGTGTCTGCCCTGCCTTCAAGATGCTGCGTTTGCCGGGTTGTCCGCCTGCCTGCTGCCTGGGTGAAACCGTATTGCAAGTGTGTTGCTACTGTATTGGGCGGTGTTGCCAACTGTATTGGCGGCCCTGGTGCGACTGTATTGGTGCACACCCCCCAGGTGTGCGCTCACTGTCGTGCCTGTTGCCCGTTGCCTACTGCACTGTGACAGCCAGGCAGCAGGCACGACAGTCCGGGACTACTGCAAATTACAGGCCAGCTGGCAGAGGCAGACCCAGCCACTTTTGCGAGATGGCGTTGAGGCTGCCGTCCTTCTTGGATTCGGCCAGGATGGCGTCGACCTTTTCCTGCAGCTTCTTCTCATCCTTGTTCAGGCCGATGAAGCAGGGCGAATCCTTGATGAGGAACTTGGTTTCGGGCTTCTTGGGCGGGTTCTTGGCGATGATGGCCGCAGCCACCACGTTGCCGGTCGCCACCAGTTGCACCTGGCCGGAGAGGAAGGAGCTGATGGTGCTGTTGTTGTCTTCGTAGCGCTTCACGGTGGCCGAGGCCGGCACGATCTTGGTCAGTTCCAGGTCTTCCACCGAACCGCGGGTCACCGCAATGGTCTTGCCGGCCAGATCGGCCGCGCTCTTGACCGGCAGGTCGGCCGGACCGAACACGCCATTGAAGAAGGGCGCATAGGCGGCGCTGAAGTCGATCACTTTTTCACGCTCGGCATTCTTGCCCATGCTGGAGATGACCAGATCGACCTTCTTCGTGGTCAGGTAGGGAATGCGGTTGGCGCTGGAAACCGGGATCAGTTCGACCTTCACGCCCAATTTCTTGGCGATCAGGGTGGCCACGTCGATGTCCAGGCCCTGGGGTTTCAGGTCGCTGTCGACCGAGCCAAACGGCGGGAAGTCAGCCGGCACCGCCACGCGCAGCGTGCCGTGCTTCTGGATATCGTCCAGGGCGTCGGCGCGGGCAGCCGACGCGGAGAACATCATGGCGCCGGCCATCAGGCCGAGCAGGAGTTTGGTCAGTTTCATAGCAGTTTCCCTTGGGTTGATGTCGTTGACTACGTTGATGAGCGGCCCGTGCGATGCGCCGGCTAGGGCCGTTTGTTTTCCTGGCGCAGCGCTGCAGCATCGCCGGCAACCCCCTGCCGCGATACCGAAGCCAGCGCCTGCCGCAGCGGTTCCAGCGGATCGCTGCTGCGCATCTGGGTGAGCCCTGATTCCACATGTTGCAGATGGTCCTGCATCAGTTGCTCTGCCTGTTCCAGATCGCCGCGTTCCAGCGCCTCGACGATCAATACATGTTCCGAACACGAATCCTCGGCCTGCTCCGACGACTGGTGCAGCATGGCCGTCAGGGTGGTGCGGGCGGTCAGGTCGCGCAGCGTTTCCGACAGCAGCGAGTTGCCCAGGCATTCACACAGGCAGACATGGAAGTCCCCCAGCAAATAGCTGCGTGCCCCCACGTCGGCCCCCGCAATGGCCGCTTCTTCACGCGCGATATGGTCGCGCAACTGGCCGATGGCCTCTGCGCTGATCGGCCGCACCCGCGCCTGGCGCAACAGGCCCAGCTCGATCACGCGGCGCGCCTCGAAGGCTTCGCGCGCCTGCTGCGCAGTCGGCTCGATGACGAACCAGCCGCGCCGCGCACTGACGGTGACGATGCCGCGTGCCATCAGCCGGGTCAGCGCTTCGCGTACCTGGGTGCGCGAGACGCCGAACAGGTCGGCCAGCTGCTGCTCGCCCAACCGGGTCCCCGGCGCCAGTTGCTTGGCGAGGATGGCCTCGGTGATGCGGACCGCAATCTGCGACGACGACTTGACGGAAGGATCGATGCTCATGCCCTCTCATCAGCAAGTTGTGTGCCACGCTGATATACAAGATTGGCATACAACCGGTGGCGACGATTATTGGCGCCGTGGTGGCGCTCTGGCAAGGGTTTGCGGCGGTTGTCGCGGTGCGGTCACGGTGGCGCCGATGCCGTGGACGCGGTGCAAAAGCGCCGGTATGCACGCGCAAGGACTGGTGGTGCCTGCTTTTGGTGCGCCGCTGGCGGCCGGCAGCGCGACAGAGGCGCCCCGCTTTTGTGCACTGTGTTGTCAAATGTGAACAAACTTGTCGATTTTGATCGGCATGCGGACGCGGTTGCCCGACAACATTTTCATTCCCTAAGACATCTATTTCCTTTTAGGTAATAAATTTGAAGTTGAATCTAGTTAAAATCTGATACAGATTGCTAACAAGTACACAGGGTATTTCCGGTCCGTCTTTACGTCACCAGGTAAGGACGTCGATTCCGGCGCAGGATTCTTCCCCCTTGCGGGGCAGCGATGGTGGTCTCAATCAAGTCTCAAGATGACAGCAAATTATTCGGGGGAGCACGTGCCGCGCTCTGCAGCAAGCAACACACCTCAGGGGAAAGCAGGCCGAAGCCGGCGCATCGTGCGCACGCTGCTCCGGACCTTGGCCGCCGCAGCGGCCGCCTTGCTTACCGGCGCCGCGCCGGCGCAGAGCCCAGGGGCGGCAACGCCTGCGGTGTCGGCACCAGCGCCGGGCTCGATCGCCTTCTATTACGGCCCCAATCCGCCGCTGGCCGATCTGCAGGCCTTTGACGTGGCGGTGGTGGAGCCGGCCTTCGTGCGCGATCCCGCGGCCCGCACGCGCAGCGCCGCCAATGGCGCGCATGAATTGTTTGCCTACGTCTCGTTGGGCGAGGTGCAACCGTCCCGACCCTATTACAAGCAGATGCCGCCTGGCCTGCTCAAGGGCGACAACGCCGCCTGGGGCAGCCGCGTGATCGACCAGACCGCCCCCGGCTGGCGCGACTTCTTCCTCGACAAGATCGTGGCACCGCTGTGGGCGCAGGGTTGGCGCGGCTTCTTCCTCGATACCCTGGATTCCTATCAGCTCTTCGCCAAGACCGATGTTGAGCGCGCCGCCCAGACCCGCGCCATGATCGCCACGTTGCGTGAATTCAAGCGCCGCTATCCGCAGGCCAGGCTGATTCTCAATCGCGGCTTCGAACTGTTTCCGGAGGTGGCACCGCTGACCTATGCAGTGGCCGCCGAATCGCTCTATCGCGGCTATGATGCCGGCCGTCGCAGCTATGGCACCGTCAGCGACAGTGACCGTGCCTGGCTGTCGGGCCAGATGCGCACCGTGCGCGACCGCTACGGCATACCGGTGATCGCCATCGATTACGTCGACCCTCTGCAGCCCGGCGCCCGTGCACTGGCACGGGAGACCGCCAGGAAGATCAGTGCCGATGGCTTCCTCCCTTGGGTGGCCGATGGCACGCTGATGTCCATGGGCTTGTCCACGGTTGAACTGGTGCCGCGCAACGTGCTGGTGCTGCTGGACGTGCCTGAGGGCAGCGACCTGCACACCAGCGAGGCCCAGCGTTTCCTGGGTATCCAGCTCAACCATCTGGGATTGCGCTACGAATTCCGCGATGTCAGTCACGAAGGCTTGCCCACTGAACCGCTGGCAGGACGCTATGCGGGCGTGGTGACGTGGTTCCGCAGCGGCACCGACCACCAGGCGCTGGGGCCGTGGATCGCCCAGCGCATCAAGGAGGGCGTGCCGGTGGCCATCTTCAATGCCTTCGGTTTCCAGATGACCAGGCTCAGTGCCGGGATGCTGGGGCTGACCAGCTTTGCCGCGCCCGTGCCGGAGCATCTGGAAGTGACCCAATCAGACCCCGAGCTGATGGGATTCGAGACCACGCCACGGGTAGACCGCACCCAACTGGAGGCGGTGCGCCTGACCGATCCAGCCGGCAAATCCTTGCTGCGCATGAAGGACGGCCACAACAATACCTACGATGCCGCTGCCCTCACGCCGTGGGGCGGCTTTGCACTGGCGCCGTTTGCCACCACCACGCTGCAGGTGATGGACCCGCCGCGCTGGGTGCTGCAGCCCATGCTGTTCTTGAAGCGCGCGCTGCGTCTGCCCGACATTCCCGTGCCGGACGTGACCACCGAAGGTGGCCGCCGCATCCAGACCAGCCATCTCGATGGCGACGGTTTTCCTTCCAAGGCGGAATATCCGGGCTCGCCCTTTGCGGTCGAAGTGCTGCAGCGTGAAATCTGGGATCGCTATCGCTTTCCGGTCACGGTCTCGGTGGTGGAGGGCGAGCTGAGCCCGCAAGGCGTCTATCCGCAGCTGTCCGCGCAGACCACGGCGCTGGCGCGCAAGATGTTCACGCTGCCCTACATCGAGCCGGCCAGCCATTCCTTCTCGCATCCCTTCAGCTGGGCCGATGCGATGCATGACACCCGTACCGCCGACATCAGCCAGATGGATGGCGACGCCTCGCACACGCTGGACATTCCCAACTACAAGTTCAATTTGCAGCGCGAGATCAAGGGCTCGATGGATTACATCAACAAGACCTTGCTGCCGCCCGGCAAGAAGGCCGAGGTCTTCCTCTGGACCGGTGATTGCGTGCCGCCCCCGGAAGCCATCGCCCAGACTTACCTGGA
Organism: Herbaspirillum sp. DW155; assembly: GCF_037076565.1. NCBI lineage: Bacteria > Pseudomonadati > Pseudomonadota > Betaproteobacteria > Burkholderiales > Oxalobacteraceae > Herbaspirillum > Herbaspirillum sp. DW155. The sequence goes on along the minus strand of NZ_AP029028.1, from coordinate 4,854,469 downwards.
CGGTTTTCTCAACATGAACGGCGGCGACACCATGATCACCCGGAGCCGCAATACCTGGACCGACATCGCCGCGCAGGGCGTGCGCAAGCAGGGCTGGTACCAGGTGTTCGCGCCCAACCAGGACGAGAACGTCTATACCGGCAACTGGACCGGTCCCTTCTACGGCTTCCAGCGCGCCATCGAAAGCTATGAACTGACCGGTGAGCCGGTGCGCTTCAAGGCCGTGGACATCTACTACCATTTCTACGCCGGTACCAAGCCGGCCTCGGTGGCGGCGCTGCACAAGATCCATCAGTGGGCGCAGGCGCAGCCGTTCACGCGCCTGTATGTCTCGCAATACATCCGCAAGGTGCTCGACTTCGAAAACACCAGCATCGCCCGCACCGCCGATGGCACGCTGGTCTATCGGACCGGCGCCTATCTGCGCACACTGCGCATTCCCGCCGGGGCCGCCGACGTGGACCTGTCCGTGCCCGGCATCGCCGGTATCGCGCCCGGCCCCAGTGGCCGCTATCTCATCACCTCGGCGGGCGAAGTGCGCATCCGCCAGCGCAGTGAATCCACCCAGCCCGACGCCTCGCCGGCCTTGCCGATGCTGCTCGAGGCTGCCGGCCAGGTGGGCGACTTCCAGCGCAGCATCAACGGCAACAAGGCCGAGCTGCGCTTCTCGCTCACGGCCAATGGTGCTTCCACTTTCAGCATCACCGGTGCGCGCAGCTGTAGCGCCACCGCCGACGGCGTGGCGCTGCCCAAGGGCAAGTCGGTCAGCATCACCGGCCAGCCGTGGTATCGCGATGCCGCGGGCAAGTCCGCAGTTTCATCCGCAGTACATTCCTATGACATCGGCTCCGCAACCGCCCCGCTCTCGACAACACGGCACCTGGTACTCGTTCAATGCACCTTATGAACGGGCCAGGCTGTTCTCGCCCTGGACGATTGCCGGCTTTGCCCTGGCGGTCGGGACGGTGCTCGCCCTGGTCTATCCCAAGGTCTCGCTGCAGCAGCGGCTGGAAGTGGCCAATGCCAGTGGCCGTTCGGACCAGCTGACGGTCGAGTACATCAAGGTCTTTCTCAAGGCCCAGCCGGGCAACGCCGCCCTGCGTGCGGAGCTGGTCAAGCAGATGATCGATCTCGGGCAGTTCGCGGAGGCGCGCCAGCAACTGGCCCTGCTGCAGATGGACAGCACCGCAGCAGCACGCCTGTCGGCCGCCTGGCTGGAATACCGCATCCGTCAGCAGGAAGCCTTCGCGCTGCCGCAGAACTCACCCGCGCGTGCGTCCATGCTGGCGCAGTTGCATGAGCAGCTCACCGTGCTGATGACCTATCCGCTCACGGCGCAGCAATGGCTGACCCTCTCGCAGGATGCGCTGGCGCTGGGCGACAGCGCATCGGCCCGGGCCGCGTTCGCGCGCCTGCTCTCCGATGGCGGCGCGACCGACATGTCTTATGCCCAGGCCGTGCGCCTGGGGAACCAGAGCCTGGGGGTAGGGGATTACCACAGCAGCGCCTCCTTCTACCTGCTGGCCATGCAGCATGCCGGTTCACTGGCTGCGCGTCGCGAGAATTTCCTCGATGCCATGCGCACCTTGCAAGCCGGTGGCTTGTATCAGGAGGCGCTGGCTGCTGCCGACGCCAATCTCGGTGTCCTCGCCAATGACAAGGCCGTGCTGCTGTTCCTGACCCATCTGGCCCAGGCCGCCAACCGGCCCGACGTTGCCGAGCGCTACGTCAGGCAGTTGCTGCAACTGTCGATGGCGCACTCAATGGGCTCGCTGGCCGCTGCGCGGACCGGGCAGGGCGGCATGGTGGCAGTATCCATGCGCGACTTCCAGCATCGCCTGCGCCAGATGCAGTCCCTGCTGCACCAGCCGCAGCGTTTGCAGTGGCAACTGCGCCGTGCCATGCAGCAGGGCCGCGTGATGCAGGTGGCCGACCCCACCCGGCCTTCCGCTGCGGATGAGGCCTCCAGCCGCGCGCTGGCACGGCTGTCCTTTGATGATGAGATCTACACGCTGGCCTACAACGTATTCCTCGCCAATCGCAACCTGACCGATGCACGCCTGCTGGCGCAATCGGCGGTTCGCCAGCGGCCCGATGACGCTGCCTGGCACAAGCGCCTGGCCGAGGTGTGCGAATGGAGCGGCGTACCGGAACAGGCCACGCCGCACTGGCTGGCCTATGCGCGTCTGACCGGGGATGAGGCGGCCTGGGATACCGTGCTGCGCATCGCCGCCGGTACCTTTGAGCAAGACATCCTGGTCGAAGCCCTGCAGCACAAGATGCAGGCCGAACCCGGCAATGCGCAGTGGGTCAACCTGCTGGTGGCGCAATACGAAAACATCGGCCAGCCCGAACGCGCCGCCACCTTGCTGGAAGAGCGCCTGCGCAGGCAGTCTGGTCGCAGTGCCGATGCCAGCACCGAACGCAACGGCGAGATGGACGCGCTGGCCAGGCTCTACCTGCGCATGGGGCGTGATGACGATGCCCTGGCCACCTTGCGGCGCCAGCGTGAGGAGTTCGGTCCCTCCGCCGCCAATGCGCTGATGACATCCAGTCCGCTCTATCTGCGTGGCCGCCTGCAGGAAGCGCTGGAGGTCATGCGCGGCGCCGCCAGAGTCGCCCCGGATGGCAACGTCGACTTCTGGCGCACCTACGCCGAAGTGGCGCGCTACCTGGACCTGAACGAGGAGGCCCGGCTCGGCTATGATCGCCTGCTGGCCAGTGACCAGGCCAACGAAGGCGACATGAGCAACATGATGGTGGTCATCCAGGAGCGCGAACCGCGTGCCGCCGCCGAGCTGGCCGAGTTCGGATTCCAGCGCACCGGCGTGCCCAATTTCGCGGTGCAGGCGCTGACCTACCGGCTGCGTCTGAATGACCTGGAAGGCGCGCGCAGCTTCCTCGCCAGCATCACCCCCAGGCAGAATGCAGTGCTGGAAAAAAACCTGCCTTTCCTCCTCGTGCGGGCCTCGCTCAGGCAGCTGCAGCGCGACTTCGACGCCGCACTCGCCGACATGCGCCTGGCGCTGTCGCTGGCGCCACGTTCGCCCGATGTGCGCGCCGAGACGCTGTGGTTGTTGATCGCCACGCGTGACACCGCGCTGCTCAACCGTGCGCTGACGATGTGGGCGCATGACGCCGAAACCATGCCGCAATTGTGGGGGCCATACGCGGCGGCCAACATGTCACTGAACCGGCACGACCTGGCATTGCACTGGTTCCGCAAATCCGGATTTCCGCATAACGACTACCTGTGGCTGATGAGCTATGCCGAAGTCCTCGAGGCGACCGGCCAGGCGGACCTGGCCTGGCGCATCCGCCGCCATGCCTGGCTGGAACTGCGCGACCCGCAATTGCTGCGCAACGTTCCGCCCGCACAGCTGCACGAATGGCGCGACCGCCTGGCCGCGATGGCGCCGCTCTTCATGGGCGCTGACGAGAGCGCCGGCGTGATGCGCGCACTCTTGCAAAGCGACGTGACGCGCCTGTCGGTGCCGGACACCACGCCCATTCCCGCCGATGGTCCCACCCTGCTCAGGGACATGCAGCAGGCTGCCCGCAGCGATACCGCCGAGCGCGTGGAGAACGAGGCAATCGCGCAGCGCCTGGCCCAGGGACCGGCGGCATTGTTTGCACGCACCCGTGACAGCGGTCAGCGACCATTGGACGATGCGCGCTTGTCCGCCGGCGTGCGCGAACTGGCGCTGGCCTATGCGATGAATCAGAACCAGTCCGACCTGGCCCGCGCCTGGCTGGCGACGCGCTTTGCCCGTCAGCTCGACAAGCCGCTGTGGGGCGAACTGGCGATGGCCTTGGGCAGCAATGACCGCCAGCGCCTCAATGCGATGCTGGACAACGTGGCCGACTGGCTGCCCATGTATGACCGGGTTGAAGCCGCGCGGGTGGCCGGCCGCGTCGGTCTGGCGCAGACGCTGGCCTTCGACCAGCTGCAACGCCTGCCGGACGACGATGAACTGCATGCCCGCCTGAGCGGTCTGGTCACCGACGAGCCGCCACGTCTGGCAGCCGGCTACACGGCCACGCGTGAATTTCCGCTGGCCACCAAACTTTTCACGGTCAATACCGGAGTGGCCATCACGCCGGGGACGCGTTTCTCCTTCGGCTACACCGAACGGCACCAGACCGTGGACGACACCACCTTGCTGGGTGATGTGCCCGCAGTGGACCGGCTGTTCGAATTCACGCTGCGGCGGCGCATCGAAGACGGCTTCGTCAGCGCCGGCCTGCAGCACCGCGATGCCATGGCCTCCTTCAATGGCCTGCGTCTGCAATTCTTGCAGCAGTTCACCCCCAGTCTCACCCTCTCCGGCAATGGCGGTCTGAACCTGGCGGCCACCGACTCGGCGCTCATTCGCGTCGGCGGGCGGCGCAGCGGTGGCGAACTGAATCTGAACCTGCAACTGAGCCGCACCGAATACCTGCGCCTGGGCGGCGGCCTGCAGCGCTACCAGTCGCAGATCGGCACGGCGCTGGGCAATGGCCGCACGCTCAATGCCGAGATCGGTACCCACCTGCGCGTGGAATATCCGAACCTGACCCTGCGCGGCTTCGTCACCGATGCCAAGTACAGCAACCGTGGAGCCAGCGATGCGCAGATCGCGCGGCTGGTCCCGGCCGGTACCGATCCTGCGGCCTTTCGCATCATGCCGGTGGATGCGCGCTCCTGGGGCGTGGCGCTGGGGGCGGGCACGGTCGTGGAAAATACTTACACGCGTGCCTGGCGTCCCTATGTCGAGGTCGGCATGACCCGTACCTCCGATATCGGCTGGGGCCGCAACCTGCGCGCCGGCTTCGCGGGCGGTGTGGTGGGACAGGATGTGCTGTCGGTGGATGCGCAAAGCACCAGCGCCACCCCCAATACTCCGCAGCGCGGGTTTGAACTGAACGTGCTCTACAAGTGGTTCTATTGAATTCCATGAGGCCGGCACCCGAACCATAACGAAACCGATTGATCCATGAAACCGATGAATTGGCCTCATTAATTTGTGGCCCTTCCCACTCAGACATTGCTCCCAGGTGACCACCATGACAACCAAGATCCGCTCCCTTCTCTTCAAACTCGGCAGCGTTGCAGCCCTGGCCCTGAGCCTGGCCGCCTGCTCCACCACCGACATCGGCCAGGCGCCGTCGATCGCCGCCGATGCACGCTGGGGCTTGCTGCCCTTTGCCAATCACACCGAGACGCCACAGGCCGGACTGCGCGCTGAATCGATCTCGGAAAGCATCCTGCGGGCCGACGGCCTGACCGAGCTGCGCCGCTATCCGGCCTCGCTCAACAATGAAACCCTGTTCGAACCGATGGACCGCAAGCAGTTCGATGCCGCCCTCGACTGGGCGCGCAGCGAAAACATCGCCTATGCGCTGTCCGGCACGGTCGATGAATGGCGCTACAAGGTGGGTATCGATGGCGAACCGGCGGTGGGCATGACCCTGCAACTGATCGAAGTCTCCAGTGGCCGGGTGGTCTGGGCCGCTGCCGGCGCCAGGAGCGGCTGGAGCCGCGAAGCCCTGTCGGCGGTGGCGCAGAAGTTGATGCGCAGCCTGCTCTCGCCCCTGCGTTCGCTGGCCCGGACAGCGGCGGCGATCAACGCGGGATCGGCGAGCGCGGCGGAGGCCCTGCCCGCAAGTGCCAACCCCGAGCAGCAGCGCCCCTGATGGGAGAGAACGTGAACGATCGCCAACGGCGCACCTCCGCATCGCCGCCCGCCCGGCCGTGGGCGGCCAGTCCTCGTCCGGCCGCCACGGCAGCGCAGAAGCGTCAGAAGTTCTGGGCGCGCATGTTCACGCGTTTTGATACTGACAGCGGTTCACCGCGCAAGGCGGCCCTGCGCATCGTTGAGACCATTGCCCTGGTGGCGGCAGCGCTGGCGGTGGCCTGGTGGCTGGCACCGGAAGATCCCTTCGGCCTGAATGCGCAGTTCCCCTGGCTGTGGCTGATGCCGGCCATCCTGGCCATGCGCTATGGCAGCACGCTGGGTGTGGTGGCGGTGGCCACCATGCTGGGCGGCTGGTACCTGCTCATGCATGGCAGTCACGAGGATGCGGCCCAGGCCGTGGTGTCGGCGGCGCGGGCGTTTCCGCAAGCGTATTTCCTGGGCGGTCTGATATTGACGCTGCTGTGCGGCCAGTTCGCCGAGGTCTGGAATGCGCGCAGCCGCCGTCTGCGCGGGGTCAACGCCTATCTGGAAGAGCGCCTGACCATGCTCACCAAGAATCACTTCCTGCTGCGTCTGTCCCATGAGCGGCTGGAGCAGGATCTGCTCTCCAAGCCACTGACCCTGCGCGAATCGTTGGACCGCATGCGTGCGCTGACGCTCACGCAATACCTGCTGGACCCGGCCCGCATGCCGGCGCCGGATGCGTTCTTGCAGATCCTGGTGCAGAGCTGCCAGGTGGAGTCGGCCTCGGTATTCGCCTGCGATGCACAGGGCCATGTACTGCCGGAGCCTGCGGCCAGTGTGGGCAAGGTCACACCGCTGGAGATCGAGGATCCTCTGGTGCGCTATTGCCGGGAACAGCAGAAGCTGGGCCACATCCAGACCGAGAGCCTGAACCAGAACCTGCGCAACCAGAGCCGCTATCTGGTGTGCGCGCCGCTGCGCAACTACGAGGGTCGCCAGTTCGGTCTGCTGGTGGTGGAGAAGCTGCCCTTCCTGGCGCTGAACGAAGACACGCTGCAACTCATGTCGGTGCTCATCGACTACTATGCCGATGGCATCGAGATGGGCGACAGCGCCCGTGCCATCCTGCAGCAGCTGCCGACCTGCCCGCCCGAACTGGCGGTGGACCTGGTGCGCCTGCATCGCCTCAAGCGCAGCACCGACATCGATTCTTCGCTGGTGGCGCTGGTGTTCGGCGACGACGAACTCTCGCGTGACATGTACGACCAGATCCGCCGCTTGAAGCGCGCTGCCGATGTGGTCTGGACCTACAAGGCAGGCGGACGCAACGTGTTGATGACACTGCTGCCACTGGCCGGACCGGCAGCGGTGGATGGCTACCTGATGCGTATCGAGGCCGCCTCCCACGCCCAGTTCGACAACAAGTCCCTGGCCAACTTCGCCGCTGCCCACACCGCTGCGCTGGGCAGCGATGAGCCGATGCGCCTGCTGATCAATCTGGTGGAACGCTGTGCTGCTTAAACTCTCCGCTGCCGGTCTGAGTTTCGAGACCGCCTCCGTGATCCTGCTGCTGCAGGGCGGCACCGGGCTGCCCGTGCTGGTTGGCTATCTGCTGCTGCATCTGGTCTCATCGGGGCTGTTCGCGCTGGCCATCGCCCGGGTGGCGCCGCCGCAATATCGGCGCCCGGGCAGGGCCTTGCTGGTGTACCTGTTCGCTTTCAATTTCTTCATTCCCATCGGCGGCGTGCTGTGTGCCGTGGTGGCGCTGCTGGTGGCAGTGCTCTGGCCCAAGGACAAGCCGGAAGATCATTTCGACACCAGTCAGGCACCGGCCTTCGTCACCGCGCGGCGGCGCGAGGGCAGCGGCTTTTCCGGCAACCGCGTGCGCGCCCAGCTGGGCAACGTGGCCACGCCCGTGGACAAGCGCTTGAACGCCCTGGTGGCGATCCAGAGTACCCCGACGCGCGCCAGCGGCGCTTCGCTGCGCGGCCTGCTGGGCGACCCGGCCGATGATGTGCGGCTGCTGGCCTACGGCATTCTGGACGGCAAGGAAAAGAAGATCACCCAGCGCATCGTCGACATGCGCAATCATCTCAAGACGGTCACCGATGCCGAAACCCTGAGCATCCTGCACCAGCAGGTTGCCGAGCTGTATCAGGAACTGATCTACCAGAACCTGGTGCAGGGCGACCTGCTGCACTACTCCTATACCCAGATGCGCGAGCATGCCCGGGCGGCGCTGCAGATCGATGCCGCCCAGCCCGGCCTGTGGTTCATGCTGGGCCGGCTGGAGCTGGCCAATGGCAACCTGGCCGAGGCCGCCGAGGCGTTCCGGCGCGCGCATGACCATGGCTTCTCGCGGGTGCGGCTGCTGCCTTACCTGGCCGAGCTCAGTTTCCTCGAACGCGACTACGAACAAGTGCGCAAGCTCTTCATCGAAATGCAATACGATCCCAGCGTGTCCTCGCAGCCGCAACTGCACCGTTACTGGCGCCACGGCCGGCGCACCATCGCCAACCGGCCCGACACCTACACTGCCGCACCCGCTGCACGTCCTACCGGAGGCCGCCGATGACTGCCCCTGCGATCAAGCCCGTTGCCGGCGATGCGTCCTACCAGCGGCGTGCCAGCGACTGCGATGTCATGCTGCTGCTCGAAGGTACTTTCCCCTATGTCAGCGGTGGCGTCTCCAGCTGGGTCAACCAGATCATCAAGGGCTTTCCCGAGATCCGTTTCGGCCTGTGCTTCATCGGCAGCCGGCCGGAGGACTACGGCACGCCCAAGTATGCGTTGCCGGACAACGTGGTCCATCTCGAAACCCACTTCATCCACGAACATCTCTCGGCCACGCAAGTGGTCCGCTCGCGCGGCGATGCCGAAGCGTTCGAGCGTGTGGACGAACTGCATGCCATGTTTCGTGCCTACGACCGTACCGATGCCTCCTCCCATCAGGCCCTGGTGAACCAGCTGGGCGAGCTGATACCGCTGATGGCCGATGGCGGCAAGATGGACCAGGACACCTTCCTCTTCAGCAAACGTTCCTGGGACTATCTGGCTTCGCAATACCGCATCTTCTGTACCGACCCGTCCTTCGTGGATTACTTCTGGACCGTGCGCATCATGCACCAGCCGGTGTGGACGCTGGCCCGCGTGGCGCGCCAGCTGATCCCGGCACGCTGCTACCACACCATCTCCACCGGTTATGCGGGTTTCCTCGGGGCGCTGATGAAGATGCAGACCGGCCGTCCGCTGATCCTCTCCGAGCACGGCATCTACACCAAGGAACGCAAGATCGACCTGTTCCAGAGCGAATGGATCCGCGACAACCGCAACGTCTTTGAAAAGGATGCCTCGCAGATCCCTTACTTCCGCGAGATGTGGATTCGTTTCTTCGAGGCCCTGGGCCGGCTGTGCTATCAGGCTTCCAACGAGATCGTCGCGCTCTACGAGACCAACCGCCTGCGCCAGGTGCAGGACGGCGCGCCGGCCGAGCGTACCCGCAACATCCCCAATGGCATCGACCTGCCGCGCCTGTCGAAGCTGCGCGCCTTGCGCAGCGAGAAGATTCCGCCGGTGCTCTGTCTGCTGGGCCGGGTGGTGCCGATCAAGGACGTCAAGACCTTCATCCGCGCCATGCGTACCGTGGTCAACCAGTATCCCGAGGCCGAAGCCTGGATCGCCGGGCCCGAGGACGAAGACCCGGCCTATGCCGGCGAATGCCACGCCATCGCCGAGGGTCTCGGCCTGAGCGAGAAGGTCAGGTTCCTGGGCTTCCAGAAGATCGATGAACTCATGCCCAAGATCGGACTGGTAGTGCTCTCCAGCATTAGTGAGGCCTTGCCGCTGGTGCTGCTGGAAGGCTTTGCTGCGGGTGTGCCGGCCGTGGCTACCGACGTGGGGTCGTGTCGACAGCTGATTCATGGTCTCACTGAAGAAGACAAGGCGCTCGGTGCCGCCGGTGATGTGGTGGGCATCGCCCAGCCGCAGGCGCTGGCCGATGCGGCCCTGGCACTGCTGACCGATCCGGCGCGCTGGTATGCCGCCCAGGCCGCAGGCATCGCACGCGTGGAGCGCTACTACACCCAGGACATGATGTTTGGCGCCTACCGCGAGCTGTACCAGCGTTCGCTGCAGAGCGGCCAGGACACCGACGCCGCATCCGGCCAGCCGCTGCGCTGCCCGGTGCGGCACTGACAAGGAAGAACATGGCCGGTATCGGTTTTGAACTGCGCAAGATATTGAAGCGCGACAGCCTGCTCTCGCTGATGCAGGCATATTCTTACGCAGCCCTGATCAGTTCGGGGCCGTGGATCATGTCCATCGTCGGCATCCTGGTCATCGGCCTGGTCAGCTATACGGTCAACATCCCCAAGCTAGCCATCGTGCAGTTCCAGGTCAGCATCACCTACGTGATTTCGCTGTCGCTGATCTTTACCGGCATCTTCCAGCTGGCCCTGACGCGCTTTGCCGCCGACCGCCTGTTCGAGAAGGACAACCACGCCATCCTGCCCAATTTTCATTCGGTGTCATTGGCCGTGACCGTGCTGGGCGGGGTGCCGGGATTGCTGGCGGTAGCTTTCCTGTTCCCGCAGCAGAGCGCGCTGTACCGGCTGCTCCTGCTGGCGGCCTTCATCATCATGTGCAACATCTGGATCGCCACCATCTTCCTGTCGGGGATGAAGCAGTACCAGGCCATCTTCTGGATTTATGCCCTGGGTTACACGGTGACCGTGGTGGCCGCGCTGCTGCTGCGTCCGCTCGGACTGGAGGGCTTGATGGGGGGCTTCGTGATCGGCCAGGCAGTGTTGCTGATGGCGATGATGGCGCTGATCCTGCGTAATTTTCCTTCCGATCGCTTCATCTCCTTCGAGTTCTATGAGCGCAAGAAACTCTATCCCTCGCTCATGGCCATCGGCCTGCTCTACAACACCGCGATCTGGATCGACAAGGCCATGTTCTGGTACACCCCGGAGACCAGCCAGGCCATCATCGGCCCGCTGCGCGCCTCGGTGATCTATGACCTGCCGGTGTTTCTGGCCTACCTCTCCATCATCCCCGGCATGGCCATTTTCCTGCTGCGCATGGAGACCGATTTCGTCGAGGACTACGATGCCTTCTACGAAGCGGTGCGCACCGGCGCCTCGCTGGAAACCATCGAGAAGCATCGCAACGGCATGGTGGAGACGGTACGCCTGGGCCTGCTGGAAATCATCAAGATCCAGGCCATCACCACCTTGCTGCTGATGGTGACGGGCGAAGCCATCCTGAAGTGGCTGGGCATCTCCACGCTCTACCTGCCGCTGCTCTACATCGACGTCATCGCCGCCAGCCTGCAGGTGGTGCTGCTGGGCATCCTCAACGTCTTCTTCTATCTCGACAAGCGCCCCATCGTGCTGGGCCTGTGCGGCAGTCTGGTGCTGCTCAACATCGGCTTCACCGCGCTGTCGCTGCACCTGGGGCCGACCTTTTACGGCTTCGGTTTTGCGCTGGCGGTGTTCGTGGTGGTGCTGGCCGGTTTCGTGCTGCTCACGCGCAAGCTGGAACTGCTGGAGTACGAGACCTTCATGCTGCAGTGAACGCTTGCCCGTTCATTGCGGCAGTTCCTGCGCTTTCCATTTTTTCCACAGGCGCCGCGTGCGCTCGTGGCCATCCCTGACCTGCCCGGCCAGGTAGCCGCGCGCATAGGCGATGCTGGGTGCAATACGCGCCTGCTTCTGCTGCAGTTGCTGCAGCAGGGCATCGGCGACCACCAGGTCATTCTGCAGGCCGAGCTGGTCCTGCAGGCGCGACAGCGCCTTCAGGTAGGGGCGGCTGCTCTTTTCCCCATACAGGGCCTGGAAGAACTCGATGTCGTAGCGCATCTTCTTGGCGGCAATGCGGGCACGGTGGCGCGCGCGGTCATTCTCTTCCAGATGTTCGCCGCGCTTGTTGAGCCGCTTCTCATCCCGCCGCAGCCGCTGCTGCGCAAAGCGTGACAACGGTTGTGCCAGCGCCTTCTGCCCGGCTGCATCGAGTCCCTCGCGCCAGCCCGCCAGCAACAGCCAGCGGCTGAACTGCAGTACCAGTGCGGTGTAGCGCGGGGAGGCCACGGCTTGCACCGCCCGCGCATGTTCCTTGCCGGCCTCCACCAGTGCGGCGTGACGTACCCGTTCCAGATCGATGGCGCCGATGGCCTGTGGTGGCAGGGTCGTCAGGGTCTGGGTCGCCAGCACATCCCAGTCGCGTGCGTTACCGATGGCTTGTGAGACCCAATCGAATTCGGCCGCCAGAGGTGCGGGCAGGACGATCTCGGGTTCAAACAGGGTGAAGGCCGATCGCAGGCGACGCAGACCCACGCGCATCTGGTGCAGGCGTTCGATGTCCTCGCTGTCCTGGTCGGCGATGTCATTGGCCTGAATCTGCGCCATGCAATTGTTGACCACCGCCAGGAAAGCCTGCTCCACCGGCATCTTGCGTGCCAGTTCCAGCGGCCTGGCGCGACTGGCCGAAGACACGGCGGCCGCCCCGCTCTGGGCGCGGCGGGCCTGATGGAACAGCGCATAGCCACGTTGTGCCTTGCTCTGGATGCCGATGCGCAGCGGCAGGTCCTGCAGCAACTGCAACGCGAAGTCGAAGAGGGCACTGGCCTCGCCCTGTTTGAGTTCCAGTTCGATTTCGCAGACCTCCGCCGTGAGTGCGCCATGTTCGACGCTGCCCTGGTCGAGCACGCATTCGACCTCGGCGCCGTCGGCCAGCACCAGATCCCACACCATGCGCTGGATGCGCGTGCTGAAGATGGGCGTCAACTGCGCGGCGGTCTTGTCGGAAAACACCTTCCTGGCCCAGGCTTCGTCGGAGGCTGCCAGCTCGCGCAGCACCGGCAGGTCGGGTTGTTCACCTTCCACCAGGGACTCCCATTCATTGCGCTGGTGCAGGCCGCCACTGACGCCGCCGCCGGCCTTGAGGGTCTGGATATATTCACTTCCGGTCCGGCGCACCCGCAGGCCGGCTTCGTGCTGGCGCAGCAGCAGGTCGGGCGTATCGAAATAGGTGCCGGTCTGGTCCTTGAGGCGCGGTGCGGCCAGGGCGTGGCGCTTGATCAGCGGATGGCCGATGAAGGCCTTGGTGTGCTCGGGGGCGAGCAGCAGTTTCAGTTCGGTTTCCATGAGGCTTGCCGTGTCGGTTGGAAGTAGGGCGCCGCGGGCCGGGCCAGCGGCGCAGGAGAAGGTGCCGCCCGGCGTTGCGCCATGTAGCGCGCGGGCGGCTTGCCCAGGGTTTTCCTGAACATGGTGATGAAGGCGCTCACCGAGTCATAGCCCAGGTCCTGCGAGACGCGCTGCACCGAACAGCCCGAGGCCAGCCGCTGCAGCGCCAGCATCAGGTGGATCTGGCGACGCCAGCGGCCGAAGCTCATGCCGGTCTCGGCCTGCACGAAGCGGGCAAAGCTGCGCTCGCTCATCGCATGGCGCTGCCCCCATTCGGCCACCGTGCTGCGGTCGGCGGGGTGCTCGGCCAGATGGCGCGCAATGGCGCGCAGGCGCGAATGCTGCGGCACCGGCAAATGCAAGGGCAGGGCGTGGCGCTGGCTGTGTTCCAGTTCCTCCACCAGCACCGCTGCCAGGCGCGCGGTGCGCTCGTGGGGCGCATAGTCCTGGCGCTGCTCGGCCAGGTGGCAGATCATCTGGACCAACAGCGGCGAGAGCGCCAGCGTGCAGCACTGGTCCGGCATGCTGGCCGCCTGCGGTGCGATGAAGAGAAAACACAGCTGCCCGTCGAGCGTGACGCGGTTGCTGTGCGGCACGCCCGGTGGCACCCACACCGCCGATTGCGGCGGCACGATCCACATCCCCTGGGCCGTTTCGCAGGTCACCGCGCCGCGCAGCGCGACCACCAGCTGGCCCTTGCGATGGCTGTGGAACGGCGTCTCGCGTTCGTTCTGGCAGGTGTGGACGCGCAAGGCCGTGACCGCTGCATCGAGGCGGTCCGGATCATGTTCGACCAGGCTGGCGTAGAGGGAGGCCATGAGGGTATTGACCGTTTTTAGCAATATCCTGGCATTGTAGCCAAATACGTGCAGAGCGCGATTGGCTAAGCTGGGCGCTCACTGCTTCTGATCAAATCCGGCTCCGATGACCCAGCCCGTGCACGCTATCCCCTCCGATGATCCCGATGATCGCCGCCCTGCCCAGGGCCGGGCCTGGCTGATCGTCGGCATTCTTCTGATTGCCGCCAATCTGCGGGCGCCGGTCACTGCCGTGGGGCCGTTGATGGGCTTGCTGCAGCAGAGCTTTGCGCTCTCGGCCGGTGCGGCGGGCCTGATGCTGAGCTTGCCGCTGCTGTGCTTCGCGCTGGTGTCGCCGCTGGCCGCGCGGGTGGCACGCGGCCTCGGTCTGGAACGCACCCTGCTGCTGGCCTTGCTGTTGATCGCCGGTGGCATCCTGCTGCGTTCCTCCGGCTCGGTGGCGGCCTTGCTGGCCGGCACCGGTCTCATCGGCTGCGGGATTGCCGGCGGCAACGTGCTCTTGCCCAGTCTGCTCAAGCGTGACTTTCCCGATGACCTCACGCGCATGACCGCCATCTATGCCCTCACCATGGGCGGTGCATCCGCGCTGGGCTCGGTCTGTGCCGTGCCGCTGGCGGCCGGCCTGGGCTGGTCTTGGGCGTTGGTCTCTTTCGTTGCGCTGCCATTGGTGACGATGCTGGCCTGGCTGCCGCAATGGCGGAGCGCGATCCGCCCGACCAGCGCTCCCGTGCGGGCTGCTTCGATGTGGCGCCAGCCGCTGGCCTGGCAGGTGACTTTCTTTCTGGGGACCAATTCGCTGGTGTATTACGTGGTCACGGCCTGGCTGCCTTCGATCCTCGCGGCCAATGGCCATAGCGCCGTGGAGGCCGGCAACCTGCATGGCCTGATGCAGCTGGCCTCGGCCCTGCCGGGCCTGCTGCTGGTACCGCTGGCCCCGCGCCTGCGTGACCATCGCCCGGTGGCGGCAGGCATGTCGGCCGCTACCGTGCTCAGCCTGGCCGGCCTGATCATCTGGCCGCAGGCTTCCATCGTCTGGGTGCCGCTGTTCGGATTCGGCACCGGCGCGGTGCTGATCCTGGGCCTGGCCTTCGTCGGCACGCGCGTCTCCACGCCACCGCAGGCGGCGGCGCTGTCAGCCATGGCGCAGTGCGTGGGTTACCTGCTGGCGGCGGCGGGGCCTATCCTCATGGGGCGGCTGCACGATGTCAGTGGCGGGTGGAGCGTGGTCCTCATCTTGTGTGCCGGTGCAGCGGTGTTGATGGGCGTGCTGGGATGGCTGGCCGGGCGACCGGGCAGGGTGATCGGGGCGACAGCATAGAGGGCGGCAGCCGCGACTGGCAAAAACCGGCGGCTTCGCGGATGATGGCGGCTGCATCGTGAACGTGCGATCTGCTGGCCGCTGTTTTCGATCTCATCCTGCTGCCCGTCGACTTTCTGCTAATGCTCACCATGAACGAATCGCTGTTTGCCCCGGTAGACCTGTATTGCGAACGTCTCAGCACCGCCTTCTGGGCTGAGCCCGTCAATGCGCTTTCCAATCTCGCTTTCCTGCTGGCCGCGTTTTGCCTGTGGCGCTTGCCGCTGCCCGATGGGCGCGGCACGGTGGCGATGTCACGGCTATTGACGCTGATGGTGGCCGTGATCGGCGTGGGCAGTTTTCTTTTCCACACCTTTACCGTGCGCTGGGCATTGTTTGCCGATGTCATTCCCATTTCGGTCTATCAGGTGCTGTTCCTGGCGTTCTACCTGCGCAAGGTGGCGCGCTGCGGCGGGCTCGCGACGATGGGCTGGGTCTTGTTCTTCTTTGTCGTCACCTATGGGGTGGGCATGCTGCCGGAGCAGTGGCTCAATGGCTCGGTGGCGTCATATGGATCGGCCTGGCTGTTCATTGGCGGACTGGGTGTGTATCACTGGCGTATGCGCAAGGTAGAGCCCATGATCCTGCTGCTGGCGGCAGGGGTATTTACGCTGTCGCTGGTGTTGCGGTCGCTTGATATGGTGGCTTGCCAGTACGTCAGCATCGGAACGCACATGTTCTGGCACGTATTGAATGGCGCCGTGCTCTATCTCACTACGCGGGCCTTCATTCTCAATGCAGGGGGATTTGATAAGCGAGCTATGGATTGAGTTATCTGCATCGTCGCTTCTTTTTTCCTGCCGCGTAGTTGCGATTTTATAACGTCAATATGATGACAGACCGTCTGGAAAGTCCTGTGGTCAACGCTTGTTCCACGAGGAAAACATGGTTTTTCTAACATCATGAGCGACGTTTAGACGATCCGTTCGTCATTCTTTTGTCAGCATCGGATGCGAGCATTCAGATGAAAGGAGCTCGCCATGCATCGCAAAGGAAAGACTTATTCCTGGCTCAGCGAAGAGATCGCGCCTGCCGAAAGAACCGAAGCCTGGCAGACAGCACTATGCCGTTCGTATCAGGAGTGGGCCTTGACGCAAGCGGTGTCGCCGGATTTTCGGGCTCA
Organism: Herbaspirillum sp. DW155; assembly: GCF_037076565.1. Classification (NCBI taxonomy): domain Bacteria; kingdom Pseudomonadati; phylum Pseudomonadota; class Betaproteobacteria; order Burkholderiales; family Oxalobacteraceae; genus Herbaspirillum; species Herbaspirillum sp. DW155. Next base: position 4,838,345 of record NZ_AP029028.1, on the reverse strand, counting down.
TCTCGTCAGACACGAATTCGATGATCTGTCGCTCATCAATACGATCTGTGATCCCTGCGAGGGAAAGCGCGATCACCAGACAGTCAAAAGGGATGACGATATACATATCGGCATACAGCTTTCGGAGAGCGGCAGCGAACGTTTTCATTCTGCCGGACACAGCCTGGAGGTCGGGGCCGGTGACCTGATCGTATGGACCACCGCCAACGCCACCCGTTTCGAGGTGACGCGGACCTTGCACAAGCTCACGCTGATGCTGCCATGGCGCCTGTTGCGAGAGCGCTTCCCCGGACACAAGGAGCCGCCATGCGGCGGCCGGGTGGAGAGCCGTCACGGTATCGGCTACCTGCTGGCCAACCACATGCGGGCCATGGCCAGCGAGCTGCTGCAGCTCGAGCACCATCTGCTGGGGGCCGCCAGCCGCTCTCTGCTGGAGCTGGTTAATGCCCTGCTGCACCATGATGCGCGGGCGGCCGGCGACAATGCTTCCGTCAAACGGCAATTGATCCAGGAATATATTCTTCGCCACCTGCATGACGACGCGCTCAGTCCGGGTGTCATCGCCTCTGCCCATCAGATCTCCTTGCGCCAGCTGCATCTGCTTTTCCAGCATGAAGACATGGCGGTGTCCCGCTTCATTCTGCAAAAGCGTCTGGAAGCCTGCAAGAACATGCTGAGCGATCCCGCCTTCAATCATCTGCAGATCTCGGAGATCGCCTACAGCAAAGGCTTCAACTCGATGAGCCATTTCTCCCGCGTCTTCAAGCTGGCCTTCGATTACACGCCCAACGAATTGCGCCGGCTTCTGGCGCAGCGTCTGAACAGAAAATGAGATGTCCGCATCCGAGTCATCATTTCGTGAGATCGCTGCACTCAGAGGCAACACTGCTGCGCTCTCGGGCAAGAAGTTGGCGGCTCTCGCTGATAGTCTTCTGCGGGGGCTATTCACTGCAAAGAACCAGTCTCACCGATCAGCCTGCGATGGGCTGGCAGGCATTTCTCGCAGCTCTTGCAGCTTCTTGACTGGCGTCGCCGGGAGGAAGGCGCGACGCGCGCATACCGTTGTTCGGCGCAGTCCTGCTCTCCTCTTTCATGTGGATCAGCCCCGGTTTGTCCAACAATAACCCGGGGGTAGTGTGAAAAAATTCCGTGATCTGAAGATCGCAAAGAAACTCGTCATCTCGTTCGGCCTGATCTTGATCTTCACAACCTGCATCGGTGCGTTCTCGCTCTGGCAGCTTGATCGTGTGCACGCGTCGGCCGATGAACTGGCAAGCAACTGGCTGCCCAGCATCAAGACCTTGGGCGACATCAAGCTGCTGTTGGCGCGGCTGCGCAGCAACGAGGCGCAATTGATCGTCTATGCCACCGATCCTGCGCTGACGAAGACGCTGCGGGGGCGCACGCAGGATGTGCTCAGTGATCTCAAGGCGGCCCTTGAAACCTATCAGGGTCAGATTTCCGAGCCCGAGGAAAAAGCCGTCTATCCGGATGCCAGCCGCCGCATCGACATGCTGTTGCGTCAGCATGCTGAATTGATGGAAGCACTGGAAGGCGGCCGTCCCGACAGGGCCGCTTCCCTCTTTGCGGGCGACTCTTCGGATGTCTACTTTTCTCTGCTCAAGGACTTCTCCGTCCTGGCCGACGTCAATCGCCGCGGCGGTGACCAGTCCGCTGCGCAGACGGCCCGTATCTATGGGCAGTCGCAAACCTTGATCGCTGCTGCGCTTGTCGCCGTCCTCTTGCTCGGAGGCGCGCTCTCGGTGATCGTTGCGCGCGCCATTGCCGCACCGCTGAGGCTGGCGGCCAGGATCGCCAATACCGTGGCTGCAGGCGACCTGCGCACTGACATTGCCCTGGCCGGAAAGGATGAAACCGGGGAGGTCATCGCTGCTCTGCGGCACATGAATGGAAATCTCCGGGAAATCCTCAAGGGCGTCAAAGGCGGTGCGGACAACGTGGCCACGGCATCGCAGCAGATTGCCAGCGGCAACATCGATCTGTCGGCGCGCACCGAGGAGCAGGCCAGTTCGCTTGAGCAGACCGCCTCGGCCATGGAGCAGATCACCGGCAGCATCTTGCAGACCACCGCCAACTCGCAGCAGGCCGATGCGCTGGCCGTGAATGCGTCGGCGGTGGCGGGGCAGGCGGGCGAGGTCGTCCAGAGCGTGGTCTCCACCATGTCCGCGATCAGGCAGGCGTCGGCACGTATCGTGGAGATCATCGCCGTCATCGATGGCATTGCCTTCCAGACCAATATTCTCGCGCTCAATGCGGCAGTGGAGGCAGCGCGTGCCGGCGACGAGGGACGGGGATTTGCGGTGGTCGCTGCCGAAGTGCGCAGCCTGGCACAGCGCTCGGCAACGGCCGCGCGCGAAATCAAGGACCTCATCGACAATACGGTCGAACAAGTTGGCGTCGGTAGCGTGCTGGTCGAGCAAGCCGGGACGACCATGCAAAGCGTCGTGGCAAGCGTGGAGCAGGTGACGGCCATCGTGGCCGACATTGCCCGGGCCAGCGATGACCAGAGCAAGGGGATTGCCGAAATCAATTTGGCCATCGGGCAGATGGATGGCGTGACCCAGCAGAATGCGGCACTGGTGGAGGAGGCCGCTGCGGCTTCACAGGGATTGCAGGATCAGGCCGTGGTTCTCTCCACCTTGGTGGGACGGTTCCGGCTTCCGGCCGAACCGCAGACGGTACCTGCTGCGCAGGAAGCGGGTGCGGCATGAGCAACGGCAAGCCAGAACGGCCGGTGCCGCTGTCTGAAGAAGCGCTGCGCCTGATCGTCAGCAGCACCATCAGGCTGGCCGAAGACCTGGATCGGCTGCGCGCGGTCTTCGAGAGCGCCACCACCAGTTTGCCTGCCTCTGTCGCAGATGACTTCGAACAGGAGCTTCATTGTTTGATCGGGCAATGCTATCGGCAGGCGGAGGATCCACGCGAATTCCAGACGTGTGTCGATGTGCTCGGTGAGATCGGCCCTATCCTGTTCGTGCAAAAAATCTTGTGGAGCGAAGACGTCACGGAGATGGCGATGGCCGCCTCCCTGCACAGACTCGTGCCCGGCCTCAATGTCCTGGTGGAAAAATATCCCGCTCTCTTGATGCGCAATGCGCATGGCGCGCTGCGCAAGCTCAAGAAAGGAGGGGAGAGTGGCTGACGCGTGCGTTGCCCCTGCTCATCCCTTGCTTGCCCGGGCCCGCGCCGGGCGTGTGCCTTCGAGCGTCCCGCCCTTGTACGGCACCCGCCCCGAGGGCACCACCACGGCGGCCTTCTGCACGTGTCCTTCCTGGTCGTCAAAGAACATGTGCGCACCGAAGGCCTGCAAGACCTCGGCCTTGTTCAGGCCGCCGAGGAAGAAGGCTTCATCCACCGTCACATTCCAGGTCCGCAGCGTATGGATCACGCGCTGGTGCGCGGGACTGTTGCGGGCAGTGACGATGGCGATGCGCACCGGGCACTCCCTGGGTGGAAATTGTTTCTGGATCGCCGACAAGGCCAGCAGCAGCTTGGCGAACGGGCCTTCCTTCATGGCTTTCTTGCGATGGCGCTGCTCATGGCGGGTAAAAGCCTCCAACCCCTTCTCCGCAAAAATGCGTTCGGACTCCGCCGAAAACAGCACGGCGTCGCCGTCGAAGGCAATGCGGATCTGCTTGTCCGGTGCGCTGTAATCCAGCGGGGCGGCATAGAGCTGGGCGGCGGCCACGCCGGCATCGATGGCTTCCTGCACGTCGCCGGTATCGCGTGAGAGGAAGAGGTCGATCTTGAAGGCCTGCAGATAGGGCGCCGTCGGCCCGCCGCCGGTGAAGGCGGCGCGGCTGATGTCGAGCTTGTGGGCGGCAATGGCATTGAAGGCGCGCAGGCCCGTGTCAGGCGTATTGCGCGAGATGACCACCACTTCCACCAGACGGCGTTCCGGGATCAGTTCATTCAACTGCAGCAGCGCCTTGACCAGCGGGAAAGCCGTGCCGGGTTGCAGCGGATCGTTCTCGTGATCGCGCTGGTATTGCGCATAGGCGTCCACGCCCTGCTGGTCGTAGATGGCGTTTTCCACTTCGAGGTCGAAGAGGGCGCGTGACGAGATTCCAATGACGAGCTTGTCCGAGAGATCGTAGGGCATGCGGCACATCCAGGGCGGAAAAGCCCTGATTGTAGAGCCTGTAGCGCGACCCGGCTGGATCAGTGCGGCGATGGCGCAGATATTCGTATTCTTGATGTCTGGAGCGAACTGCTGCATATATCACAATAAGTGCTTCTATCTGCGCGCAATGTTCGCCAAACGGGGGTGTTACTCCCGGTAAAGAGAAAAAATCGCATTGCCCCGTTCAAAATAAATTTGTATGATGACCGGATAACCTGACTATAACGACCGCGAGACATCCATGTTTCAGAAGATCCCCGCACAGGCGCTCAGCGATTCTGTGGCCAGGCAATTACTGGACAACATCGACGCCGGTGCTTTCCCCCGCGGCAGCAAACTGCCCACGGAAGCGGTGCTGGCGCAGCAGTTCGGTGTGAGTCGTACGGTGGTGCGCGAAGCGATTGCGCGCCTGAAGCATGAGGGCGTAGTCGAGCCGCGCCAGGGCAGCGGTGTGTTCGTGACCGAACAGGCCGGCATCAAGCCGCTGCGCATCGATTACACCGAGGTCAGTTCGCCCGATGCGGTATTGCAGATCGTCGAGCTGCGCCGCGCCATCGAAGCCGAAGTGGCGGCACAGGCGGCCAAGCGCCGCAGCGCCGAGGACTTGCAGGCCATCGAGGCGGCACTCGCGCAGATCGGTGTCGATGTGGCAGCAGGCGGGGATGGGGTGGCGGCCGATGTGGCCTTCCATCGTGCACTGGCGCAGGCCACGCGCAATCCCTACTTCATCAAGACGCTGGAATTTTTGTCCCAGTATCTGGAAGCGGCCACGGCAGTCACGCGCGGCAATGAAGCACGTTATGAAGATTTCTCGCGCCAGGTGCGCGAAGAGCATGAGGCCATCGTCGCTGCCGTTCGCGCCGGCGATGAAATGGCCGCGCGCAATGCGGCGCAGACGCACATGTTCAACGCGGCACGGCGCTTGAGCCAGGGACAGTCCTGACAGGGATGAATCTCTGGCCCGCATTGCATTAAATGATTTAAAACATTTATAAGATTTAAACGATTTAAACGATTTAAAAGATTTAAAAGATCAGAAGTTTTACGTGATTTGAAATTCTGACGCCGGCCTGTGCCGGCGTTGCATCATCAACCCGGCGCAACGTCCTGCCAACACAAGAGCGGCAGCGGCGCCATCAATGCGGAGGCAATTATGTCCAGGAATGTAGGTGTGATCGGTTTGGGAGCCATGGGTTATGGCGTGGCCAGCTCGCTGTTGCGTGCCGGTTTCAACGTGCATGCCTGCGACGTGCGCAAGGAAGTGCTGGACAAGTTCGCCGCCGCCGGTGGCGTGGCCTGCGCCAACCCGGCCGAGCTGGCCGGCAAGGTCGATGTGGTCATCACCCTGGTGGTCAACGCCGCGCAGACCGAGATGGTGCTCTTCGGCGAGAACGGTGCCGTGTCGGCCATGAAGCCGGGCAGCGTCGTCATCTCCAGCGCTACCGTGGCGCCGGACTTTGCCATCGAACTGGGCAAGCGCCTGGCCGAGAAGGGCCTGCTGCTGCTGGACGCACCGGTCTCCGGTGGTGCCGCCCGTGCCGCCTCCGGCGAGATGACCATGATGACCTCCGGCCCCGCCGAGGTCTATGCCAAGATCGAAGACGTGCTGGCCGGCATGGCCGGCAAGGTCTATCGCCTGGGCGACACCCACGGCATCGGCTCCAAGGTCAAGATCATCAACCAGCTGTTGGCCGGCGTGCACATCGCTGCCTCCGCTGAAGCCATGGCCCTGGGCCTGCGCGAAGGCGTCAATCCGGATGCGCTGTATGAGGTCATCACCCATAGCGCCGGCAATTCGTGGATGTTCGAAAACCGCGTGCCGCACATCTTGAACGGCGACTACACCCCGCTGTCGGCCGTGGACATCTTCGTCAAGGACCTGGGCCTGGTGCTCGATACCGCCCGCCGCAGCAAATTCCCGCTGCCGCTGTCGGCCGCGGCCCACCAGATGTTCATGATGGCCTCCACCGCCGGTCATGGCGGCGAGGATGATTCGGCCGTCATCAAGATCTTCCCCGGCATCGACCTGCCGCCGGCCAAGGCCAAGTAAGTCGTCGTCCCTGCATCTGAATCGAGGAGTATTCATGTCCACATCCCGTCCCTTGCTGGGTTGTATCGCCGACGATTTCACCGGCGCCACCGACCTGGCCAACATGCTGGTGCGCGGCGGCATGCGCACCGTGCAGACCATCGGCGTGCCCAGCGAAATGCCGGCCGTGGCAGCCGATGCGCTGGTGATCGCGTTGAAGTCGCGCACCATCGCTCCCGCTGACGCCATCGAGCAATCCCTGGCCGCACTGCGCTGGCTGCAGCAGCAGGGCTGCACGCAGTTCTTCTTCAAGTATTGCTCCACCTTCGACTCCACCGACGAAGGCAACATCGGTCCGGTGACCGATGCGCTGATGAAGGAGCTGGGCGTGGCCTTCACCATCGCCTGCCCGGCCTTCCCGGAAAACGGCCGCACCATCTATCGCGGCTACCTGTTCGTGGCCGATGCGCTGTTGAATGAATCGGGCATGGAGAACCATCCGCTGACGCCGATGACCGATGCCAACCTGGTGCGCGTCCTGCAGCGCCAGACCGAATCCAAGGTCGGCCTGGTGCGCTACGACACCGTGGCGCGCGGCGCGGCTGCGACGCAGGAGCGCTTCACCGCCCTGCGGTCCGAAGGCGTGAAGATGGCCATCGCCGATGCGGTCTCCGACAAGGATCTGTTCACCCTGGGCGAAGCCTGCGCCGAACTGAAGCTCATCACCGGTGGTTCCGGCGTGGCGCTGGGCCTGCCGGAGAACTTCCGCCGTGCCGGCCTGCTGACTGCGGCCGGTGAAGCCGCGCAACTGCCCAAGGTCGATGGCCTGTCGGTGGTGCTGGCCGGTTCCGCCTCCAAGGCGACCAATGCTCAAGTGGCCGAATGGAAAGCCAGGCGTCCCGCCTTCCGCATCGACCCGCTGGCGCTGGCCCGTGGCGAAGACGTGGTGGCACAGGCGCTGGCCTTTGCCGATGAACGCATCAAGAACGAGCCGGTGCTGATCTACGCAACGGCCACCCCCGATGAAGTCAAGGCCGTCCAGAAGGAACTGGGCGTAGCCAAGGCCGGCCATCTGGTCGAGCAGGCGCTGGCATCGATTGCCGCTGGTCTTAAGCAACGTGGCGTGCGCCAGTTCGTGGTGGCCGGTGGCGAGACCTCGGGCGCAGTGGTGCAGGCACTGGACGTGCGCGCCCTGCGCATCGGTCCGCAGATCGATCCGGGCGTGCCGGCGACCGCCACCCTGGATGAGCAACCGGTGGCACTGGCGCTGAAGTCGGGCAATTTCGGCAGCGTCGATTTCTTCGAGAAGGCACTGCGCTATCTCGACGGGAAGACGGCATGAGCCGCACCACCAACGAAAGCGCGTTGCGCGAAGAGATCTGCCGTATCGGCGCCTCGCTCTACCAGCGCGGCTACACGGTGGGTTCGGCCGGCAACATCAGCGCCCGTCTTGATGACGGCTGGCTGATCACACCGACCGATGCCTGCCTCGGCTTCCTCGATCCGGCTGCCATCGCCAAGGTCAATGCGGCCGGTGAATGGGTCTCGGGCGACAAGCCCTCCAAGACCCTGGTCCTGCATCGCGCCATCTACGACAACAATCCCGAGATGCATGCGGTGGTGCATACGCACTCCACGCATCTGGTCTCGCTGACCATCAATGGCGTCTACAGCGAAGAGGATGTATTGCCACCCATTACGCCGTATTACGTGATGAAGGTCGGCCACATCCCGCTGATCCGCTATGCCCGTCCGGGCGCACCGGAAGTGGCCGAGCAGGTGGCGAAGATCGCCACGCAAGTGCGCGGCGTGCTGCTGGAGCGGCTCGGTCCGGTGGTGTGGGAAAGCTCGGTCTCCAAGGCCGCTTTCGCACTCGAAGAGCTGGAAGAAACCGCCAGGCTGTGGCACCTGGCCGGTGGCCGTGCCACCCCGCTGGAAGAGGCGGCATTGCAGGACTTGCGCGATACCTTCAAGGCGCGCTGGTAAGTAGTAACGCTGGAAAATAGTAACGATAGTTACCAGGCAGCGTCAGCAACCCATCGCAACAACGCGTCATGGTGGCCGGTTTTGGTCCGCCATGCCCCGCTTGCGCCCAACGGAAGGTGGTGGGTGCAAGCGATCGCCAAGCCGGCGCAAGACCGGCCAGTCAATGCCGGCTGTCGTCCTGTTGTGCAAAAACAGGACGATGGTCCGATTGAATCCATAAATTGCCCGTCAGACCACGGGCACCAAGCAACCAGCGGCCGTGCGAGCAGCCGCGACACTCTTAGGGAGATGTAACATCATGACCACCGCAAGCACTACCGGCGTCGGCCTCGACGTCAATGACAAATCCAAGGACGGGCTGTACAAGAAAGTCTTCTGGCGCATCATGCCGTTCCTGATGCTGTGCTACGTGATCGCGTATCTGGATCGCGTCAACGTCGGCTTCGCCAAGCTGCAGATGTCGCAGGACCTGGGCTTTTCCGAGACCGTCTTCGGTCTGGGTGCAGGTCTGTTCTTCATCGGCTACTTCCTCTTCGAAGTGCCCAGCAACATCCTGATGCACAAGGTCGGCGCGCGCATCTGGATCGCCCGCATCATGATCACCTGGGGCATCCTGTCGGCGGCCTTCATGTTCGTGCAGAACGCCACCCAGTTCTACGTCCTGCGCTTCCTGCTGGGCCTGGCCGAAGCCGGTTTCTATCCCGGCATCATCCTCTACCTGACCTACTGGTTCCCTTCGCACCGCCGTGCCAAGGTGATCGCGGTCTTCATGTCCGGCATTCCGGTAGCCGGCATCCTGGGCAACCCGCTGTCGGGCTGGATCATGGATGCCTTCCATCAAAATGGTGGACTGGAAGGCTGGCAGTGGATGTTCCTGATCGAAGCCATTCCGGCCGTGCTGATCGGCCTGGCCACCATCCTGTATCTGGACAACGACGTCAAGAGCGCCAAGTGGCTCTCCGATGAAGAAAAGGCCAGCCTGCAGGCCGACATCGACGGCGACGCCAAGGGCAAGGAAAGCAAGCACGGCTTCGGTGCCATCATCAAGGATGCGCGTGTCTGGCTGATGTGCCTGATCTACTTCTCCTTCGTGATGGGCCAATACGGTCTGACGTTGTGGATGCCGACCCTGGTCAAGGCCACCGGCGTGAAGGGCAATCTGGAAATCGGCCTGCTGTCGGCCATTCCGTTCGGCTGCGCCATCATCGCCATGAACCTGATCGGCCGCAGCGCCGACCGCATGCGTGAGCGTCGCTGGCACCTGGTGATCCCGGCCCTGATGGGTGGCGTGGGCTTCGTCGGTGCGGCCCTGTTTGCCGACAACACCGCCGTCTCGATCGCTTCGCTGTCGCTGGCCGCAGCCGGTGTGCTGACCTGCGCACCGCTGTTCTGGTCGCTGCCGACCGCCTTCCTGTCGGGCGCTGCGGCGGCCGTCGGTATTGCCGCCATCAACTCGGTGGGCAACCTGGCCGGTTTCGTCAGCCCCTACCTGATCGGTTACCTGAAGGACCTGACCCACAACAACGCGACCGGCATGTACATGCTGGCGGTGATGTTGGTGGTCGGTTCCATCGCCACCCTGGCCACCAAGCCGGGCCTGGTCAACAAGTAAGCCAAGCTCTCGTCGAAGCCCGCATGGCTGTGCCTGCGGGCTTTGACGTTTTCTGCACTGCCGGTGATGGCGCCGATCTTTGCGTTGATCGCGCTACACTGGCCCCCTCGTTATCAAGGAGAACCCGATGCTGCGTTTCGCTGCCAACCTGAGCATGATGTACGTGGAACACGATTTCCTGGACCGCTTCGCCGCCGCCGCCAAGGATGGCTTCTCCGGCGTCGAGTTCCTGTTCCCGTACGACTACCAGCCTGAAGAAATCAAGTCGCGCCTGGAGGCCAACGGCCTGACCCAGGCGCTGTTCAACGCGCCCCCCGGCGACTGGGCCGCCGGCGAGCGCGGCATCGCCTCGCTGCCCGGCCGCGAAGACGAATTCAAGCGCAGCATCGAGACTGCGCTGAAGTACGCCTCCGTCATCGGCAACAAGACCCTGCACGTGATGGCCGGCCTGATCAAGCCCGAGCAGGATCGCGCGCGTCATCGTGCGGTGTATCTGGACAACCTGTCCTATGCGGCACACCAGGCTGAATCGGCCGGTCTGACCGTGGTGATCGAGCCGATCAACACGCGCAATATTCCCGGCTTCTTCCTCAATCGTCAGGACGATGCGCAAGCCATCTGCGCCGAAGTGGGCGCGCCCAATCTGAAGGTGCAATTCGATTGCTACCACTGCCAGATCGTCGAAGGCGACGTCGCCGTGAAGTTGAAGCGCGACATGCCCGGCATCGGCCACATCCAGATCGCCGGTGTGCCTGAGCGCCACGAGCCGGATGTGGGCGAGCTGAACTATCCGTATCTGTTGAAGCTGATCGATACCCTGGGTTACCAGGGATGGATCGGTTGCGAATACAACCCGGCCGGTGCGACCTCGGCGGGATTGGGATGGTTGCAGGCACTGGCTGAGCAAGGCCTGACCACGCTGAAGAAGTGAAGGCTTGACGGCTCCGGAACCGGAGCTGCGTGAGATGTGAGAATGCCGTCCGGTGTTGAGCCGGACGGCATTTTCTTTGATTGGGAAGGACTCAAGCGCAGATCGGGTTGCCTTGTTTTCCGCTCTTGGTGGTACGCGTCGTGCCGGACTTTTTCACCGGTGTCATCTTGGTGATGGCGGCGCGTCGTGGTGCCGGTTTCTTCGTTGCAGGAGACTGGGCGGATGATGTCTTTACGGTGCCGGATCGTTTGGGTTTGCGCACCCCTTGAGGTGCGGCAATGCTCAAGCGCAGGTCGAGTGCACCGAGTAAGCGAAGGACGGTGCCCAGCCTGGGCTCCGCACCCGGCTTGAGGGTCTTGTAGAGGCTTTCACGGCCCAAGCCTGCCTTGCCGGCCACCTCCGCGATACCCTGCGCGCGGATGACGTCATTGAGCGCGGCCATCAGGAAGTCAGGATCGTTTTCTTCCAGCGCAGTCTGGAGATAGGCGGCCATGTTTTCTTTGCTGTCGAGATAGTTGGCAGGATCAAAGGTAGAAATGTGCAGATCCTTGTTGCTGAGTTTTCGGCTGGCCATGGTGATTCCCTTGTGATCCCGGTCAATGTCATGATTTCTTCAATTGATGCCACAACTCCCTCGCAGCGACGATGTCCCGCGCCTGCGGATCCTTCAGGTGGGTCAGCCACGACTGGAACTTGCCTGTTTCCTTGATGATGTACATGGGGAGCGATGGAAGCATTGTATGCGATATCGCTCAGGATTGTATCCATTTGGATACAATGGACCCGAATCACTTTCTTTTATTGCGTTCAATATCGTGAATTGACGAGCCCTCCTGTATGCGATGGAATGACTCATGTGCGGAAGATGAATGGCGTTGAAGGCATCCTGAAAGGTCAGAACAAATCGATTTCCCCACCCACCGGCTTGGCCTGCAGCCTGGACGCATATTCACGCTCGCGGCTGGCCAGATCGGCGCCGGCCTCCTTGATCTTCTTGACCAGCACCTTGCCCGTGCGCGGGAAGAAATGCACCTTGCGCGGCCAGATGTCGTTGAGGTCTTCGGCCACCACGCGGATCTTCTCGGCCGAGAGGTAATTCTTGACGAAGGCGGCATTGCGTTCGCCTACGTTCATGGCGTTCATGCCGCGCAAAACCGCACCGCCGCCGAAGACCTTGCATTCCAGGTTCTCGCGCCGGGCACCGGCCTTGATGACGTCGTTGATCAGCACTTCCATCGCATAGGTGCCATAGCGCATCGAGGCCGAGACCGGGCTGTCGGCTTCGCCGCCGCCATCGGGCAGCATGAAGTGGTTCATTCCGCCCACGCCGGTCACGCGGTCACGCAGGCAGGCCGAGACGCACGAACCCAGCACGGTGACGATCATCATGTCCTGGCCCGTGTAGAAGTACTCTCCCGGCAGGATCTTGGCGGTATCGCAGTTGAAGGCCCGGTCGTGGTACAGATAGGAAGCAAAATTTTCCGGCTTGTTGATGACGGTCTGCATACGGGCCCCTGATGGCTGTTGTGCCCATCCCGATGAGGGATGGTGAGTGTTATTGGTTCTTGCATTGTCAGGCAGGCACGGTCCGGCCGATATCGGGGATTTCCCGAGGCCCTAGAACAGGCTTGCGGCCCCGCGTTAATGAGGGATATCCGCAATCCCTCTTCACTCCCATGCCGTGATACGCTTCGCCCCCTCAACATGACCCCATCCCGGTCCGCTCTGACGGAGACGATTTGTACAGGCATTCCCCAAATGCCGGAGACAGGCATCGGACAGGCAGTTGAACCCGGCAGGCACGGCCCGGCAAGCTCTGGCCCGTGTGCCGTGGCCCCGCGCGGCCATGCCCGGCTGGCGTTGCACGCGCTTGCGACGCCCATGACGCATCCATCCATTCCTGCCCTCCACGGCGGGCGCAGGGTCTTGCGCCATGCGCCGGTTGTCCGACTCCCCGCCCTGGCGCAGGGGAGGCAGCCCTCTCTCATCACAAACGGATTAGACAATGTTGAAAAAATCCCTCCTGGCTTTGCTGGGACTCGTAGTCGCGCTGGTCACCACGCCGGCATCGCAGGCGGCTGACGTCAAGAAGGTCGACGTGCTGCTGGTCGGCGGCGGCATCATGAGCACCACCCTGGCGGTCTGGCTCAATGAGCTGGAACCGGGCTGGACGATGGAAATGGTCGAGCGCCTCGACGGCGTGGCCGAGGAAAGCTCCAACGGCTGGAATAACGCCGGTACCGGCCATTCGGCCCTGGCCGAACTGAACTACACCCCCGAAGACAAGGACGGCAAGATCCAGATCGCCAAGGCCATCGAGATCAACGAAGCCTTCCAGATCTCGCGCCAGTTCTGGTCCTGGCAGGTCAAGAACGGCGTGCTGAAGAACCCGCGCTCCTTCATCAACTCGACCCCGCACATGAGCTTCATCTGGGGCGATGACAACGTGGCCTACCTGAAGAAGCGCTACGAAGCCCTGCAGGCCAGCCCGCTGTTTGCCGGCATGCAGTATTCGGAAGACCACGAGCAGATTAGGAAGTGGGTACCGCTGATGATGGAAGGGCGCGACCCCAACCAGAAGCTGGCCGCCACCTGGAGCCCGCTGGGCACCGACGTCAACTTCGGCGAGATCACGCGCCAGTTCGCCGCCTATCTGCAGAGTCGTCCGAACTTCGCGCTGAAGCTGTCCAGCGAAGTGCGCGAGATCACCCGCAATGCCGATGGCACCTGGCGCATCACCTACAAGAACCTCAAGGATGGCAGCACCACCGAGACCGATGCCAGGTTCGTCTTCATCGGCGCCGGTGGCGGTGCACTGAAGCTGCTGCAGAAGTCTGGCATCCCCGAGGCGCGTGATTACGCAGCCTTCCCGGTGGGCGGCTCCTTCCTCATCACCGACAACCCGGACGTCGCCCAGCGCCACCTGGCCAAGGCCTATGGCAAGGCCTCCGTGGGCGCACCGCCGATGTCGGTGCCGCATCTGGATACCCGTGTGCTCGATGGCAAGCGCGTGATCCTGTTTGGCCCCTTCGCCACTTTCTCGACCAAGTTCCTGAAGCAGGGCTCGCTGTGGGACCTGTTCTCGGCCACCACCACCCACAACGCCTGGCCGATGGCCCGTGTCGGTATCGATGAATACCCGCTGGTGGAATACCTGGCCGGCCAGCTGATGCTGTCCGACGACCAGCGCTTTGCGGCGCTGAAGGAATATTTCCCCAATGCGAAGAAGGAAGACTGGCGCCTGTGGCAAGCCGGCCAGCGCGTGCAGATCATCAAGCGCGACGAGGCCAAGGGTGGTGTCCTGAAACTGGGCACCGAGATCGTGGCCTCGGCCGATGGCAGCATCGCCGGCCTGCTCGGCGCTTCGCCGGGCGCTTCGACGGCCGCGCCCATCATGCTGACGGTGTTGCAGAAGGTCTTCAAGGACAAGCTGGCCACCCCCGAATGGCAGCAGAAGGTGCGCCAGATCGTGCCCAGCTACGGCATCAAGCTCAACGACCATCCGGACCAGGTTGCCAAGGAATGGGCCTATACCGCCGAAGTGCTGCAACTGATGCCGCCCCCGGTGATCGCTCCCAAGGCCGCTGGCCACGGCGCTGGCAGCATGGACAAGCCCAAGGCCAATGCATCGGCCGATATGGCGCTCTGATGGCGGGTTGCCTGTTTTTCAGGCGACCGGGATATGAAATTCTGTTAGAAAAATCAGGAAACTGAAAAATGGGTAGCCCGGTTCGTACCGGCTACCCATTTTTCATGAGGCGCTGCTGGCCGTGCAAGGCAGCGGCAGCTTCAGCAGGGCCGGCCAGCTGCGGTCCCAGTCGCTCTCATGGGCCATGCCCGGCACGATCATCAGGGCGGCACAGCGGCCCGTGCGGGCGACGAAGCTGCGTGTGACGGCAGGGATGATCACGGCATCCTCGGCACCGCTCACATGCAGTTGCGGGATGCGTGCCACCTGTGGCGCGAAGTCGATGGCATTGAGCGAGCCGGGCATCTGCGAGACCTGATGCCAGTCATTGACGGCCACGTGATCCAGATTGCCGGCCACGGTGCGGATAGCGCTCACATCCTTGCGCTGCGCCGCCAGCAGAACGGCGATGGTGCCTCCCCCCGAATACCCCACCAGCTCCAGACGCGCGGGCTGCAGCCGTGCGATGTAGCGGTTGATGGCTTCATTCATGGCGCTGACCACTTCGGGCGAATAGCGCAGGCCGCTCCAGTACGCTGGCTGGCAGGCCGGATTGCGTTCCATCGGTGTGAACTGGCAGGGCCGTGCCAGGTACACCACGTCGCCGCCGTCGCTGGCGGCCAGGCGCAGGCCCATGGCCATGTGCGGTGTGGGATCGGGCGAGAGCTGGGTCCGCGTGATCCAGGCACGGCCGTCGCCTTCCAGATAGATGCGCAGCAGCGGGGCCTTGGGCCTGGCGTGGACGTAGGCCGTCAGCACGAAGGGACCGCCGCGCACTTCTTCGCGTTGCAGGCCGGAGGGGGCGGCCAGGGTGTCGGCGCGTTTTACCAGGTTGCTGGCGCAGCCTGTGAGGAGGGTGAGGCTGGCCAGGACGGCGGGAAGGAGTCGGTGAAGGAGAGAGGAGCGCATCGCGCGATTGTCGCTTGAGTCAAATCGGCTCGCAAGCGTCACGCTGGTTGGCGGCTGGCTCAGTTATCAGCTGACGTGATGGCAGCGTTGATTCGGGCTTTGGAAAATGATGACAGCAGATGTGCTGCTTGAGGTGCGCTGGTTTCACCGGGTCATGGCACCGGAACCAGGAATGTGGCGCAGAAACGAAAAACGCCAACCCGAAGGTTGGCGTTTTCTATAACTTGGTGGCCCGGGGCGGAATCGAACCACCGACACAAGGATTTTCACTCCGATACTCTATTTCCTATCGGCAACGCCGTAAAAATACCCTGAATTACAGATATGCCCACTAGTCTTCACCTGACGTTTCCAGAAACGTAAAGCCCCGAATTTTACTCGGGGCTTTTTTGGTAAGTACTCTGGTGGCATATAGCAGAGCGGTTAAAACACAAAAATGCACATGTCGCGAGTAAGAAAATATTTTTCAAAATTCAAGCCACATCAGCAGCAGTAGCCCTTTCGGATATCGACCAAGCAGGTGAAAAAACAGCGCGGTCGAGCGCTATCGCCGATTCCTGTCCGAAGATTGCAACATTGGTTTCGCCAGAAAAATGCCAGCTAGTCTTGTCCATATTCGCAGAACCAATAATGTTCATCACACCATCGACGCACAAGTACTTCGCATGATTAGCCCCCATGTTGGCCACGTTGCCCTCTGGTGTAGGAGCTTCGTCAGGGAGTTTCGGGTTGCGGAAGTAACGTACGTCTAAATTCTCTGGATTGCCACTACGCTTACGTAGATTAGCTATGGCCTCATCGTTAGTGCCACCGGCAATGATGTTTCCAACCCTCTCATCATTAAAGCCTTTCGAAATCACTATTTGAACCGAAACGCCTCGTTTCAGCGCCTTAGCCAGCGCTGAAATTACCGAAGGTGTATTCAAATTTGGAGTCATTATCTGTATGGACTGCTGAGCGTTATTAATTGCGGCAAGAAATGCCTGATTTTGAGGCGTGTCATTCCCCGCATTTAGCAAATTCCAATTAGGCCGCCTAGTAACAACTGCCATCTTGAAGCCAGCGTCTGAAGATGTCGCAGGAAAATCGACAGGAGCAGCAAGGGACTCCAATGCAGAGGTTTCTTGATCGGGATTGACGCTTGCATTCCAGTTCGTAACGAAATCCTCTCTTAGACTAATAGAAACGGGTCCAGAAAAGGTCACTCCAAAATCATAAGCAGGGCTATCACTGGAATAGCCCCTTGAATCTCAGGACACGAAGACTCTCTTAAAATAGAGGATAGTCTTATGACCAGTTTTACGACTAGGCAAACCGTGGAGCACATCGAGATTCTGACCGAGCCGGAGCGTCGCAGAAGACGCACGCCCCAAGAAAAAATAGCCATCGTCCAGGAGACCTTGGCTCCTGGAGCTTCCGTATCAGCCGTTGCCAGGCGACACGGGGTGAACGCGAACCAGGTGTTTGGTTGGCGCAAGCAGTACCAGGAAGGCAGTCTGACCGCCGTCAAGGCTGGCGAGACGGTAGTCCCGGCCTCGGAGCTGGCCGCGGCCATCAAGGAAATCAAAGAACTGCAGCGGCTGTTGGGCAAGAAGACCATGGAGAACGAGATTCTGCGCGAGGCCGTCGAATGGGGCCGGTCAAAAAACCTGATTGCGCGCTCGCCCTTGCTGCCGGAGGACGACCAATGAAAGTGGTCTGTGACGTTCTCGGTGTGGCGCGCTCTGCAGTGGCAGTAAAACGAGCCCGGAGCCCGGAATGGCGAGATGGCCGTAGTGCTCGCAAAGTCGGCGACAGCGGCTTGCTCGAAGAGATTGAGCTGTATGTCGCGAGCTTGCCGAGCTATGGCTATCGCCGCATCTGGGCTTTGCTGCGACGTAGCCGGGAATCTCTGGGGCAAGCGTGCGTGAACCATAAGCGGGTCTATCGCGTCATGCGAGAGCACGCGTTGCTGCTGCGCCGACCTGGTGTGAGACGCGACAATCGACGCCACGATGGTCGCGTAGCGGTCAAGCAAAGTAATGCGCGCTGGTGTTCGGACGGCTTCGAATTCCGTTGTGATGACGGGGCTGCATTGAGAGTGACGTTTGCACTGGATTGTTGTGACCGTGAAGCCATCAGCTGGGCGGCCACTACCGGTGGGCATAGCGGGGATGTCGTGCGCGACGTGATGCTGGCCGCCGTGGAGCAGAGGTTTGGAAGCACGCAGACTCCACAGGTGATTGAATGGCTCAGCGACAACGGCTCGGCCTACATCGACCATCGCACACGCAGCTTCGCTCGCGAGCTGGGATTGGAGCCCTTGACCACGCCCGTGCGCTCGCCACAGAGTAACGGCATGGCGGAGCGGTTCGTAAAAACGATGAAGCATGATTACATCGCCTTCATGGACAAGCCCGATGTGCCTACGGCGCTCACGCATCTGGCCTCTGCCTTCGAGCAATACAATGAGCGCCATCCGCACAAGGCCCTGAAATACCGCTCGCCTCGCGAGTTCAGACGGGCTGCAGCATCAGTAACTTAACGATGTCTGAGTGTCCTGAATTGCGGGGGCAACTACAATCACCATGATTTCGGGACTGAACATTCGCACCTGTCACGGCAGATTTCCTACCGTCCACAACAACACTCTTGGCATGTAATGAGTTTGAAGAGCTATGTTGATGAACGCGTACTTGAAAATCAGCGGCTTCTATAAGCTTGGAATACTTGTGGTCTAAAGATGACTTGTAGTTTCCTACAATCGCATCAGGCGTAGACGCCCAACGTTTGCTGGGGCCACGCTTCTTATTCGCGGAGGTCATCTTCATGAACTTTTCCGCAAATCCAGTTCCTTCGTTAATAAGAATACAGACACGTAGTTTCTTCTGCGCAGTCGGTTCGGATGCGGATATTCTGTGCCGAGCATCGATAGCCTCAAGCAAACCATCTAGTATTGCTTTCGCTCCCGGCGAACTTGGCTCCCAAGCAAACGTCTGAATGAGGACTTCTTCTCTCGCAGAGCTAGCGAGCTTAGCTTGGCTGGCGAAAATCTCGTCTCCAGTTAGATCTATACTCTCGATCTTTTTATTTTCGGTAACCATCAACGACTTGGGAACGGTGCCATTTTGAGCGTAGAAGAGCGCCTTGCTCAATATGGAAGACTCTAGCTCACTAATACGCTGTAGAGAAAAGGAAGTGACCGATGTACTTTGACCACTTTCTAGGACACCCCCAGATGAAGTTCCTGCCAATGCCTTTTCAGATGGCCAGCACGAGGAGAATTTCTTGAGCATCGAAACGACATTTTCACTTTTCAAGCGAGCGGGTTTCGTGGAATCTTGCGATTGAACGCGAGGCGGCGAGTCTGATTGCTCGCTTGGGAGATCTAAGGTCTCTATCGAAGTTTGGGGGGGAGAGCTGTTGCCGATACGCATAATAAGCCTCTGTGAGAGAGCAGAAATTTATATGCTTGTGTAGCAACTCGCGTCAGCAAGTTCCAAATCGGAGCGATTGAGAATGCCTACTTGTTGGCGCTGAAATCCTCACCTGACTTTCAAGAAGCGCGATGCCCCGAATTTTCATCGGGGCATTTTGTTTATTTTTGAAAACGCATACTGCTTAAAGTCAAAAGCAAGTGAGTATGTTGCAGTGAATCACATTTCACTACGGCGAGGAAGCAAATCCTGCTCAACGAGCCTTATTTCAATGGAGGTAGCCACCTTGATGTGCTCCTCATTTTGAACCGAAAAGGGCTCGTCCAAGATACTAACGACGATAGTCCCTTTTTGCTTCCCGGTGCTATCTGCAACGGGAATCAACTCTTGTTGCTTTTACAAACCTTCCCCCTTGCGGCAAAAGCCTTATGCGCCGTCTATTCGATCATCGGGCGAAGAACTCAGGAAAACGGCGGCAGGCGGTGGAGTCGAAACGACCGAAACCGCCGGTCTTACGGAGGGCTCCGAATCTAGGAACCCGGTCAGCTTTAACACCACCTCGAAGGCGCGATCATGGAACAACCAGAACTGCCCCTGCTGCATTTCCCGTATCAACCGTACTTTGCGCGTTTCAAGCGCACACGCAAGGCGCTAGCTCCTTCCAACTTTGTCCCGCCGTGGAAGCAACTGCGACTGACGCTGTATGTCCGCAATCTGATGCGGAAGGGCGCGGCCTTCATCTGGACACGCCCGGATGGCCGTCAATTCTTCTGCAAGACCATGCGCCAACTGGTGGCGCGGATCATGGACTACGATGGCTATATCCTGCATACGATTTTCCAGTACAAGAACGGGCGTTTGATCCGCACCTGATTTAGAGGCGTGACACCTGAAGGACAAGAAGAATTTCCGTCTTGCTGTTCTGGCCGGTATTGGAACGCATCCAATCAGGCAGGAACGAGAAGCCAATGCGGCCGGAGCTTTCCCGGTTCTCCGCAAGACCACCGATGATGACGACATCACCGTCAGCGACCGATAAGGACGTACTGACTTCGCGTTTGGTCAGCGTGGGCGAATTGTTGACGCCGGTTTGCGTGACGATGAAGTTTGATAGCTGCTGGCCGACCGTCAAATCCACTACTGACTCCCGCACAATCGGTTTCAGATCGAAAATAACGCCCGAACTGCGATACTCGACCGACTGCACCGGAGCGCTTCCATTTCCGGGATAGCTGATTGCGCCCAGCACAGGCACATCCTGACCTACAGCGAAGCGACCAGCGGCACCAGAGCGCACACGTAATGACGGCGCGGATATCGTCTTGAAGCGGCTGTCACTAGAGAGCGCTGCAAAGACGGCATCAATGGATGCATTCTTGATTCGCACGAAACCATCAAGCGTGGAAGGTGTAGAGACGCCAGCAGAGACAGTGCCGCCGAGTAGATGCAGCGCGAGAGAAAACGCCGAGCCTTCAGCCCCATTGGAAGCGACCTCAAACACCTGGCCGCGTACCATCACTTCGCCTTGCCGTGTATCCAGTTGCGCAAGCAGTCCGGACAACTTCTTGATATCTGTTTCCGTCCCATTGAATACCAGCGCATCAGGATCAGTATCGAGCAGTGAAGCGGCAGATCCTGCAGGAGCAGGCATTTTCGATTGGCCGGTGGCTGCATCTGCCGTGATCGCTTGCGGCGCGCCGTGAACAGAACGTGTAGAGGTGAATTCACCTTTCGGGAAGAGGCCCCGCAATAGCTCTACCAGATACGTCACATCCCGATACTTGGGTCGATACACGAAAGGTTCTTTATCCGGCTCCACCTCTTTCACAATCCCGACGATATCAACGCCGTTCACCGTGCGCACTGATAATCCGAGTAGACCCATGAAGCGAGAGACTTCAGAGCGAGCAGAAACGCCCGTGCCAAATCGGAATGAGACGAGCCGCTCATCGGCTACGACTTCAGGCTGTATCAGGTAGGGCGTTTTGAGAATCTGCGTATACATCGCTTCAACCGCTTCCGCCACGCGCACCCGAGAGAACTCCATTGCGCTATCAGACTGTGGAGGCACACCATCCGGCAGCGGCATAGACAAGGGCATCAGAGGCAGCAGCGGGCCAGTCGGAGCAGCGACCGCGAGCACGCTGTACGCCATCAGTAACGCAGTAATTACGCACTTCATTTCTTCCCCTCGATATGAACTGGATGAATGACTGCGCCGGAATAGCGCGTCACTTTGGCACCATCAATTTCCCCAATGGTTTGCGGTCCCATCTGGACGAACATTGAAGGGGATTCATACCGTAAACGGCCCGCCTCATCCGCGATGACGACATAGCTTGTCGTGCCAAAACGCGCCGTCCCTACAATGCGCCACGCATCGGAAAATGCAGGCTTCGCGGACTGTGCGGCAGATTGCTTTGCGTTGTTAGCGTTCGCGTCTTGCTTCCCTGCCTGAGTTGATTCGGCGACGGGCTTGGGATGAAAAAAGCGGTTGATGCTGCACAGCCCAACCACCAAGGCCACCAGCAGAACCCCGGCTGTCATCCAGATCTTTTTACGCGCCAGCATGTTTTGGCGCTTATCCACATTGACTATTTTCCCGTCTGCGCCACCCTTAAATGAGGAATACAGAGGGAAGATATCTTTACGGTACTTGCGCAGCTCAACACTGATTCGCGCTGCCTTGCTCTGCTTATTCCCCTCGAAAATCGACACGCTGTAATGCGTGGGCATGCCTAGAGATATTTTCTTGTGCGTGCGAATGTGGAACGCCACCACGTTCTTTACGAAGCGATTCAGCGTAGACATGTCCTGAATCATCAGGACCAAATCGCAGGCCACTCCCGTTTGCTCATTGGTGAAATGCCGATGCTCAAGGAAGAAGCTCTTATGCTCCTGCAAGAGATTCGCACCAGTGGCAGGCCAGAATCGCCACGCCTCATCGATGCAGACCAAATCCCCAGGCTGAACGATGGTATCGGTATGCGCACCTTTCTTGTCGTCGTAATAGGGAAAGAAATTGGCGAGCGCGACATCACCATTTGTCACATGGACCACCTCGCCTAGTTGCTCAGGAACTGGCTTGTATGTCTTTCCAATGTAGGCGCGGATCTTGTCTCCATCGATCCCGTCCACATTGGTTACGACGCGCCGCCCTTTGGCGATCGCCGGGACGATGACTTCCGCCACCACCTCATAACTTTTTCCGGAGCCCATCAGGCCGGTATAGACATTGATGCCCATGATTAGCCAATCAACGGGATGCGGCGAATCGTGAAGCGCGTCACGTAGGCCGAGAGCAGAAGCGGTATCCCGGCCTTGATATTGAATAGGTTCAGGAAATACCAGACCGCATTAGGAATGCCGCCAAAGGCATTCGTGAGTTGATCGCCAGTCGGAAGGAATTGCACGATGACAGCCATAAATTCAGTCGTCACAAAGAACAGTGCAAAGAACACGACGAATTTAACAATAATCGACCGCAGAACGAATGCAAGGACGGCATTGAGCGCAGACAGAACGATGCCAAACATGACTTGTTCCCCTTATGAGCGAAGGACAATGAACAGCGCTAGGAGCGCATAGACCACGGCCATTGCCGCATAGAGGGAAGACCTCGATTGCTCCAGGAGCGGACAGTGATCCTTCAACGCGATATCTTTGCCGAAAACCGGAACAGTCCAAGTCGGGCATTGCACATCCACACTAGGGACAACGAAGGATTTCAGTGTCGGAAAGATATTGCGCGTGGGCGCAATAATTTGCGTGGCCGTTGGAATGGGCTCCAAGGAGGGAGCGCCAATGCCGGGATCAGGTCCGAGGTTTTCCAGCGGCTGAATGCTGGGATTGCTGCCTGTATTCGGTGCCGAACTGGACGGATCAACGGAAGATTGCGGAGTGCTGGAAGTAGGTAATCCAAACGGCGACGAGCTAGCCGGCGAACTAGAAACGGGGCCAGTACTCGGAATCGGATTGGTCACATTGCCGGTGCCCGGATCTACCGGTGTGGCTTGCTGAGGTGTTGCGAAGTCTCCTACGGTCGGCCAGTAATCGGGATGCGAGGACTGCCAATTGGAGACATCGCCGGTTGTGATCGGATTGGAGGCGTCATACGGCAGACCATCGTAGCCGGACGAACCTGCAGCGCTTCGCCACGCTGCATTGGCGATATCGGCAATGGGTTGAGTTGGCAAAGGCGCTGCCAGATCAGAGGAGGACAGTGACTTGGCCGCGTCAGCAGCGCTCATCGAAGGGGCAGCAGCTAACTCTTTGAAATTGGAAGCGGGACAGACGCCGTTTGAGGCCGTGAGCTTGATGCCGGGACAGAGCGTTTTATTGTTGGACGATTTCTGAGGTGCGCCCAGCGAGCCATTATCTTCTGTGTAGGAGCCGCCCGTATCTGAAACAACGGTGCGTATCAGGTGGCAGAAACCGTCTGAGTTCAAGACAGCGCGTTGCGTACCGTGTCCACCGGAAATCGTGAAGTCAGAATACGATGCGCCTAAACAAGCAGTGGCCGGAGAAGTCGCCACTGCATTAGAAAAAATATAAATCGTATCCGGAGGTGCAAGGCCCGCAGGCGTATTGATCGAGCTAGGGTTATCGCCAACTTGCACACTTCCGTTTTTGCCGTAGTACCACTTTGCCCCGAGATAGCCGATAGCCCAACCAACGGCACCAGCCACTGCAAGCGCTCCGATAACAATAGCGCCGACCGTCCCCCAAGCTACCAGCGTGCTAGAGGCGGCAGCAGCGCCACCGGCAGCAGCTTGGGCTTGCGTCGCCTTCACAACAGCATCCGTGAGCGGATAAGACGAACGTACCAACGTATTTGCCAAGCGGGGATCAGATGCGGAAATACCGTTGGATACGGCTTTTGCTTGAATTACACCGGCCAGCGCATTCTGTACTTTCGAGACCGGCACATTAGCGCTATGCGCACCCAACCAAACGTTCCACAGCGCTACGAGCAAGAGGAAATGAGCGCGCTTCATTTTGAAACCTCAAGGCCGACGACCACAGCCCAAGCGCAAACCATGCCCCACGCGAATGCAATCAGATACCACCAGTTCGAGTAATTCACGCCTTCCCCCTTTTCGTATGGACGAAAAAAAGGACGATGCAGCGCTACATCGTCCCTGATTACAGCTTGGCGAACCTTAGGCCGACTTCAGGAACGCCATCACCAGCTTGGCCGCTTTCACGGTCACATGCACCACGGCCAGCACCGCACCGATGGCCAGAACGCCGGTCACGATGTCACCGGACGAGACAGCACCGGTGATCGAACTCAGATCCACCGTGGTGCCAGCAGCATGAGCGGGCACAGCAGCGACTGCCGCCACACCAGCAGCGGCGACGGCTGCACCCTTCTTGAACTTGGAGAGCACTTGCATGGTTTTACCCCTATAAAACGCCGGAAACGTCCGGCAGCGCTTGCCCGAGATAGGCAAATCTTTAGCAGAAAGCGCGGAAGATCAACACGAAGTCCAGCACCCACAGAGCGGCGACGCCTGCCGCCAATAGTCCTGTTATTGCACCTGTTGACATCACCCCTCCCGAATCATTTGAAGTACTGCGCCAATGCAACGCCCGATCAGGAAACACGCCATCACCAAGGAGAAACCGGCAGTCCAGACACCAGCCACTGACGATGCATCCGGCGTATCCAGCGTTGTTTCCAGCAACCCGACCTGTAGCGCCGATGTACCGCCGTCGCACGAGAGCTTGCCGTCTACTGACACGGTAGGTGCGGCATCTTGCGAGCAGTACAGGACGTACTTAGGCATCGGATTTATCGTTACGCGTAACGGAAATTAGGAAATCGAACTTGCGCCGCTGGCGAAACTCGCGCTGACGTTGTGCATTCGTTTTAGGTGCGAGCTTCGGCGGGCGGCCACGGCGGGGACTACTAAACAGATCCGCCGTGAATTTATCCGCCGCCTGTTTCATGGTCAGGCTGGCACGGCGGCAGAAGCAGCAGGCTTGGCTTGCGGGCGTGCAGCACCACCGCCATGCGGATGAAGTGCAGTGATGCGAGGAACAACGAGGCGCTCAAAGCTCACATCGAGTTGGAATTCTGCGAGGTACTTACCGGGAATCGTGTCCTTCAGCGAATCAGGTAACAGCAGTTCGCCAACTTTCGCGCCGTTGTCGCCGCCAGTGACCACGCATTGAGCCCGGTACATCTTCCAGGGATTGCCGGTCTTGCGGCTGACGCCGGAGGACTCTTGGACGGAGACGATTTCAATCAGGTGCTTGTTATCGATTGCAGACATGGTTTTTCCTTTGAACAGTTTTGGACCCACGCAGGGCGAATGAACGGCGGGAGAACGCATGTGCCATAATGCGTTCCAAATGAGTTATAAAACTTTTGAGTTTGCAACTCAATCGAGTCATAACGCAGGGCAAGTATAACTCAAACGAGTTTTATCGACGCGTGATAACGCGGCTTTGCCGTTGAATTTATTTAATTGATTTTGTGATTTTGATAGGAGAGGGTGCCATGACATTGCAAGACGCAATTAACAAGGCAATCAAAGACCGCACGCTTTATCGCGTGGCAAAAGACTGGGATATGAGCTACACCACGCTGCATCAGTATGTGAAGAAGGGGCGTACGCCAGATGCGGAGACCGCGTTGAGAATTGCAGATGAGGCCGGAATCGACCGTGGAGATATGCTCGTCCTCATGGCGGAGGCCGAGAAAGCAAAAAAGGCAGCGACGCCGATCAGCGCTGCTGCCTCTTCCGAGAAATCTTGGTGGCCCGGGGCGGAATCGAACCACCGACACAAGGATTTTCAATCATCCGAAAATTCTTTTAAAAACATATAGTTATTAATATTTCGCTCTACCAAACGTTATATTCGGCGACTCGCAAAACCTTTCTGCACCGCAAGCTCTGCAAAATTGTAGAATAAGATTCCACATGGAAATCTTGAGGGGCACTATGGGCGTAAAGATGTCGCATGCTAGGGACGCGGGTGGTAACGAGGTCGCATTGGATCAGGCGCAATTCAATCCACGTGCCCTTTATCGATGCGCAAAATGTGCATCTGAAGTTGTCTATAACGCGGGGTCGAATCCCGAGAGGAACGGACGGCGAGTGATCGTTCCTCATTACTTCAAGCTTAAGAAAAATGTAGTGCACGAGGACACTTGCACTTTCAATGTCCTAGGGCAAGTGAAAACTATTGCTGCCGCTGAATCAACCCCGGAGTTCATCGGACAATTCGAAGATGGCGTATTTGAGCTTCGATTGCTGCTTCCCGAAAATCCCAAGAAAAAAGACGTTGGAAATACAAAGCAGTCTGGTGAAGATGAGGTAAAAGCTGGGCGTCCAGGTGGAGAAAAGAAATATGTGAGTGCCGGACGTCTCAATTCTTATCTGAACACCGCTGCACGCGTTATGAAGTTGAGAGCATTTTGTGAAGAGCATTCAGAAATCGAAGACCATCTCATTCTGAAGTTCGGTACGACGCAGATTTTTTGGAAAGACTTCTTTTTTGAGGTAGACGACTACAAACGCTTGTATCGACTTTTGGGAAAAATGACTCATCCCTATCCTGTTGCTGTCTCAGGAAAAATAGATAAGATAACGCGGCGAGAGTCGAAGTACGAAAAAGGTTCAGCCTATTGGCTCGTGTCGTTAGATCAAGCGTACGAAGAGCCCGATGAGAATGGAGTGGTCAATAAAACTTCGATGGCGATTACTGTCTATGATGAACGCCTTTTAGCGCATTTCAAAGAAGACGACGATGTCGTGGTGTTTGGCGAGTGGGGAAGGAGAGATGTGACGAAGCAGCCTAATAAGAAGGCTGATTCAAAGGTTAAATTCTGGGAAAACTTACCGCTAAATTTTCATCTAACTCATCAAAAGCAAATCATCGTGATTTGATTGTTTCGTTGAGAATCCTAGAAAAAAAAGGCCTAAATTATTTAGGCCTTTTTCATTTTTGGAAGATGGAAACTGTTTTCAGAGTGCCTCTTCATTATATGGATATAGCGTTTTATTGGCTTCCATCGCCGTTCTGAAAGACTGTTTTTTCTTCCTTCGCTTGCAGCATCAGCGCATTGAAATTCTTTTGAGCGGTATCTTCGATTATCCATGGATATGCCTTCAGCGATTTCGCAAAGCTGTATACGGCTTGGGGCAGTCCACTTATCTCCAGTTGGTGCTTTTCTCTTTCCACGCGGACCTTCGTCATTGCAGCCGAGTATCTGCCTTCTGGATCATGCTCTCCCTTCAAAACATGATGGGCATTATGAATGTGCCTTTCAGCAGCCTTTGATATCGAGTCATGTGATTCGGAATTGTCTGGCTCTTTTTCTTCGAAGTATTTCAGCATTAGCTCGCGCGTAACTTGTGCTGCTGCAATTTTACTGCTCAGGTAAGGACCTATGTTGCAGCCAAGGTCTTTGCTATCCGGTCTGAGCAGACCGAGTTCGGGCACGTCCTGACCAGTTACTAGCCACACTGCGTACTGTGGCCATGCCGTTCCCACAGCTTCGATCATGTCCGGGTTCGGCCGTTGGCGACCGTAATAAAAGCTTTTCCAATTGTCCGCTGGAATGCCCGTCATGGCCTCTAGCTGCCCAAATTTTCCACGTTTGTCGGTCTGAACATCAATCAGCAATTTCATGCGATCTGACAGCTTGTCGGTAAATGTTTCCATTCTGCAATCCCTTTCATTTCATTGAGTAATTCTATCGTCTTAGGGTGTATTTATCACTAATTCGTTGACGCCATACATTTATCGTGATAAATTGACCTCGACTGGTGAGTATTACACCTTATATGGTGTTTTTTACATAGTCATTTATGCCTGGATCTTAGAAAACCCGGAAATATAGGACTTTTGCGCGGTTCGGCGCATTTTTGCTCAGGGCTAACGCCCCCAATTCAATTCGAAAGTTGAGGAAATCGCATGGATACGAAACATTTGGTCAAGCTCGTTGGTTACAAAGTCATTCCCTATCGCAATAAAAATACTGGTGAGCCAGAGGAAATACGACTCGCACAATGCGTTATCACTTCCGAAAATATCGAGAAGGGGCCGCAGGTGATTGTTGGGGAACTCATGATGCCTAAGCATCTTCGAGATACTCCTCTTGGCGATTACATCGCTGAATTTGAAATCGCCGTCGATAAAACTTTGCGTATCGGCGCCAGGCTGACCAATCTCCATCCCATCGGCGCAGGAGCCCCTAGCGCACGTCCGTCTTCAAGTAAAGAACAAGAAAAGAAAGCTGCGTAGAAATGGCAGCAGGCTCAGTTCAGACGGTCCTGGTCTGCGTTCCCTCTCAATTTTCCCAAGCCCCATGTCCTGCAGGAACGGCGATTACCGTCGCCAAAGCATATTTGATTGATGAGTCACAGGCATCGAGCGTCGAGGCCCAGAACGCGCCTTTTGACTATGCCTATGCCTCGGGACTTTGGGGAATGGGATTCAGCTTTGTAGTGGGATTGTTCTTAGTTTCGAAGTCGGCCGGAACGATCCTAAACATGATTCGCAGGTAGCGAGTAACCGACCGGACGGTAATCCGGATTTTTATAGGAGAAATTTATGAACAAATTCGTGAAGCGCGGTATGGCCGCTGTTGTCACTACCGCCGTAGCAGGTTCGGCAATGGCGGCTGGAGGTGGTCCGGATATGACCGGTCTGACGTCCGCCGTGGACTTCGGCACAGTGACGACGGCTGTCTTGTCGATTGCCGGCATGTTGGCTGTTGTTTACATCGCAGTGAAGGGCGCGAAGATCGCGCTGGCCATGCTGAAAGGCGGCTAATCGGAAGTGCCAGTGGGGTGCGAAGCTGCACCCCATTTTTTGTGTATGGAGCGTGTGATGACGATCAATCAGCTTTGGTATCTAGCGATGTTCATGTGGGGGATCGCTTCTGCATGGGCGGTAATCGAAGGTTTAAAGAACGGATGATTCTATGGAAAAGATAATTTTTCTAGTCCTGTGTATTTTCTATTTCCTCTCCCTTGCCTTCCAGTTTCTGAATGACGATTTTGATCATTGGTCAGATCCATTTATCCACGCATTCTGCCGACCTCTTGAGTTAATCGGTTATCAGCGCGCGCTCTTTCTCTTGTTGGTCGTCGTACTAATCGCTCTGGCTATTCCTATCGAATTTCTTTGACTATGTGTAAACACATTTTTTGCTTCGTGATGGGGCTGCTGGTCATGTTGAGAGTCGATGCCGGAGCACTTCCAAATTTCTCCGGCTCGGTCAATAAGGCTGTTGCTCAGACCATCGAAAAAACGGCAATACGGCGAGGATTTGCAGCCAACGACCCAAGGGTTGCGGTCACTTATACAGGAGTTGCCTCCGTTGCAGCGGGTATCGCTGCTGATGTTGCAGTAACCGCCGCGACTGCTGCTACTGCGCCAGTTTGGCTTTCATTAGCTGCCGGTTTGGGGGCTGCGGCTATCGTCGGCGGTCTTGCGTATGGCGCTTACAAGGTCTTTTTTGATGACGATAGTTCTGCCGCAAAATTTGTCCTGCGAACGACCGCCAGTACGCCAACTGGAACAGTGACCACGCCTAGCGGTAGCAACACATATGTTCAAAGCGGCTTGAAAGTGGACAGTCTTAACCATTTAGTGGGGTCTACTCGGTTGCGAATTCCCAATGGTATGCCGTTCAATTTCCACGGTATTAGCGTGTACTGCGATGATCCAACTATCTGCATGCAGCTAGCGGTTCAGGGATGGATCAATATAGGCGGTGGTACGGGGGCCGTGTTCGATGTGCCATGCAGTGCTGAAGTGAGTTCTGTCATTACGTGCGGCGCAAGAAGAATTGGATCTGGTGGAAATACAACGCCTCAATCCTCTTGGATGGTTGGCACCTATCAATTCAGTATGGTCAATAATTCTTTGTATTCGGCTACAGTCAAAGGAAAGATTTCTGATATCGCGGCCGCAGTCCCTCAAACGGAACTGGATAAGGCCGCCGACGCCTCAGTAATCGCAGCTTTGGCCAACATGCTGTGGCAGCGAGCCGCGTCTCAACCTGGCTATCAGGGCGTTCCATATTCCACCACAGACCCGGTTACAACTGCCGACGCGGCTAGTGTGCAGTCGGCTAATCCATCTACCTGGCCTAGTAATTCGGAACTTATCGCTCCCGTGTCGAGCGGCGCAGGTCAAGCCGTACCGATATCTCCGTCTATAACGCCAGGACAACCTTCATCGAATCCTGGTACCGATCCGGGCGTAGGAACAAACGTCAACGTGGTAAACACTCCGAATGTGAACGTCGTCAACAAGGTTCAGGTGGATCTCGGAGCTGACCCGGCTGTCACGACGCCAGCGCTGGAATCAGCCCCGACCGCGAAAATGATCCTTGACCCGCTGCTGAACCTCTTTCCAACGGTGAAGAATTTTGCGGTTCCTTCTCATGACTCAATCTGTCCCAAGCCGACCATGAATTTGTTCGGTAAATCGCTGGTATTGAGCGTGCATTGCGATCTTCTCGAATCGATCAGAGCAACACTGTATGCAACGATGGCCTTCGTTTGGACCATCGCTGCTATGTTTATCGTCCTGAGGGCCTGAGAATCATGTTTGCGATTTTAGCGTCAGCGGTCAATGTTCTCCTTGGCTTCGTCTTCAGGTCAGTGATAGTGAAGTTCGTTTTGTACTTCGGCCTATTTTTTGTTGTCACTGAGTTTCTTCAAATACTTTCTCCGCTCTTGCCTACAGCCTCGGGCCTAACAAATTCCCTGGCGGGAGTGCCGAGTGGGGTGTGGTACTTCCTCGACCTGTTCAATATCTCTTACGGAATGCCAGCGCTGCTATCCGCATTCGTGACGCGATTTGTCATTCGCCGCTTACCTATCATCGGATAGCTTATGCCCATCAATGCATATACCGGCCTGATGCGCTCTGGAAAAAGCTATGAGGTCGTGTCGGAAGTAATCTTGCCAGCAATCGCTCGTGGTCGACGCGTGGTGACGAATATCGACGGCATTTCCGAATCGAAAATTCATCAATATATCTTTGAAAAACAAAACATTCCTCTCGCGTCTTTGGGGAAAGTAATTCATGTCGATAATCAGGACGTCTTTCGGGAAGATTTTTTTCCCTATTTCGATGACATGAAGAGCGCTCACGTCAACACTGTCGTCCAGCCGGGGGATATTGTCTGCATCGATGAAGCATGGCGGTTCTGGGGCGCTGGAAAGATTCACAAAAACCATCAGTCATTTTTTCTAGAGCATGGGCACTTCACTGATGAAGAGACTGGTGTGGCATGTGATCTTGTCTTGATGGTGCAGGACATCAGTACGCTAAATCGATTTTTAAAAAATGTTGTTGCTTTCACGTTTAAGACGCATAAGAAGGTGTCGTTGGGCATGAACAATACCTACAGCATCAACTGCTGGGAGGGATACAAGCTCAATAAGGCGACGCTGGTTGGTACGTGGATACGCAAATATAAAAAAGAGATTTTCCCTCTCTATAGTTCGTTTAAAGGTGGAGTTAGTGGAAAGACTGAGACGGTCGATCAGCGGCAGAATAAATTTAGTGGAAAGCGGATCTGGATCACTCTGGGAACCCTCTTAATAGAACCCATTTCATAAATAGGCGTGAGTGCGAGCGAGTCCCGTTTGGGATGAAGTGCAAGGCGCGAATTTGGGTCAAGACTGGGCGTCTTGACCCAAATTCGTAACGCAGCAATTCGCCCAAACGGGCCGCTCCCTCCGGGTTCTGTCCAGAAAGGGCGCTGGCCGCGTTGCGCTCCTTGCGTGTGGCACCGCCACACGACGCGTCGCGCGCCTTGCCAGCGCCCTTTCTGGACAGAACGCATCTCACGCCTATTTATGAAATGGGTTCTAGTCACTTTGGGCTGCGGATTTGCTATATGGCGCTTCTTTCATCCTAAACAAAGCAACGAAGCACCTGACAAGTCAGTTGCTCAATCTGAAATCGCTGCAAAACCGGCTCCCCGAGGTTCACCAGATCCAATAGCGCCGCTTCAGCGCAGTGAGATATGGCGTATTGTCGGCAGCTACATGGTGCGTAATGAGTCATTCGTTGTGCTGGCTGATTCTCGCGGTGTTTTAAGAGTTGAGTCTCCCTCGCTCTTCAGTGGATCACGCTATTCAATGACGGGGAGTGTGGATCAATCATTAGTGACGATCTGGACAGGGTCTGCTGGCGGACCTGTGGGCACCGATGCCGTAGTTAAACCTCCTCTGCCTCCTCTTGGCCAGATGCCTACTAATCGCCCTTAACGACCATGAAAAAATTATTGTTTGTGATTCTTCTGTGTTTCGCAATACCGTCGTTCGCCGGGAAGAAAGAGGTGGTGCCATCACACTTGGAGTTTCGCGAAGTGCGGATTGCAGAGGTCGTTCAGTTGATATTTGCAGAAACAAAAGACACGCCTTACGTGATTGACCCAGAGGTCTTGGCGGACAAACGGATCGTTTCCTTTCGATACGATGCTCAGATGGGGGACTTCTCCCGATTTCTCTCTGGTTTTCTCGAATCGATCGATTTAATGGTTACTAATCGCGACGGAATCACATATATCGCGAAGAAGGTTAAAGAGGCGCAGGTCGAGCTGCCCGCCGACGCATATGTGTATCGGCCTCGATACAGGGATGGGTCGTACTTGAGTGATCTTTTGGCTCCGCTATTCAAAGGCCAGTTCACCGCGAAAAAGGCAATTCATGCTGCTCCAGAAAACATGGCGCCTCAACAATCGGTCCCCCGTGGCTCTGCTGCTGCACTTATTGATCGAAGAAGCGACACGTTGGTATTTCTGGGGTCAGTTGAGGAGATTGCTCGGCTGAAGCAAGTCTTGCCGCAGGTGGATACCCCCAAGAAAAGTGTCATGGTTCAAGCTATTTTGTACGAGGTTCAAACCTCCAATAGCGACGGAAGCGCGTTCAATATCGCGCTGAATCTTTTAGGAGGAAAAGTCAGTGGTTCGCTTGGTCAAGCAATTGACCCCATGGCGAACGTTTTCAAGTTCGCTAATGTCAGCATCAGCGCTGTTTTATCGAACCTTTCTTCTGATAGCCGTTTCAACGTGGTTTCAACGCCGAGTTTGCGCGTGACCTCGGGGGAAACAGGGCATCTGGTCGTCGGCCAGGATGTTCCTGTGTTGTCTCAAGTTAGCTATGGCGGAAATGGAAATACACCGTTGCAATCCGTCGAGTACAGGTCGAGCGGTGTCATATTCGATCTCCAGCCAATAGTGCGTGAGTCCATAGTGGATCTTGATCTTACGCAACAGGTTTCCAATTTTGTCAGTACCAACACGGGGGTGAATGCTTCGCCGACATTGATAAAGCGTGAGATAAAAACTGCGCTGTCCATGGAGGACGGGGAATTGGTCGTGATAGGCGGCGTTGCAGAGGATAAGAACAGTAATTCACGCAGTGGAATTTCCTTTCTTCCGAAGTTCTTTCAGTCGACAAACTTTAGCAATACAAAGACAGAGATTCTTCTTATTCTTAAGCTGACGCGTATTTAATCTATGACGCTACTTTCACAAAATCGCATAAAAAAAATCCGTGAGCGCTTCACTGGTCGCGTGAGGTATGTCGCCGAGTCGCAAATCAAAATTCGTCGTGGAAAGCTATGGGTCAAGATTAATCCACGTCTCTTGCGTAGAGCGCGTCTCTATCCAGGAAGCCCAGTAGTTACCTTCGCTAAGCCGGACGCGGGAATGGTGGTGGTGAGACGCTTGCGGTACGCCAAGAGTAACGGTGGCCGCGCTGGTACCTACTGAACAGGTATTAAGTGCGGATTAAGCGCCCGTTTTTGAAGTTAAAAATATTGCGCAAGATATAGCCATCGTAATCCATGATTCGCGCCACTAATTGGCGCATGTTCTTGCAAAAGAATTGCCGTCCATCCGGGCGCGTCCAGATGAATGCAGCACCCTTTCGTATCAGATTGCGGACATACAGCGTCAGGCGTAGTTGCTTCCACGGCGGGACGAAGTTGGACGGTGCCAGCGCCTTACGCTTGCGCTTGAAGTGAGCGAAGTAAGGTTGATACGGGAAATGCAGCATCGGCAGTTCTGGTTGTTCCATGATCGCGCCTTCGAGGAGTTGTTAAAGCTGACCGGGTTCCTAGATTCGGAGCCCTCCGTAAGACCGGCGGTTTCGGTCGTTTCGACTCCACCGCCTGCCGCCGTTTTCCTGAGTTCTTCGCCCGATGATCGAATAGACGGCGCATGAGGCTTTTGCCGCAAGGGGGAAGGTTTGTAAAAGCGCGGATCCTGGCGCTTTTATGAATGCCCCCTTG
Organism: Herbaspirillum sp. DW155; assembly: GCF_037076565.1. Taxonomy (NCBI): domain Bacteria; kingdom Pseudomonadati; phylum Pseudomonadota; class Betaproteobacteria; order Burkholderiales; family Oxalobacteraceae; genus Herbaspirillum; species Herbaspirillum sp. DW155. Next base: position 4,804,348 of record NZ_AP029028.1, on the reverse strand, counting down.
CGGCAAAAGACGCGCCGGCTATCGTTCATCGAAAGGCGGAGAACTCAGGAAAACGGCGGGTGGTTGATCGGAGAAACGGCCTCAAGCGCCTATGAGTGCGCAGCACTCACTGATTAGGTTCTATGTGTCCGATTGCCTGCGTCGCGGCGTTAGCTGTCGGAGATTTTGGTAAGTGATCCCACGTGTGGCGGTGCGCTTGGTCGCGGCGCCCGCAACGTAGTGAGGACGGCGCGAGCGAAGCGCGCGCCTAAACTTGTATTAGGGACACTTAACGGATGGCGAAGAGTGATTGGTGCCTCGGGGGCAGAAATTGGCAGTGGTTTTGAAATAGGTTTTTGTTTTTAAAAATAAAAAGAGACGCAACACCGGCAAGTGTTCGTCTCCATGATCAACGCAAAAATAGGGTTGCGCTAATGACTAGAAATATAGGCGATGGGTCTTTTTTAAACAATGATTTCCAGCCGGATGGATGTCGGCTTGCAACAGATGAGGAAACCGCAAATTGGCTGCTGGATGATGGCCCAGTCCTTAAGACTACGTGGATGGTATACGACAGGCAATTTCCGGACGGGCAGCGGGAGATATGCGCCAGTCGCTTCGTTCGTATAAAACAAAGCGGGCCACTTCCATACGCGAATAGAGCTAAGCGGGGAGAGTCGGAAAAGCGTGCGGAAAATAATGATGACAGCGCTAAACGTGCCAGGCAGGCTGTACGTCTTCGTTGTAAATCTATTCGTGCAGACCGGATGCTGACGTTGACCTATAGAGAAAATATGAAGGATTGGGTGAGATTGTTAAAGGATTGGGACGCTTTTCGCCGCCGTATGTCCAGGTATAAGCAGTTTCACTATGTGGCTACTGTAGAGCGTCAGGAGCGTGGCGCTTTTCATATTCATGTCGCTGTCCATGGGCGCCAGGTGTATCAGCTAATTCGTTCAATTTGGCAGCGTATTGTTGGTTTGGGGCCAGATGGTAAGCAAGGTGGACAAATTAATGTTCGCGACCCGCACAAGTTTGGATTTGGTAAAAATGGAGCGCATAAGCTGGCTGGTTACATCAGCAAATATATCTCCAAGGATCAAGGTTCCCACGGATTGAATAAGAAACGCTATTGGACCTCGCGGGGAATCGTTGTGCCAGAAAAGAATTTTTACCAACTCCCCTACGGTACAACAGAGTTTGAGGCCTATTCGCACGTCATGCAGATTGCGGCAACAGATAACAACGATGGAATGAATTTTTTCGCAAATTCTGCACTTGGAGTGTGCTGGATTGCTACAGCTCCTAAATTTGAGGATCGGGGGGCTGCTTGATATTTTTGACGAACGATGAGTTGCGTGAATTGACTGGATACGCCTACTGCTCTCATCAGATTCTATGGTTGAGAAATCATAACTGGAAATTCGAGGTGAGCGGACAGCGTCGACCGAAAGTGGCGAGAGCGTATTTTGAGTTACGCATGCTAGGGAAAGATGTTCAGTCTAGAAGTTTGGTTGTAGAGGATTTGAAGCGTCCAAATTTTTCTGCTATTGGAAAAATGCTGCGTAAATAATTATGGGAAGAAGGCGACAAAATAATCACAATTTACCTCCTCGCATGAATCTCAAGAATGGACGGTACTATCATGTGTCAGGTAGCTCTCCTCGAAAGTGGACGCCACTAGGTGACGATATAAACGAGGCTCGAAGGCTGTGGGCAGAAATCGAGTGTGAGCCGGTTAGCACTGATGACAAGACATTCTCGGTGGTAGGCGCTCGCTATATGCGGGAGGTCTTGCCAACGCTTAGAGCGCATACTCAGCGTGATTATCAGCAATATTTTAGGTTGCTAGAGGCCGTATTTGGATCCATAGCAATTGATGTCATTAGGCCATACGATATTGCGGAGTATCTGCGCGTCAGAGGTGAGACTTCGAAGGTCAGGGCAAACAGAGAAAAGGCATTATTCAGTACGATCTTTAATCACGCACGCTCATGGGGATATACAGATCTAACTAATCCGTGTATCGGCATAAAAGGTCATAAGGAAAAGGCTAGGGACAGATATGTCTCTGATGATGAATATAGATCTGTTTGGGCGTGCGCTCACCCCACTGTCCAAGACGCAATGGATTTGGCTTTATACACTGGCCAGCGTCCGGCAGATGTGCTGAAAATTACGACTGATGACATACATGACGGGAAGCTAGCGATTACGCAGAATAAGACAGGGAAGAAGCTAAGAATTTCTATTGAGGGGGAGCTTGCAGAGGTTGTTCAGCGAATTATGCAGAAACCCCGTCAGTCGTCAGATAAGATGCTATTGCAGGACGCTGATGGCTCTTCGCTTACTTACTTTGCGCTTCGATCTCGGTTCGATATCGCAAGGAAAAAAGCCGGTGTAAGTTTTCAGTTCAGAGATATAAGGGCGAAAGCCGCGACGGATGCTGAGGATCTGGCTCATGCACAGAGTCTCTTGGGGCATAAAAATAGAAGCACAACAGAGATTTACACAAGGGAGCGACGTGGCGAGATAGTGCGCCCGCTGTTGAAGAGGAAGTAATGTGAAGGGCTTAAATGGAGGAATTGATGGCTTGTGTGGATTTTAAAGACATCGCGATAGTTTTAAGTAGTGCGATAGCTGCGATAGCGACTTTGTCGGGGGTAGCGATTACTAATTTCTTTAATCATAGGCTCGCCAAATTCAATCTTGAATCTGAAAATAAGCAGAAGGATAAGGAACGAAAATTAGAAAAGGTCGAAGAGATTTATTTCTTATACGAAAAATGGGAAGTCGAATTCTCAAAGATTTATTTGAACAATCTGCGATGCTATCTCAAGAAGCTGTCGTATTCCCAAGTTATGGAGCTTACGAAGCCATCGGAAATGCTGCTCCCTGGGGAAGCCCAAAAAATAAAAATGCTCTTGAACGTGCATTTTCCTCTTTTGGCAGAAGCTTATAAACCAGTCGATGATGCCCGTAGGAAGATCGCCCAGTTTTTGTGTGATCCTGCCGAAAGTAAGTTGACCGCGGATAGTTTTATTGCGGCTCAGAAGAATTTCGAGGCAATCTCGGCCGACTTCAAGAAGAAGATTAGCGAGCAGGCAAATCCTGTTGTCTAGGCATTTTTAGCTGTCCTAGCCGGGCTTCTCCCCAAAAACCATCTGTACTAGTTTTATTTGTGATGTAAATTTCCCGTTGGGGCCGGTGGCTGGAATATGAATAGCATTCCAGCCAATTACTTGGGTCGCGCAGGTGGTGGCGGCGGCGGATTTGGGGGCGCATGCCTTTCTGTAAGGGGAATTGGCTGTTGGTTGCTGTCTAAGGTATTTTTCATATTCTCTTTCGTTAATTATTCTTTGACGCGGTTATTTAACTCCACCTGACATTTTTCTCTTAGGCTTTGGGTCAGGAGGACATCGTGCTTCAGTCTTTTGATTTCATTTGCGTAACGCTTGCGAAACCCTAGAAGCTCATCTTGGAATGATTCGATTGGGAACTCAGGATTAATGCGCATTTTCACTCTGAAGCTCTCCAGGTCAATGCGGAGCGTCGAAAATACAATCCTACTATTAGGGTGGTCGCGCAGTTTTTCTGCCACCGTCAGTTGTTTGGCGAAGATTACGAGAAGCGCGCTCGCTGTAGTGAGCAGCGGCCACACCCAAGAATAATCAGGATGTTTCCATAATGCCCATCCTGCAACAGCGGAACTGCCGGAAGTAACGGCAGCAGCAATTTTCGTTACATGATCAAAATAGGACCATCGACCGATTAGGGCGTCTTCTACTATCTCGGCATAGTAAGTTTGGTAATAGCTGAAATATGCAGCATTCCAAATTTCATCGCGTGGGTCTGTCGCCATTTTTTTCTTTTTTAATCTCCATCACAAGCTCTAGAACGAGTAGCTGATGGGTGAATTGTAGAAAACAGCGTTGAATTGTAGAAAAGCGGACTAGCCGTTATTCACAGTTAGTCCGCTTCGTATTTGGTGGCCCGGGGCGGAATCGAACCACCGACACAAGGATTTTCAATCCGATCTTCGTTCGCCATTAAAAGACGCAAAGCTATGAAGATCTTAAAATATGCGCACTAAATCTTGCCAATGACTTACCAAGGCCACTATCGCACTACTTCCTTCTCGAAGCACCAAAAAGAAAGCCGAGCGCAGAGCTGATTAGGCCAAAAATATACTTTTGTGCATCTGCTAACCGCTGACTATCGTTGCCTTGGCCAACAGGCAGGAACAACGTAAGAATAAATACACAGACGCATACAATTGCGATGAGACCAGCAATATTGGTAGGAGCAGCCGTGTTACCAAAAAATTTCCCAAGCCACCCGAGATCCTGCTCATTCTGACGAAGCTCATATTCCCGCCCGGTATCTTCGAAGAACTTTTGTTCATCCCTACCAGTAGGTGCTTTGCTTTTGCTCTTGCCGTTGGTGGCAGGTTTAGATGACTTTTCAGCGCTTGGGTCAATTACGAGCCCGTTTTTATCATTAGCTTCAAGTGCACCCGGCAGCCCGCTTTCAGACGACCCAGAGGCGGCTTCACCAGAAGATGCAGCCGCCTTTCCCCCCCTACGGCTTGTCACCATGCAGTGCCTCCCTGTGCCGCTTGAGCTGGATTAATACGTCGAACAGCCTCACCAAAGTGCTCTTGGATAGTAGGAAATGGGATATCAGCACCGTGCATACCTTCAGAATTACGCCATGTGATATCCCACGGGCTGCCTGCCGCATGAGTCATTTCAGACAGCGCGATACCGGTGTACGGACCGTAGCTATTCCAAACATTGTTTAAAAAGTGCAACAGGCCGGGGTCTGTCGGCAGAGGTACATCTTGAAAAGAGCCATTCACGAAACCCTTTGCTTTGCTACGAATTGCACCAGCACCGTAAGGCTTAAATTCGTGATAAAGCGAAGGTATTACTGGCCCATACTGCCATGCCTCGACGTTCTCATTAATGAGCGGTTTCCCAAAATGTCCAGCAAACCAACCATGAGCGTAGTACACCAATTTTTGCAACTTCATTGGATCAATGCTTTGTCCTTCTCGGGCGGCAGCTTCTAAAAAGAAGTTCGCTATTGATTTTGGATCATACATTGCTCTCTCCTTAAAACTTTGTACGCGTGATGCTACAGGATATGGGGACACAATTCCCAGTTTTCCACATACTGTTCATTTATACAGCAAATTTAGGGAATTTGTGTTACGAAACAGTGAAAAGTCCTTCTTTGGCTAAAAAACAAGAAGCGAACCTCTTTATCAAAAATTTCCTTGGGGAAATTTTCTAATAAAAACTGCTAATATTTAGCGAAACGGCGGAGCATCAGCCATAGCAGATGAGTCCGCGAACATAGGGCGGCGTATAAGGCCCCCTAAATTTTCCGCATAAATGGCCAAATGTGCAGCAGAAAAGTGTGCATATCTTAAAACCATATCGTAAGTGCGCCAGCCGCCAAGTTCCTGAAGGACATGCAAAGGAGTCCCTCCCTGTACATGCCAGCTAGCCCATGTATGCCTCAAGTCATGCCATCTGAAGTCCTCGATATGACAACGCTTTAGAGCTTTATACCAAGCAGCTGTAGATGTCTGCTGAATGCGCTCACCTTGATAAGTGAAGACGAAACGAGGATGACGGTTCAATCTCGATGCAAGGATAGCCAATGCATCCTGATTTAATGGAACAGCTAGAGCCCGTCTATTCTTCATCTCGTCATGATGCACCCATGCGACCTGACGGCGCATGTCTACCTGTGACCATTCAAGTCCGGTGACGTTGGTCTTACGCAAGCCTGTAGCCAGGCTGAAAGCTGCCATGTCAGAGAGGTGCTCAGGAAGTTCGTGAAGAAGCTTAACAGCCTCATCGCGCGACAAGAAACGGATGCGCGAACGAGGTTCAGTAAGCAATCGAATAAAGGGAGGTTCCTCTATCCATCCCCATTCACGATGGGCCAAATTGAGAACCGCGCGCAATAGCGAAAGCATACGATTGATGGTGGCGGCACGCACGCCGCTGCGCGATTTGCGGTCACGCAAAGCCCTGATAACATCACGGTCGATATCGGCCAGAGCCACATGTGCCAGGTGAGGGCGCAACCATCGGAAAATAGATTCATCAGAAAACATTGATGCTTTATGAGAGCGCTCCGTCTTCCAGCGCTCCTCTGCATCACTCCATGTAACCGGCGAAACCACTACACATCCCCTCGACGTGTAAAGAAGCGTTGAATCTTAATCTCACTTCGTGGGAAAAATTTCTCAAATTTCCTCAACGGTGGAACGCTAACTCTTTGCGGCTGCAAACCAATAGAACGAGTTGAGCCGGTCATGATACTGAGTGATGTCATCAAAGCCTCGCATCGCAAACTCTTGTGCAACGAGTACAACAATGTCGAAACTGTCGGTATCGGCTTTAAAATAAATTTTGTATTGGTTCGGCTTGGCGATCCCGCGTGATGCCCAATAGCTCTTCTTGTTGAAGCGCGCCTCTTCCAAATTCTTCGAAACATATTTGCTGATGTAGCTAGCGATCCGATGCGCCGAGTTACGGCCACGCGGTCTAGTGAAATCAACATTACCGTTATCCTTTCCGACGACTCGCCGCCACATAGAGCGAATCAGGTTCCAACTGCGAACGCGGACCCCATGCTCATCCTGAAGCCACGCCGGAAATTGCTGGCAAGCGATATGGACATGTAATGCACCTCGCTTTTGTACTTCCAGAGTTGCAACGTAATGGAAGTCGCCAACACTCCGCAGACGTTCTCGGAACGCTTTGAAATCCGCCTCAACGCGTGTGTAATCGGTCACGCACTCTCGATAGGTCAGCGTCAGCAAGCAATCTGCCTGGAGCATCTTCGCCAGCCTTCGTACCTTCGTCTTCGCCCGCCGTGCTGCCACAATTCGAGCTTTCTCATGATCGCCTTCACCTCGTTTAGTTGGCTCTTCACATTCCGTTGAATAATCGAAAATCTGTCCATCGCTATATGTCTCGCGGTTCTCATCGATAAACACCTCGATACAGTTGGGGAATTCGGTCACTGTCAGCGTTTTCCAACGCTGCACATCTGTTCCCGCAAAATATGAACCCAATGAAGCCTTCAGATTGGCGTTAGCCGCAACCTTATCTATACTCGTTGTAAGCACAATTTTTCCTCGCTAGCGTTGTGTGAGCCCGGCAGCGTTGGCGCGCTGATCCGGGTATTTTTACGTCTATCAAAAACCACTTTTCCAACTCGCCGAAAAGGCTGTTCTTTCTGTGTTTTCCTTAAGTGTTCTAGGTACAAGTCTAGGCGCTCGCTTCGCTCGCGCCGTCCTCGCAAGCTGCGGGCGGCGCGATCTTGCTGCGCCTCTTTTTTGTTACGCGTAACGGAAATTCCCCGCCCTCATCGAGCGCCGCAGCGCCTTGGATCAACCGCATAAAACCTGACTTGTGAGTGCTTTGCACTCATGGGCAGTTGAGGCCGTTTCTCCGATCAACCCGCCACCGTTTTCCAGAGTTCTCCGCCTTTCCGATGAACGATAGCCGGCGCGTCTTTTGCCGCAAGGGGGTATTCATAAAAGCGCGAGCAACCGCGCTTTTACAAACCTTCCCCCTTGCGGCAAAAGCCTCATGCGCCGTCTATTCGATCATCGGGCGAAGAACTCAGGAAAACGGCGGCAGGCGGAGGAGTCGAAACGACCGAAACCGCCGGTCTTACGGAGGGCTCCGAATCTAGGAACCCGGTCAGCTTTAACACCACCTCGAAGGCGCGATCATGGAACAACCAGAACTGCCCCTGCTGCATTTCCCGTATCAGCCCTACTTCGCCCATTTCAAGCGCACACGTAAGGCGCTGGCCCCGTCCAACTTCGTCCCGCCGTGGAAGCAATTGCGTCTGACGCTGTATGTCCGCAATCTGATGCGCAAGGGTGCTGCCTTCATCTGGACGCGCCCAGATGGCCGTCAATTCTTCTGCAAGACCATGCGCCAACTGGTGGCGCGGATCATGGACTATGACGGCTATATCCTGCATACGCTTTTCCAGTACAAGAGTGGGCGTTTGATCCGCACCTGATTTATAGGCGTGACACCTGAAGGACGAGAAGAATTTCCGTCTTGCTGTTCTGCCCGGTGTTGGAGCGCATCCAATCAGGCAGGAACGAGAAACCAATGCGGCCTGAGCTTTCCCGATTCTCCGCAAGACCACCGATGATGACGACATCACCGTCAGCGACCGATAAGGACGTACTGACTTCGCGCTTGGTCAGCGTGGGCGAATTGTTGACGCCGGTTTGCGTGACGATGAAATTTGATAGCTGCTGGCCGACTGTCAAATCCACTACTGACTCTCGCACGATCGGTTTCAGATCGAAGATAACACCCGAGCTGCGATATTCCACCGACTGCACCGGAGCGCTTCCATTCCCCGGATAACTGATCGCACCCAGCACAGGCACATCCTGACCAACAGCAAAGCGACCAGCGGCACCAGACCGAACACGTAGCGATGGCGCGGAAATCGTCTTGAAGCGGCTATCGCTGGAGAGCGCTGCAAAGACGGCATCAATGGACGCATTCTTGAGGCGTACAAAACCATCGAGCGGGGAAGGTTGCGAAACGCCCGCAGAGACGGTGCCGCCGAGCAGATGCAGCGCGAGAGAAAACGCCGAACCTTCAGCCCCATTGGAGGCGACTTCAAACACCTGGCCCCGTACCATCACTTCCCCTTGGCGCGTATCCAGTTGCGCAAGCAACCCGGACAGTTTCTTGATGTCTGTTTCCGTCCCATTGAACACCAGCGCATCAGGATCGGTATCAAGCAGAGAGGCGGCAGACCCTGCAGGAGCAGGCGCTTTCGATTGACCGGTGGCTGCATCTGCCGTGATCGCTTGCGGCGCACCGTGAACAGAGCGCGTGGAGGTAAATTCCCCTTTCGGGAAAAGGCCGCGCAATAGCTCTACCAGATACGTCACATCCCGATACTTCGGTCGATAGATGAACGGCTCTTTGTCCGGCTCCACTTCTTTCACAATCCCGACGATATCAACGCCATTCACTGTGCGCACTGATAAACCGAGTAGGCCCATGAAGCGAGAAACTTCAGATCGAGCAGAAACGCCAGTGCCGAAGCGGAATGAGACAAGCCGTTCATCGGCTACGACTTCAGGCTGTATCAGGTATGGCGTTTTGAGGATCTGCGTATACATCGCTTCAACCGCTTCCGCCACGCGCACCCGCGAGAACTCCATTGCGCTATCGGACTGTGGCGGCGCACCAGCGGGAAGCGGCATAGACAAGGGCATGAAAGGAAGCAACGGGCCAGCAGGGGCAGCGACCGCGAGCGCGCTATAAGCCATCAGTAACGCAGTAATCATGCGCTTCATTTCTTCCCCTCGATATGAACTGGATGAATGACTGCGCCGGAATAGCGCGTCACCTTGGCACCATCAATTTCCCCAATGGTTTGCGGTCCCATCTGGACGAACATTGAGGGAGATTCGTAGCGCAAACGTCCAGCCTCATCCGCAATGACGACATAGCTTGTCGTGCCGAATCGCGCCGTCCCTACAATCCGCCACGCGTCCGAGAATGCGGGCTTTGCGGTCTGTGACGCAGACTGCTTTGCGTTGTTAGCATTCGCGTCTTGCTTCCCTGCCTGAGCTGATTCGGCGACCGGCTTAGGATGAAAAAAGCGATTGATGCTGTACAGACCAACCACCAAGGCCACCAACAGAACACCCGCCGTCATCCAGATCTTTTTACGCGCCAGCATGTTTTGGCGCTTATCGACATTGACTATTTTCCCGTCCGCCCCGCCCTTGAATGAGGAATACAGAGGAAAGATATCTTTACGGTACTTGCGCAGTTCGACACTGATCCGCGCTGCCTTGCTCTGCTTATTCCCCTCGAAAATCGACACGCTGTAATGCGTGGGCATGCCTAGAGATATTTTCTTGTGCGTGCGAATGTGGAACGCCACCACGTTCTTTACGAAGCGATTCAGCGTAGACATGTCCTGAATCATCAGGACCAAATCGCAGGCCACTCCCGTTTGCTCATTGGTGAAATGCCGATGTTCAAGGAAGAAGCTCTTATGCTCCTGCAAGAGATTCGCACCAGTGGCAGGCCAGAATCGCCACGCCTCATCGATGCAGACCAAATCCCCAGGCTGAACGATGGTATCGGTATGCGCACCTTTCTTGTCGTCGTAATAGGGAAAGAAATTGGCGAGCGCGACATCACCATTTGTCACATGGACCACCTCGCCTAGTTGCTCAGGAACTGGCTTGTATGTCTTTCCAATGTAGGCGCGGATCTTGTCTCCATCGATCCCGTCCACATTGGTTACGACGCGCCGCCCTTTGGCGATCGCCGGGACGATGACTTCCGCCACCACCTCATAACTTTTTCCGGAGCCCATCAGGCCGGTATAGACATTGATGCCCATGATTAGCCAATCAACGGGATGCGGCGAATCGTGAAGCGCGTCACGTAGGCCGAGAGCAGAAGCGGTATCCCGGCCTTGATATTGAATAGGTTCAGGAAATACCAGACCGCATTAGGAATGCCGCCAAAGGCATTCGTGAGTTGATCGCCAGTCGGAAGGAATTGCACGATGACAGCCATAAATTCAGTCGTCACAAAGAACAGTGCAAAGAACACGACGAATTTAACAATAATCGACCGCAGAACGAATGCAAGGACGGCATTGAGCGCAGACAGAACGATGCCAAACATGACTTGTTCCCCTTATGAGCGAAGGACAATGAACAGCGCTAGGAGCGCATAGACCACGGCCATTGCCGCATAGAGGGAAGACCTCGATTGCTCCAGGAGCGGACAGTGATCCTTCAACGCGATATCTTTGCCGAAAACCGGAACAGTCCAAGTCGGGCATTGCACATCCACACTAGGGACAACGAAGGATTTCAGTGTCGGAAAGATATTGCGCGTGGGCGCAATAATTTGCGTGGCCGTTGGAATGGGCTCCAAGGAGGGAGCGCCAATGCCGGGATCAGGTCCGAGGTTTTCCAGCGGCTGAGTGCTGGGATTGCTGCCTGCATTCGGTGCCGAACTGGACGGATCAACGGAAGATTGCGGAGTGCTGGAAGTAGGTAATCCAAACGGCGACGAGCTAGCCGGCGAACTAGAAACGGGGCCAGTACTCGGAATCGGATTGGTCACATTGCCGGTGCCCGGATCTACCGGTGTGGCTTGCTGAGGTGTTGCGAAGTCTCCTACGGTCGGCCAGTAATCGGGATGCGAGGATTGCCAATTGGAGACATCGCCGGTTGTGATCGGATTGGAGGCATCATACGGCAGACCATCGTAGCCGGACGAACCTGCAGCGCTTCGCCACGCTGCATTGGCGATATCGGCAATGGGTTGAGTTGGCAAAGGCGCTGCCAGATCAGAGGAGGACAGTGACTTGGCCGCGTCAGCAGCGCTCATCGAAGGGGCAGCAGCTAACTCTTTGAAATTGGAAGCGGGACAGACGCCGTTTGAGGCCGTGAGCTTGATGCCGGGACAGAGCGTTTTATTGTTGGAAGATTTCTGAGGTGCGCCCAGCGAGCCATTGTCTTCCGTATAGGAGCCGCCCGTATCAGAAACAACGGTGCGTATTAGGTGGCAGAAACCGTCTGAGTTCAAGACAGCGCGTTGCGTACCATGTCCACCGGAAATTGTGAAGTCAGAATACGATGCACCCAAACAAGCAGTGGCCGGAGAAGTCGCAACTGCATTGGAAAAGATATAAACGGTATCCGGAGGAGCGAGGCCCGCAGGCGTATTGATCGAGTTAGGGTTATCGCCAACTTGCACACTTCCGTTTTTGCCGTAGTACCACTTTGCTCCAAGATAGCCGATAGCCCAGCCAACAGCACCGGCCACTGCAAGCGCCCCAATGACAATCGCACCGACCGTCCCCCAAGCTACCAGCGTGCTAGAGGCGGCAGCAGTGCCACCGGCAGCAGCTTGGGCTTGCGTTGCCTTCACCACAGCATCCGTCAGAGGGTAAGAAGAACGCACCAACGTATTTGCCAACCGGGGATCAGATGCGGAAATGCCGTTGGATACGGCTTTAGCCTGAATCACACCGGCAAGCGCATTCTGTACTTTCGAAACCGGCACGTTAGCGCTACGCGCATCCAGCCAAACGGTCCACAGCGCTACGAGCAAGAGGAAATGGGCGCGCTTCATTTCGAAACCTCAAGGCCGACGACCACCGCCCACGCGCAAACCATGCCCCACGCGAATGCGATCAGATACCACCAGTTCGAGTAATTCACGCCTTCCCCCTTTTCGTATGGACGAAAAAAAGGACGATGCAGCGCTACATCGTCCCTGATTACAGCTTGGCGAACCTTAGGCCGACTTCAGGAACGCCATCACCAGCTTGGCCGCTTTCACGGTCACATGCACCACGGCCAGCACCGCACCGATGGCCAGAACGCCGGTCACGATGTCACCGGACGAGACAGCACCGGTGATCGAACTCAGATCCACAGTGGTGCCAGCAGCATGAGCAGGCACAGCAGCGACTGCCGCCACACCAGCAGCGGCGACGGCTGCACCCTTCTTGAACTTGGAGAGCACTTGCATGGTTTTACCCCTATAAAACGCCGGAAACGTCCGGCAGCGCTTGCCCGAGATAGGCAAATCTTTAGCAGAAGGCGCGGAAGATCAACACGAAGTCCAGCACCCAAAGAGCGGCGACGCCTGCCGCCAATAGTCCAGTTATTGCACCTGTTGACATTACCCCTCCCGAATCATTTGAAGTACTGCGCCAATGCAACGCCCGATCAGGAAACACGCCATCACCAAGGAGAAACCGGCAGTCCAGACACCAGCTACTGACGAGGCATCCGGGGAGTCCAGCGTTGTTTCCAGCAACCCAACCTGTAGCGCCGCTGTACCACCATCGCACGAGAGCTTGCCGTCTACTGACACGGTAGGCGCGGCATCTTGTGAGCAGTACAGGACGTACTTAGGCATCGGATTTATCGTTACGCGTAACGGAAATTAGAAAATCGAACTTGCGCCGCTGGCGAAACTCGCGCTGACGTTGTGCATTCGTTTTAGGTGCGAGCTTCGGCGGGCGGCCACGGCGGGGACTACTAAACAGATCCGCCGTGAATTTATCCGCCGCCTGTTTCATGGTCAGGCTGGTACGGCGGCAGAAGCAGCAGGCTTGGCTTGCGGGCGTGCAGCGCCACCAGCGTGCGCATGAAGCGCAGTGATGCGAGGAACAACAAGGCGCTCAAAACTCACATCCAGTTGGAATTCTGCGAGGTACTTGCCGGGAATCGTGTCCTTCAGCGAATCAGGCAACAGCAGTTCGCCCACCTTCGCCCCGTTGTCGCCGCCAGTGACGACGCATTGAGCCCGGTACATCTTCCAGGGATTGCCGGTCTTGCGGCTGACGCCGGAGGACTCTTGGACCGAGACGATTTCAATGAGGTGCTTGTTATCGATTGCAGACATGGTTTTTCCTTTGAACAGTTTTGGACCCACGCAGGGCGAATGAACGGCGGGAGAACGCATGTGCCATAATGCGCTCCAAGTGGTGTATAAACCGAATGGTTCATATCCCCATTCGTTGTGCGCAACAAATGGAGTGCACAACGAATGGAGTGCATAATAAATCAATTGCACAACGTTTGGAGTGCAATTCTCATTGTTTTTAATTATTGTTTTTCGGAAATAAATAGGAGCTACTTATGACGCTGCAAGAAGTGATCGACCAAGCGATTGGCGAGCGCACGCTTTACCGGACGGCGAAGGATTGGGGGATGAAATACGAGACTCTTCGGAAGTACGCACGGGAGGGGCGCGTACCTGACGCGAAGACGGCCTTGAAGATTGCGGATGATGCGCGAATTGATCGCGGGGAAATGCTCGCCTTGATGGCAGCAGCAGAGGAAACAAAAAAGGCAGCGACACTCGAGAGTGTCGCTGCCAATTCTGCTGAATCTTTGGTGGCCCGGGGCGGAATCGAACCACCGACACAAGGATTTTCAATCCTCTGCTCTACCAACTGAGCTACCAGGCCAAGACGGACAAGTATAGACACTTTAAAAAATTATGCAAGTCCTTTTTGAAAAATAGTTTTCGCCACCCCGTTTATAATCGCCGGCATGACTACCCAAGCACACACCCATTCCTCTTCGTCGGCTGCGGCTGGCACTGAAATCTGCATCGTCGGCGACGGCGCGGTCGGCAAGACGGCGGCGCTGGGGCTGGCCCAGGCGGGCTTCAAGGTGACCCTGCTGGCCCCCCCGCCTGCGACCGCCACGCCCGATCCCGCCAGCTGGGACGTGCGGGTCTACGCCCTCAACCACACCGCCCATCGCCTGCTGTCCTCGGTGCGCGTCTGGGATGCCATGGATGCCTCGCGCATCGCCCCTGTGGATAACATGACCGTGCACGGCGATGGCGTCCCAGAGAAAGCCCGGCCCGGCCTGCTCACCTTCGATGCCTATGCCGCCCGCACCGATGCCCTGGCCTGGATCGTCGAGGACCGCAACCTCGACCAGGCGCTGGACGCCGCCCTGCGCTTCGCCCCCAACGTGCGCGTGCTGCACGGCCGCGCCACCGCGCTGGCGGTGGCCGGTGAAACCGCCACGCTGACGCTGGAATCCGGCCAGTCGCTGTCGGCCTCGCTGGTGGTCGGTGCCGACGGTGCCAACTCCTGGGTGCGCGGGCAGTGCGATATCGGGCTCGATTACCGCAGCTACGGCCAGAACGCCATCGTCACCAATTTCTCCTGCGAGCTGCCTCATCGCGGCGTGGCCTATCAGTGGTTCAGCCCCACCGAAGGCGTGATCGCCCTGCTGCCGTTGCCGGGCAATCGCGTCTCGCTGGTCTGGTCTGCGCCCCAGGCGCTGGCCGATCAGTTGCTGCAGCTGCCGTTGTCGGCCCTGGCTGAGCGCCTGGCGCAATGGGCCAAGCCAGTGCTGGGCGCACTCACGCCGCTGCAGCCCGAAGTGGCCAAGGCCTTCCCGCTGCGCCTGATCAAGCCGCACGCGATGATCGCTCCGCGCGTGGCCTTGATCGGCGACGCCGCCCACGTGGTGCATCCCATGGCCGGGCACGGCATGAACCTGGGCTTCGGTGATGTGGCCGCGTTGATCGATATCCTGGTCAAGCGTGAACCGCAGTACGACTGCGGCGACGAGCGCGTGCTGCGCCGCTATGCCCGCGCCCGCAAGGAAGAAGTGCTGCTGATGCAGATCGCCACCGATGGTCTGCATCGCATCTTCTCCACCGAGGCCGAGCCGGTGCGCCTGGTGCGCAACCTCGGCATGAGCCTGGTCAACCGCCTGCCCATCCTGAAACGCCGCCTGATTGCGCACGCGCTGGGGCAGTAAGCGGCGCCGATTTCAGGTAAGGTAGGGCCTCTGGCGAAGCGCGGCCGCTGTCGTGGCTCTCTTCGCCAGCAAAACACTTCCCCCCGACATTATTGAAAGACATGTGCGAACCCAGTCCTGGCGCGGCTTTGCGGCCGATGCTCCGAAGATTGGAAGCGCGTTTGATTTGAATCAGGACGAGTATGAAAAAATTTTTGACCGCAGGTGCGAGTTCCTTGCGCCATCTGAGCATGGCGGCGCTGCTGCTGGCTTCCACCCTGGTGGGCATGAGCGCCCACGCGCAAGCCGAGGCCGCCGACAGCACCGAGGCCACCATCAAGAAGCTGATCGAACCGCGCCTGGGCAAGGATGCGAAGGTCGATTCGGTGACCAAAACGCCCTATGCCGGCCTGTATGAAATCCAGATCGATGGCGACGTCATCTATACCGATGCCAAGGCCCAGTACCTCTTCATCGGCCGCGTGGTCGATGCGCAGAGCTACCGCGACTACACCAAGGAAAAGATCGAGTCGCTGAACCAGGTGCCGTTCTCGGCGCTACCGCTGGGCAAGGCCATCAAGACCGTCAAGGGCAACGGCAAGCGCGTCATCGCCATCTTCGAAGATCCCAACTGCATCTACTGCAAGCGCCTGCACAAGACCCTGCAGGAAGTGGACAACATCACTTACTACACCTTCCAGTACAACATCCTCTCGCCGGACTCCATCGTGAAGTCGCGCAACATCTGGTGCGCGCCCAATCCGAGCAAGGCATGGAACGAATGGATGGTCAGCGGCAAGGAAGCACCCGCTGCCGCCGCCTCCTGCAATGCCCCGCATGAAGAGGTGCTGGCCCTGGGCAAGAAGCTCAAGGTCACCGGCACGCCGACTATCTTCTTTACCGATGGCTCGCGCATCCCGGGTGCGGTCGATGCCAAGGGACTGGAACAGAAACTGTCCTCGCTGAAGTAAGCGGACAAAGAAAAAGGGCGCTCGTATGCGGGCGCCCTTCGTTCATCCTTGCTCTGCAGGGGGGCTTACTTCCCGGTATGCAATTCCATCATCGCCTGTTCGAACTTGCCCTGTACCAGCAGGGCAATGATGTTGAGGCTCTTGTCCAGCGCCTCGTTGATCAGCGCCTGTTCTTCCTTGCGCGGCCGATGCAGCACGAAGTCGGCCACCGGCTGCTGCAGGCCCAGCGTGCGCGGATGGCCGATGCCCAGGCGCAGGCGCCAATAGTCCTGCGTGCCGAGGGCGGCGGTGATGTCCTTCAATCCATTGTGCCCGCCCGAGGAACCGCCTTTCTTGATCTTGGCCGCGCCCGGTGGCAGATCGAGTTCATCATGCACCACCAGCACTTCATCCGGATTGATCTTGTAGAAGCGCGCCAGTGCACCGACCGACTGGCCGGAGCGGTTCATGTAGGTCTGCGGTTCCAGCAGCCAGACTTCATTGCCGGCGATGCTGGTCTTGCCCGCCAGCGCGTTGAAGCGCTGCTCGCGTGTCAGGCGCACCGGACCGGCGAGGTTGTCGACCAGCCAGAAGCCGGCGTTGTGGCGGGTTTGTTCGTATTCCGGGCCGGGGTTGCCGAGACCGACGATGAGACGGATGGACATGGTGCAAAAAGACGAGGACGCGCGATGCGAAAGCGTCGATTATCCCGGCTTTGGCCGCCGCCGTCCAATTCCCCACGCGCCGGATCTGCCCGCGCGGCCTGCTTTGGCGTGCAATCGGGCAATGTCAAGATTGGCGTGGCTGCCTGAATTGCGTATCATCCAACGCTTGTTTTTGCTCACCGCATAACCGCTTAATTGCTTAACTGTTGACTGGGTTTCACCATGCTGCCTTCTATCGAACAACGACTCGCCCTCGAACTCGCCGCCAAGCCGGTTCAGGTCGCTGCCGCCATCGCCTTGCTGGACGAAGGTGCCACCGTTCCCTTCATCGCCCGCTACCGCAAGGAAGTTACCGGCGGCCTGGACGATGTACAACTGCGTTTGCTGGAAGAACGCCTGCGTTATCTGCGCGAACTGGAAAGCCGCCGCGCCGCGATCATCGCCTCCATCGAAGAGCAGGGCAAGATGACGCCCGTGCTGCTGGACGCCATCACCCACGCGGAAGACAAGACCCGCCTGGAAGACCTCTACCTGCCCTACAAGCCCAAGCGCCGCACCAAGGCCCAGATCGCCGCCGAAGCCGGCCTGACCGAACTGGCCGATGCGCTGTTGAACGATCCGACCCTGAATCCGGAAGAAGAAGCGGCCAGGTTCATCAAGCCCGCCTTCACCACCGACAATGGCGACAACCCTGGCGTGCCCGATACCAAGGCGGCGCTGGATGGCGCACGCCAAATCCTCATGGAGCGCTTCTCGGAAGACGCCGAGCTGCTGCAGAGCTTGCGCGAATACCTCACCGAGCACGGCGTGGTCGAATCCAAGGTGATCGAAGGCAAGCAGGATGCCGGTGAAAAATTCGCCGACTACTTCGATTATTCCGAAACCTATTCCACCATCCCCTCGCACCGCGCGCTGGCCTTGTTCCGTGGCCGTCGCGAAGAAATGTTGAACGTGGTGCTGCGCCTGGACAGCGAAGAAGAAAAGCCGAAGTGGGACGCTCCGCACAACCCCTGCGAAGGTCGCATCGCTTCGCGCTTTGGTGTCTCCAACAAGGGCCGTGCTGCCGACAAGTGGCTCTCCGATACGGTGCGCTGGGCCTGGCGCGTGAAGGTCTTCATGCACCTCGAAACGGAGCTGATGACCACCCTGCGCGAGAAGGCCGAGGCCGAAGCCATCAACGTCTTCGCCCGCAACCTGAAGGATCTGCTGCTGGCCGCACCGGCCGGCCCGCGCGCCACCATGGGCCTGGACCCCGGTCTGCGTACCGGCGTGAAGGTCGCTGTCGTGGACGCCACCGGCAAGGTCGTGGCCACCGACACCATCTATCCGCACCAGCCGCGCAATGACTGGAATGGTTCGCTGCATACCCTGTCGCAACTGGCCGAGAAGCACAATGTCTCGCTGATCTCGATCGGCAATGGCACCGCCTCGCGTGAAACCGACAAGCTGGCCCAGGACCTCATCAAGCTGCGCCCGGAACTCAAGCTCACCAAGATCGTGGTGTCCGAAGCGGGCGCATCGGTGTATTCGGCCTCCGAATTCGCCTCCAAGGAATTGCCGGATCTGGACGTGTCGCTGCGCGGCGCGGTCTCGATTGCGCGCCGCCTGCAGGATCCGCTGGCCGAGCTGGTCAAGATCGATCCCAAGTCGATTGGCGTGGGCCAGTACCAGCACGATGTGAGCCAGACGCAACTGGCGCGCTCGCTGGATGCGGTGGTGGAAGACTGCGTGAACGCGGTGGGAGTCGATGTGAACACGGCTTCCGCGCCCCTGCTGGCGCGCGTCTCCGGGCTTAACGCCAGCGTGGCGCAGAGCATCGTGTCCTACCGCGATATGAAGGGTATGTTCAATTCGCGGGCAGCCCTGCGCGAAGTGCCGCGCCTGGGCGAGAAGACCTTCGAGCAGGCCGCCGGCTTCCTGCGCGTGATGAATGGCGAGAACCCGCTGGATGCCTCCGCAGTGCACCCGGAATCCTATCCGCTGGTGCAAAAGATCCTGGCCGACATCAAGAAGGATGTGAAGAGCGTGCTGGGACAGACCGCCTTGCTCAAGAGCCTGTCGCCGGCCAAGTATGCCGATGAGAAGTTCGGCGTGCCCACCGTCACCGACATCCTGAAGGAACTCGACAAGCCCGGCCGCGACCCGCGTCCGGAGTTCACCACCGCCACCTTCAAGGAAGGCGTGGAAGAGATCAAGGACCTGCGCGTGGATATGATCCTGGAAGGCGTGGTCACCAACGTGGCGGCCTTCGGTGCCTTCGTGGACATCGGCGTGCATCAGGATGGCCTGGTCCACATCTCGGCGCTGTCCAACAGCTACGTGAAGGACCCGCACACCGTGGTCAAGGCTGGCCAGGTGGTCAAGGTCAAGGTGCTGGAAGTGGACGAGAAGCGCAAGCGCATCGCCCTGACCATGCGCCTGAACGACACCGCCCCGGCTCCGGGTGCGCGCAATGAACAGCGCGGCGACCGCACCGATTCGCGCCGCCTGTCGCAACACCAGAACCAGCGCGGCCGCGAGCAGGCACCGGCCAACAACGCGATGGCGGCGGCGTTTGCGAAGTTGCGTGGGTGATGTTTTGCAGGTATCGAGAGCGGTTTTTTCGTAGCTTATAGATACAATGAAAACTTAGTAAAAAGAGGCTGTTTCCTTATGGAACAGCCTCTTTTTTATTAGATTTTAAGAGAAGAAGTTGGATGCTACGGAAAGGCCGATCAGGCGCTCGTACTGATCCGCGTCTGGCTCACCGACACCGAAATGCTCACCGTCGTCTCGCTGGCCACCACCGTGCCGCCCTGGCCATCAGCGTTGCCATCGCTGCCCGCACCGTCCTCACCCTCCGGCTTGCCACCCTTGACCTTGTTGATGAAGTCGCCCAGCGCCTTCTGCACCAGGTCATAGGTCTTGTCGATGTTGCTGGCGATATCGCCTTGCAGGACGTTGAGGCTCTCCAGGATGCCGCGTGCTTCCTTGAAACCCTGGTCCACGCCCTTGAAGATGAGGTTCATGTAGTCATCGATGTTGCTGGCATCGTCCTTGTCCGGGTTGTTTTTCTTGTAGAGGTCGAACATGTTGGTGATGAAGGAGACGATGCGTCCGGCCGTGGCTTCAGGGGAATTGTCCTGCTTTGCTGCGGTCTGGATGGCGTTGTCGCCCAGCTGCGGTCGCAGGATGTCGTTGATGTTTTCGATGGCGGTCTTGTAGACCAGCGCCAGGGGATCGTTCTGGGTCTGCAGCGAGACTTCCAGCGATGACTGCACGATGGACAAGTTGAACTGCGCCTTGGCACCGCTGACCGTGAGCAGGTTGGACTGGCGGGCCTCGGCGATCTTGTCGCCGCTGGTGCTCTCACCCGCAGTCGCGGGCAGCTTGTCGCTGGCCGATAGGCTTGCCGGAGTCGACGCGTTGGATGAGTTGGTGGCGGGCAGCAGGGACTGGCTGTCCACGCCGGTGGTGTTGCCGATAGCCATGACGGTCTCCTGAAAATGAAAGGGGATCCGGGCATCAAGGGGGAAGACGGATCCAGCGAAGCAGGGCTGCGCACCATGCGCATCCACTCCGTTCCTGCATAACGGCCCGTTCAAAGCGGACTTGATATTGACAGAAATTTACATGTGGCAGTTTCAGCGCTGATGCGCTTGTCGCTGCGGTCGGCCATTTGTCCAAGATGATGAAAACCCTTGCCGGGCAAGGGTTTGCGGCGAGTCGTCACGTGCCGTCAAGCCGAGTCGGGCGTGAAAATAATATGGAAGAAAAATGTAACGAGATGTGGAAGGTCGAGGGCTTGAGGCGTGTTCTTGCGGACGTGCAATGAAATCACCCGCAAATTCATCAAGGAGGTGCCGGGAGAAAACGCAGCGTATCGAAACGCTGCGTTCAGTGTTGCGGATTCACTCCATGACGAACAGACGACGGTGTTCGCGGATCGCATAGCGGTCTGTCATGCCGGCGATGTAATCGGCGACCTTGCGGGCCTGCTTGTCGAGACGCTGGGTGTCGTCGGCAACGTTCTTGACCTGATAATCCGGCGGCAGCAGGTTGGGCTGGGCGATGAAGGCTTCGAACATTTCGGCGATGATGCGGCGCGCCTTGGCCGTCATGCGGTTGACCTGGTAATGACGGTAGAGCTTCTCGCGCAGGAATTTCTTCAGTATCGCCGCTTCGGCCGCCATGGCGTCGGAGAAGGCGATCAACTGCGGTGCATTGCGCACGTCCTCGATGTCGCGCGGAGCGATCTCGGCGATGCGGCTGCGCGAGGTCTGGTTCAGGTCGACGATGAGCGCATTGATCATGCGGCGGACCGTCTCATGGATCATGCGGCGGCCGGTGATGCCGGGGTAGGTTTGTTCGACCTCGCGCAGATGGCGCGCAAAGAAATCGACTTCGCTCATCAGTTCCATCGTCAGCAATCCGGAACGCAGGCCGTCGTCGATGTCGTGGTTGTTGTAGGCGATCTCGTCGGCCAGGTTGGCCAGTTGCGCTTCCAGCGAGGGTTGCTTCTTCTCCAGGAAGCGCAAGCCGATCTCGCCCAGCTGGCGTGCATTGTGCAGGGAGCAGTGCTTGAGGATGCCCTCGCGCGTCTCGAAGGTGAGGTTCAGCCCATCGAAAGCGCCATAGTGCTGCTCCAGCTCATCCACCACGCGCAGGCTCTGCAGGTTGTGCTCGAAACCGCCGTGATGCTTCATGCAGTGATTCAGCTCATCCTGGCCGGCGTGGCCGAAGGGCGTATGGCCCAGGTCGTGGGCCAGCGAGATGGCTTCCACCAGGTCTTCGTTCAGTTGCAGGTTGCGCGCGCAGGAGCGGGCGATCTGCGCGACTTCGATGCTGTGGGTCAGGCGGGTGCGGAACAGGTCGCCTTCATGATTGACGAAGACCTGGGTCTTGTATTCGAGACGGCGGAAGGCGGTGGAATGGACGATGCGGTCACGGTCGCGCTGGAACTCGCTGCGCGAACCGGGTGGGGTTTCACTGTAGCGCCGGCCTCGCGAACTTGCCGAGTGGGCGGCATAGGGGGCGAGATGGTCGGGCGCTTCAGTGTGCATGCTTATTCTCCGGTGCAGGCCGCCAGGGTTTGCAAGAGCAGTTCCTGCGGCGCGTTGGTGATCAGGGGGCTTCCCAGCGGCTTGATCAGGATGAACTTGATCGCGCCGCCTTCGTTCTTCTTGTCCACTTCCATCAGGTCCAGCCAGCGTTCGGTGCCCAGGTCCGGCGCCACCGTCGGCAGGCCGACAGCGGCAGTGACGGCACGGATGCGCTCACGCGTGGCGCCATCGATGTAGCCCAGGCGCTGCGACAGATCGGCCGCCATCACCATGCCGCAGCCTACCGCTTCGCCATGCAGCCATTGACCATAGCCCAGACCATTCTCGATGGCATGGCCGAAGGTATGGCCGAAGTTGAGGATGGCGCGCAGGCCGCCTTCACGCTCGTCCTGGCGCACCACTTCGGCCTTGATCTCGCAGGAACGCTGGATGGCATAGGCCAGGGCGGCGTCATCCTTGGAGACCAGGCGGTCGATATTGGTTTCGATCCAGTCGAAGAAGGGCGCATCGATGATGGCGCCGTGCTTGATGACTTCGGCAATGCCGGCCGACAGTTCGCGCGCCGGCAGGGTGTGCAGCGTGGCGGTGTCGGCGATGACGGCCTGCGGCTGGTAGAACGCACCGATCATGTTCTTGCCCAGCGGATGGTTGATGCCGGTCTTGCCGCCCACTGACGAATCCACCTGCGACAGCAGCGTCGTGGGCACTTGCACGAAGGGTACGCCGCGCATGTAGGACGCCGCCGCAAAGCCGGTCAGGTCGCCGATCACGCCGCCGCCCAGGGCGATGAGGGTGGTCTTGCGGTCGCACTTGTCGGCCAGCAGGCGATCGAAGATCTTCATCAGGCTGGACCAGTTCTTTTCTTCTTCGCCATCGGGCAGCACGATCTCGGTGACCTGCTTGCCGGCCGCGCGCAGCGCGTGTGCCACCTTGTCGAGGTAGAGCGGACCCACCTTGTCGTTGGTGACGATGGCCACGCGCTTGCCCTTGACGTATTGCGGCAGCAGGCTGGCGTCATCCAGCAGGCCACGGCCGATGTGGATGGGATAGCTGCGCTCGCCCAGGTCGACGTTGAGGGTGAGGGCGGCGATCGAAGTAGCGGCGGGGGCGGTGTTCTGGTTCATGCTGCGAAGGCTGGGTTCGGCGCTGGCGGCGCCATGAAGGATCTGGGTGGAGTGGCTGCTGGAGAGCGTGGTGGTGCCATCAGCGGCCTGGGTCAGGATGGCGCTGCTGGTCTCGAATACGACGGTTTCGTCAGGTTCTGGAACGGGTTGCCAGGTGCCTTCCTTGGGCGAGAGTTCGAGGTGGCTGATGATGGTCTGCACCAGGAACTGCACATTGGGCCGGTTGGTCTCGACCACGAAATCGGCCACTTCGCGATACAGCGGATCACGCTGACGCGAGAGCTCTTCGAGCTTGCGGCGCGGATCGGCGGTCTGTAGCAGCGGGCGGTTCTTGTCGCGCCCGGTGCGCTGCAGGATCTGGTTGATGCTGGCGCGCAGGTAGACGACGGTGCCGCCTTTCTTGAGGTTGTCACGATTCTCGGCGCGCAGGACGGCGCCGCCGCCCGTGGCCAGCACGATGTCGGGCAGGGCCGCCAGCTCGCGGATCACCTCGGCTTCGCGGCGGCGGAAGTTTTCCTCGCCCTCGATCTCGAAGATCACCGGGATGGTGGCGCCGGTCCGCGCTTCGATTTCGTGGTCCGAATCGACGAAACGCTTGTTCAGCTTTTTGGCCAGGGCCCGGCCTATGGTGGTCTTGCCGGCTCCCATCAGGCCGACAAGGAAGATGCTTCCAGTCATATCTAAGAATTCTGCGCTCTGCGCTACTGGCCAATGTCACGGCGCCGCACGTCTGCCGGCACGGTCGCCTGCCGCCCGGTGGACGGCTGCCAGGCCGGCTGCGGGCGGGCTTGCGCCCGGCGCGCCGGGCCTGGAACAGCGATTTTACCGTCCTTTGCCCCGCCACCGGGGAAAAATCCCGTCTGCCGGGGCGTCCGGCTCAATACGGGCGCGGCGCGGCGACGATGCGGGGCGTCAGGAAGATCAGCAGCTCGGTCTTGTCGCGCACCTTGCGCTGGCTGCGGAAAAGCGCGCCCAGTACCGGGATTTCACCCAGCAGCGGCACCCGGGTCTCATGGTCGTTGTCGGTCTGGGTATAGATGCCGCCGATGACCACGGTGCCGCCGTCCTCGACCTGGACCTTGGTCTTGATGTGCTTGGTGTTGATGGCCAGCCCGCCGGGCGTGATGTTGCCCCGACTGTCCTTGTTGACGTCCACGTCGAGGATCACGTTGCCGTCCGGGGTGATCTGGGGCGTGACTTCCAGCTTCAGGTTGGCTTTCTTGAAGGCGGTGGCGGTGCTGCCATTGCCAGCGGATTGCTGGTAGGGAATTTCTTCACCCTGCTCGATCAGCGCGGCCTGCTGGTCGGCCGTGATCAGGCGCGGACTGGAGACGATCTTGCCGCGTCCGTCGGCTTCCAGCGCCGACAGTTCTACATTGAGGAAGCGCTGGGCCGCCGCATTGAAGAGGGTGAAGGCGAAGCTGCCGGGCACCGCGCCGCTGAGAGGCTCGGCGCGCAGGTTCAGAGCCGGTTCGCGCAGGTAGAGATCGGGCGTGGCCGGTGTCTGTCCGCTCTGCTCGCCGATGGCGGCATAGCCATTGCCCACGGCGGCCCCGCGTGTGGTGGCCGCCAACCCCAGCTTGACGCCCAGGTTGCGCGAGAAACTGTCATCGGCCTCGACGATACGGGCTTCGATCAGGACCTGGCGCGAGGCCACGTCGATGCGCTCGATCAGCTTGCGTACATTGGCCAGCACGGCGAGGGTATCGGTGACCAGCAACTGGTTGGTGTGGCTGTCGATCAGGGCGCTGCCCCGGCGCGAGAGCAGGGCATTGCGGCGATTGGCCTGGGTGCTGCCGTCTTCGCCGATGCCCAGCGCCTTGCGCAAGGTGTCTGCGCGCTGGTAATTGAGCTGGAAGCTCTCGGCGTGCAGCGGTTCCAGATCGGCGATCATGGCTTTCTGTTCCAGCTCCAGCCGTTCGCGCGCCAGCATCTCGTCGCGCGGCGCGATCCACAGCACCTCGCCATGGCGACGCATTTCCAGGCCCCTGGCCTGCAGGATCAGGTCCAGTATCTGGTCCCAGGGCAGGTCCTTCAGGCGCAGGCTCAACTGGCCCGACACCGTATCACTGGCCACGATGTTCACGCCGCTGTGCTCGGCCAGCACCTGCAGGGCGGTGCGCACGTCGATGTTCTGGAAATTCAGCGACAGCCGCTGACCGCCGTAGCTCTTGCCTTCCGGCAAGCCCGCTGTCGCGCTGCCTGCACTGACAGGCAATACGTCGATCATCAGCCGCTGCCGGGTCTGGTAAGCCTGGTAGCGCCATGGGCCCTGCATTTCCAGCACCAGGCGTGCGCCATCCTGATGGGAAAGTGCGGTGTATTGCGTGACCGGCGTGCCCAGTTGCCCGGTTTGCACTTGCCGCCGCAGCGCCAGTGGCACGGTGGCCCCGGCGATGTCGGCAATCAGCCGGCCACCGAGCTGGCGTACTTGGACGGTGTGCTCGCTGCTGCCCATTTCCACGCTCAGGCGCGCCTCACCCAGCGTGCCACGGCGCAGGTCAATCGATTGCAGTGCTGCCGGATCGGGCGCGGGGCGCAGTGCCAGTTCTACCATCAGGCGATCTTCCCCGGCGCGCAGGCGATGCGTGAAGGGCTGCTTGAGGGAGACCTGCAGGCGCAGGCGTTCATCGTCTGCCGCGAGCTGGATGCGCTTGACCAGGCCGCTGCCGGCCATGGTGCGGGCGAGCGTTTCAGCGGCGCTGGTCTGAGGCAGATCGAGCACCAGCTGGGGCGGATCGATCAGCTGGAAAGCCTCGACCTGGGCCGGCTCCAGCGGATCTTGCAGGCGCAGTTCCAGCGTAGCGCCGTCGCTGCCCGGGTGGATGTGGATGGCCAGCAGGCGGTTGCCGGCGGTGGCGGCCTGGCTCAGCAGCAGGATGAGCAGGAGCAGGATCCTCTTCATGGTGTGACTCCGGGACGAATCAGGCGGCGCCGGGGACCCCGGCCATTGCGAGCAGGCGGGCGTGAAGGCGCGAGTGTCATGGGGCTCGGCGTCGGCAGGGTGGTCATGGCGATGGTCTGTGGTTGGCCATCATGACCGATGTCGATGGCCTCTTCGCGTACCGCCAGCACGCGGCCTAGTCCGTCAGGCAGCGCATCTCCGGCCTGCAATTGCCGGGTTGCGCCTTTCAGTTCGGCGATGGCGATCCACTCCTGGTCGCGGCGCAGCGTGCCCAGCAGGCGTAGGGTGGGGGCGGGTGCTGAGACGGCAACGGCGGGCACGGCGACCTGGGCTGGGCCGCCTTCATCGTCGTCGTCGTGCTCACGAACGCGAGGGGCGGCGCGCCTGGACGGGATGGCAGGTGCGAATTCACTGAGCCGGAAGGGATCGGGCAATTCAGCGTGGTCGCGGTTGTCCGTCTCATCAGTGGACGGTGCGGGAAGCACGGCCGGGGCGGCCCGAGCTGCCGCCGATTGTTGTGTTTGCTCGCGCCACGCTTGGGTGGCTTTCACTTCATCGGGATGGTCAACGGCCAGCACGGCGCCATACACAACGCCCGCCAGCAACAGCGGCAGCAATGCCAGCCAGAGCAGGCTCATGGTGCGGACTCCTTCGACTCCGTGGACGAGAGGGGGAGGGCCAGGGGAGCGCTGACGGTGGCATTCATCTGCAGCACTGCCTGGCCGCCTTGGTCCGTCACGCTGATGTCGAGCCGTTCGAACAGCACCGGCAGAGGCTGACTGCTTACCAGTTCGACGAAGCGCAGCAGGCCGGCATGGCTGCCGCGCAGCACAATGGTGGCAGTCAGCTTGCCGCTCAAGGGCTTGAAGGATTCCAGCGTCAGCCCGCATTCACCGGCGCGGCGGGCCAGCTTGGCTTGCAGCAGGTCCGGCTGTGCCTGGTCGGCTGGCCAGATCTGCGGCTGCTGCCCGGCCAGTTGTATGGTCAGCGTGCGTTCGCGGGATTGCAGGGCCGGCTGCTGCCCAATTTGCATCAGCGCCGCCTGGTACTGCAGACGCAGGTCCTGCTGACGCTGGCGCGCTGCCTGCCGGCGGTCGTCCAGTTCGGTCACGGCCATCAGCACGCCGCTGGCCGCCACCAGCAGCATGACCAGCATCCACAGCACCAGGCGTGCAGCCAGCGGCCAGTGGGCGGGATGGGTGGACCAGCGGTTCTGGCTCACGGTGCGGCTCCCCCGGATGCAGGAAGCGACGGGACCAGAGGGATGGCCAGGGTGAAGGCGTAGGCACCGTCTTCGGCCTGCAGGTCATGCAGGGTGCTCCCCTCCAGTCCGGCGGCGGCGAGGGCGGCCGCAAAATCGCGGACTTCCTCGGCGCTGGCGGCCTGGCCCCGCAATTCACCGCGGTCGCCTTGCAGCAGGATGCGCTGCAGGCGGATGCTGCTGCGGCTCGCCTGTGCGGCTTGTGCCGCTGCCCGCAGCAGCAGTCCGGCCTGGTGACGGCGCCGGCCGAGCTGCTGGTGGCTGCCGAGCTGCTTTTCCAGCGCGGCAATCCGGCTGCGCAAGACGGAAGCTTGCTTTGCCTGCGGTGCCAAGGCTTGCAATTCTCCTGTCAGCAGGTCATTGGCCTCCTGCAGGGACGCCGTGTGCAAGACGATGCGCACGCCCGGCAAAGCCGCCAGCGTGACGCCCAGCAGCAGGGCGCAGGCGAGCATGCGATAGAAATCCTGTTCACGTGAGCGCCTCCGCTGCGCCGGCGAGCGTGAAAAATCCATGCCGCATCTCATGCCAGTCCCTCCCAGGCCAGTGCCAGTGCAAGGTGATAATCGGCGGGCATCTGCGCGGCGATCTGCGGTGCCAGTATCAGCGAGGAGGGGGGCGTGGCCACGCGCGCTTCCAGTCCCGCGTATTTGGTGAAGGCACGCGCAAGCGCTGCCAGTGCAGGATGGTCGCCGCTGAGCAGCAGCCGGCGCGGCAGTGGCTTGAGCAGCGGCGCGGCCTGGGCCAGCAAGGCCAGGTGGGCCGTGCTGGCGGCCACGGGCGGCATGGCATGGCTGGGGCCTTCGCCATGCAGCAGCCACCGGCCGCTACGGTCCAGCCGCAGCACGGCGTTCTGGTCGGCCCGCCCGTCTTCGCGCAGCCAGGCCGCCAGGCAGAGGTCTTCCGGCGCCAGCGTGGCCAGCGGACGACCGATGGCCGCGGCCAGAGAAAGGCGGTCTTCGATGGCCAGCCGTGAGGCCGCCACGGCCAGCACCTGCTGGTCCAGCGGAGAACCCGGCTGCGGGCCGAGTTCGCGGTAATCCAGTGCATGGTCATCGGTGCTGATGCCGTGGGCGGCCATCTCGCTGTGCACCTGCTGCAGGCGCTGCACCGGATGAGCTCCGGCCGGTAGTACCAGACGCTGGCCGATGAGGCAGCGGGCAGGAACGGCCAGCGCCACGGTGGCACGCTCGCAGCCGGGTTGCTCCAGCAGGGACCGGCAGATCAGGACCAGCGCGTCGAAATCGGTGATCTGCCCGTCCTGGCAGATCACCCCGCCCGTGAGCCGCTGGGTCACCCACAGCAGTTGCGCGCGCTGGCCGGTGCGGCGCAACAGCGCCAGGCGCACGCGGTCGGGGGCGATATCCAGCCCTGCGCACAGGCGCGTGGTGCCGGGGCCAAAGAAAAGGGGGAAGCCAGCCATATGCAGTTCTCTTGCAAAAGGAAGCTTCGGATTGTCCGGCCGGCGCGGCGAGGCGGGAATAGAGGAAACTTGAGGAATGCCTGCAAATTCGCAGCAATTCCCGCCGCGATGTGTAGCCGATGCCGCACCTCCTGTCTTCTCCCCGGAACCGGCCCATTGTCCTTTGGTCTATTTGCAACACCTGGCCGCGCGACGCCTCAGGGCGAGCCGCTATAATGCGGGCTTGTTTCTTCCACCCGGCTCTGGCCTGCAGCTTCGGCCTGCTTTAACGCTTAATTCGAATGTCTTCATCTTCCAACGGCGGCGATCAACGCAAACCGGCATCGGCCGAGGCCCCCGCAGAAAAGGCGCCCCGCAAGCGCATGCACTGGTCGCTGCGCATCCTCCTGGGCTTGTTCGGTACCGTGCTGGGCCTGGTGGTGATGGTGCTGCTGGGCGTGACCTTCATCGTCGCCCTGACCTATCCCAAGCTGCCCGATCTCGATACGCTGACTGACTATCGCCCCAAGATTCCGCTGCGCATCTTCTCGGCCGATGGTGTGCTGATCGGTGAATTCGGCGAGGAACGCCGCAACCTGGTCCACTTCAAGGACATCCCGGACATCATGAAGAAGGCCGTGCTGGCCATCGAGGATGACCGTTTCTATGAACACGGCGGCGTCGACTACCAGGGCATCGCCCGCGCCACCTTCTCCAACCTCTCCGGCGGCGGCGGCGGTGCCTCCACCATCACGCAGCAGGTGGCGCGCAACTTCTTCCTGACCAGCAACGAGCCGACCTTCCTGCAGAAGGCGGTGCGCAAGTTCTTCTATGAGATCCCGCTGGCCTGGAAGATCGAGAACAACCTCACCAAGGACCAGATCCTCGAGGTCTACATGAACCAGATCTATCTGGGCCAGCGCGCCTACGGCTTCGCCTCGGCCGCCCAGATCTATTTCGGCAAGCAGCTCAAGGACATCACCATCGCCGAAGCCGCGATGCTGGCCGGCCTGCCCAAGGCGCCCTCGGCCTACAACCCGGTGGTCAATCCCAAGCGCGCGCATGCACGCCAGCAGTACATCCTGCTGCGCATGCGGCAGCTGGGCTACATCACCGATGCCCAGTATCAGGAAGCCAAGGATGAGGAACTGCGCGTCAAGGGCGACAGCTCGGCCTTCGGCATGCACGCTGAATACGTGGCTGAAATGGCGCGCCAGCTGGTCTATGCGCAGTACAAGGACGAGACCTACACGCGCGGCCTGAACGTCTTCACCACCATCACCAAGACCGACCAGGATGCTGCCTACATCGCCCTGCGGCGCGGCATCATCGATTACGAGCGCCGCCACGGCTATCGCGGTCCGGAAGGCTACATGGACCTGCCGGAGAACGCCTCCAAGGAAGTCGTGGAAGATGCGGTCGAAGTGGAACTGGCCGACCATCCCGACAGCGACGACATGGTGGCCGCCGTCGTGCTGGAGGCCAAGCCCAAGGAAATCACCGCCATGCTGGCCACCGGCGAAGAGATCAGCATTTCCGGCGCCGGCCTGGGCTTTGGCGCCAACCTGCTCTCGGACAAGGCCCCGCCGCAGAAGAAGATCCGCCGTGGTGCCATCATCCGCGTGTTCCAGGATGGCAACAGCTGGATCATCACGCAGATGCCGGAAGTAGAATCGGCCTTCGTCTCGGTCAATTCGCAGGATGGCGCGATCCGGTCGCTGGTGGGCGGTTTCGACTTCAACCGCAACAAGTTCAACCACGTCACCCAGGCCTGGCGCCAGCCGGGTTCGTCCTTCA
Organism: Herbaspirillum sp. DW155; assembly: GCF_037076565.1. Classification (NCBI taxonomy): domain Bacteria; kingdom Pseudomonadati; phylum Pseudomonadota; class Betaproteobacteria; order Burkholderiales; family Oxalobacteraceae; genus Herbaspirillum; species Herbaspirillum sp. DW155. The sequence goes on along the minus strand of NZ_AP029028.1, from coordinate 4,773,889 downwards.
AGCCCTTCATCTATTCGTCCTCGCTGGAAAAGGGTTTGTCGCCGGCCACCATCATCAATGATGCGCCGCTGACCTTCACCCAGACCGGTGGCCAGGTGTGGCAACCCAAGAACTATGGCGGCAAGTTCGAAGGCCCGATCTCGATGCGCCGCGCCTTGCAGAAGTCGATCAACCTGGTCTCCATCCGCATCCTCGAGCGCGTGGGCGTGAAGTATGCGCAGGAATACATCACCCGTTTCGGTTTCGATGCCGACAAGAACCCACCCTACCTGACCCTGGCGCTGGGTGCGGGCAACGTGACGCCCTTGCAGATGGTGGGCGCGTATTCGGTGTTCGCCAACGGCGGCTACAAGATCAATCCCTACCTGATCACCAAGGTCACCGACAGCAACGGCGAAGTCCTCTCGCAGGCCAAGCCGGCCACCGCCGACGATGAATCCAACCGCGTCATCGATGCGCGCAATGCCTTCATCATGGACAGCATGCTGCGCGACGTGGTGCGCCATGGCACGGCGGTCAAGGCACTGTCCCTGAAGCGCACCGACCTGGCCGGCAAGACCGGTACCACCAACGATTCCATGGATGCCTGGTTCGCCGGCTACCAACCGGGTCTCACCGCCATTGCCTGGATCGGCTACGACCAGCCCAAGAGCCTGGGCGACCGCGAAACCGGCGGCGGCCTTGCCTTGCCGGTGTGGATCAGCTACATGTCCAAGGTTCTCAAGGATGTGCCCAACGTGGACCGCAAGGTGCCGGATGGCGTGATCGAATCGGGCGGCGAGTACTACTATGCCGAGTTCCCGCCCAGCGCCATGGTGCGCGACCTGGGCATGGGCGACCACGGCGGGATGACACCGGAAGAAGAAAAGGCCAAGACGCAGATGAAGAACGAATTGTTCTGATGATATAAAAAATATAAACGGTTTATATCGTTTATATTTTCAACGACTGCGGCCTCCGACGAAAAACCGCCTGTTGCGAGACAGGCGGTTTTTCTATGGTTCTTCGAAGAATTCCGTGGCGTGGGCGTGCGTTTTTCAGTCCTTGCCGGACACCGCATGGCTGATGCTGCGCATGGCCAGCATGGTCAGCACTTCGTCCTGTTCCACGCCATAGTCGCTGAGCTTGACGATGACCGTGCGCGTGCCCGGATTGACGTAGATGTACTGGCCGAATACGCCGATGGCCGCAAAGTCGCGGTCGTCCGCATTGCCCGGCGGGATCCACCAGCCATCGCGGTAGTCCAGCGCATTGCCGTTGTTGACCGGCCGGCGCGGCTCGGCCGCCCACGCGGGGCTGACGACCTGCTGGTCGCCGATGCGTCCGCCATGCAGATACAGCAAGCCCAGGCGGGCGAAGTCGCGGGCGGTGGTGTTGAGGCAACAGAAGGCCTTCTCCACTCCGTGCTGGCGGCTGTCGACGCTCCAGCTGGCGTCCTCCTCCATGCCCAGCGGTTCCCACAGGGCTTGCTGGGCGAAGTCGGAGAGGCGCATGCCGGTCGCGCGCGCCAGCACGCGCGAGAGCACCAGCGTATCGACGCTGCGGTATTCGAAGCGCGAACCGGGTGCAAAGCGCAGCCCGCTGCGCCGCGCGATGAAGCGCTGCAGGTCGGTGCTGACAAACATGCGCACCACCGGCGAGGTCAGCGAGCCGCCGTAGTTTTCTTCCACGTCGATGCCCGAGCGCATGTCCAGCAACTGGCCGATGGTGATGTTGGCATAGGCCGGTGAAATCTCGTCGCGCTTGAGGTAGCGGCCGATGGGATCGTTGAGCGAGCCGATCTTGCCCTGCTTCAGTGCCACGCCGGTCAGGGCCGAGACGAAGGACTTGGAGACCGAGAACGAGGTGAAGCGCGAATGGGCGTCATAGCCATCGATGTAGCGCTCGTAGATCACGCTGCCATCCTGGATCACGACGAAGGCGTGCGCCGCCGTGCCCTTGATGAAATCGGGCAGGGGCAGGCGCTTGCCCTCTTTCCAGGGCACATCGAGGTCCAGCGCACGCAGTGCCGTGGGCAGCGGCTGCGGATGCGAGGAGCGTGCAATCGGATTGGATTCGAAGACCTTGTAGCTCTGGCTGCGCGGGGTCAGGTCGAATTGCAGGTCGACCAGCGTCGGCAGGCTGGGCAGGTCGGCGATGCGACGGCCGATCTCGGCGCCGGCCAGCAGCACCATCAGCACGGCGGCGCTGCGGGCCAGCAGGGTGGTGGTGCGGGTGTGGGGCATGAGGCTCGTCTTTGGAATGGTGAGCCTATTGTGCCCGATTACCCGACGCTTTTGCTTGCCGCGTACTGCTGGTAGCCGCGTGCGCGCAGTTCGCAGGCCGGGCACTTGCCGCAGCCATGACCCCAGTCATGCAACTGGCCGCGTTCGCCCAGGTAGCAGGTATGGGTGTCGGCGCGGATCAGGTCCACCAGCGGCGCACCGCCCAGCGACTCGGCCAGGGCCCAGGTCTGGGCCTTGTCGATCCACATCAGCGGGGTTTCCACCTTCAGTTGCGTGGCCATGCCCAGGTTCAGCGCCACTTGCAGGGCTTTCATGGTGTCGTCGCGGCAATCGGGATAGCCGGAGAAATCGGTCTCGCACATGCCGCCCACCAGCACGTTCAGGCCGCGGCGATAGGCCAGCGTGGCCGCCACGGTCATGAACAGCAGATTGCGACCGGGCACGAAGGTATTGGGCAGGCCGTTGTCCTGCATGGCGATATCGACGTCGCGGGTCAGGGCCGTGTCGGAAATCTTGCCGATCAGCGAGAGGTCGATCATGTGGTCCTCGCCCAGGCGGGCCTGCCATTCGGGCGAGAAGGCTCTCATCTTTTTCAGCAGCGCCGGGCGCACTTCCAGTTCGATGGCATGGCGCTGGCCGTAGTCGAAGCCGATGGTTTCCACGCGCTGGTAGCGCGACAGCGCCCAGGCCAGACAGGTGGTGGAATCCTGGCCGCCGGAGAAGAGCACCAGGGCGCTCTGGGTGTTCAGGGTGGGGGCGATGGCGGAAGTAGCGGACATGAACGGGCTCGACACGTAATGGGGGGAATGGATGCGCAAAAATCGGCGCGGCTAGCTTAGTTGGTTTTCTTGACCGAATCCAGCACCTGCTCGATATAGTCGCCATTGGGATCGGTGAACTTCAGGCGCACCGGATACCACTCCATCTTGGGCGCGAGCCAGATATCGAGCTTCTGCGCCTGGTCGTCCGGCGGCGGATTGCGGAACACGTGCAGGGCTTCGGTTTCGCCCTGGGCGGTGCTGACCTTTTCGCGGCCGATCACCTTGAACGTCCACTGCTCGGCATCGCGCGGACCGGCCACGAAGAACTTCCATTCCGAACCCGGTTTCATCTTGGCTGCATTGGCGCGCGCAATGGCGACGAACTGCCAGGTGATGCCGGTACGGTCCTGCTCGCCCCCCTGCAGCGGGAAGCTGTCTGCCGATTCGGTGAAGGTGATCTTGTTCTGTTCGCGGTTGAAGGTGGTGGTGGTCGGTTCGCGGCGCAGACGTTTTTCGACGAAGCGCGCCGGGGCCAGGCCATAGGCATCGACGGCACCTTCGCTGCTGGTTTCCAGGATCTTGCCCAGCAGCATGGCGCGGGTCTCGGTGTTGACGCTGTAGGCGGTCTTGCTCTGGGTCCACTTCACCAGCCCTTCGCCCTTGAGGTCGAGGCCGCTTTGCTTGGCGCTGATGGCGTAATGCAGCTCGGCCGAGGGCGGCAGGTTGTAGGGACGTTTTTCCACCGGATGCGGGCCGTCGGCGGCCAGGGCGGGGGCGCTGCCCAGCAGGGCGGCCAGCGGCAGCGCAGCCAGGGTGGTCAGGAGGCGATATGAAAGTTGTTTCATGGCGGATTCTTTGTGTTGGTCTCTATCGGTCTTTGGCGGCGGGGCATGTTTTAGCCATATGACGAAATACGACCAAAATGCCGGAAGAGGGTTCTGCCGTATTGCTGCGCAATTGTTTCCGATTTTGACAGGACTTGCAGAAGCAGTCCTGAATTGTCCTCATGAGCCCGGCGTTTTGAGGTCCGTCAGGTCGAGCTGGGTGTAGTCGCCGTTGGGGCGCAGGTCGGTATAGCGCACCCGCACCGGATACCACTCATGCTGGGGGGCCAGCCAGATATCGACGCGATCGTCATAGGAGCCGGGCTTGGGCATGCGCACCACGTGCCAGGTCTGCACGTGGCCCACGGGCAGGTTAATGGCTTCCTGCCCCAGCACCTGCACGCGCCAGATTTCACCATCGCGCACCCCGGCCACGAACAGGTCGATCACCGTGCCGGGCTGGAATTGCGCGGCATCGCCCCGGCCGATGGCGGCCAGCTGCCAGATCAGGCTGGCGCGGTCCTGTTCGCCGCCGTGACGGGGGTAGCGCGTGGTGGAGGCCGAAAAGCTGACCTCATTGCGCTGGCGATTGAAGTGGGTGTTGGTGGCGGACTTGAAGCCCTTCTGTTCCGTGTAGAGCTCCGGCGAGACGCCCCAGGCATCGAGTTCGCCCACGCTGGTGAAATTGAGCAGGGTAAAGAACAGCGCCTTGGCCTTGCCCTCGACACGATAGTGGCTGCCGTCGTTGGTCCAGGCGATGCTGCCGCGGCCGTAGGCGGGCTGCTGGTCCTTGGTGCCGGTGACGTCGTATTCCAGCAAGACGCTGGGCGGGGCGCTGGTCTGGTATTGCTTGCCCGGTGCCGCCTCCTGGCCCTCGCTGCTGCCGGTGCCGGAGGCGCTGCCTGTCCCTTCGCCATTTCCCTGTGCAGCCTGGCCGCTGCCACTGGCGGGCGCGGCGGGGGCGACCGCTTGCGGCGCTTCAGGTGCAGGCGTGGTGATGCGCTCGACGGTTTCGCGGATCGGTTCGTCGGGTGGTTCGATCGAGGGCTCGGGCGCGCGCGCACGTCGGGGTGCCGGGGCGGGATGGCTGCGGGAGATCGCCGGTCGGGCCGGCTTGGGCTGCATCGGCAGCGCGACCGGCTGCTCGGGCGGTGGCACCGGATGCAGTTCGACCGTGAGGGTGGGCGCCGGCGCATCGCTCTGGCCCGGCACGATGATGTGACGGCGGCCCCAGTCCACCAGCAGGGCGTGCAGCGTCAGGCTCAATGCAATCAGGATCAGCAGGCGCGGCCAGCGCCGGGTGGGACGGGAAACTTCGCTCATGCCCGCCAGTGTATCGGATCAGGTGCGGGCCGTCGTGCCCGCGCGCGCCAACGGAAGGCCAATTCAAACAAGTACAATGCGCTTTTTGCCGTTGCCCTTTGCAGATCGATGAACCTGTCCCTGTCTTCCCGCCTGCCTTTGCGCATGTTGTCGGCCGCCCTGATGGCGCTGGCCGCCTTCTCCACCTCCGCCTCCACCTCCGCTGCTCCCTTGCCACCCGTGCGCATCGGCATGATCGATGGCCTCTCCGGTCCCTTCGCCAATGCCGGTGAAGCGGTGGTGCGCAACATCAGCTATGCCATCGAGCGCGTCAATGCGCGTGGCGGCGTGAGCCTGCCCGATGGCAAGCACCTGTTGCAGCTCTCCACCTTCGACAACAAGCTGGGCGTGGAAGACTCGCTGGTGCAGTTTCGCCAGCTCACCGACGAGCGCATCCCCTTCCTGATCGAAGGCAACAGTTCAGCCGTGGCCGCTGCGCTCATCGATGCGGTCAACAAGCACAACCAGCGCGAACCGGATCATCGCGTGTTGTTCCTCAATTACTCGGCGGTCGATCCCGCGCTGACCAATGAGAAATGCAGCTTCTGGCACTTCCGTTTCGATGCCAGCGCCGACATGCGCATGCAGGCCCTGACCGAAGCCATCAAGGCTGATCCCGCGACCAAGAAGGTCTACCTGATCGGCCAGGACTACAGCTTCGGCCGCCAGGTGGCCAAGGCGGCGCGCGAGCAGCTGGCGGCCAAGCGGCCCGACATCGCCATCGTCGGTGATGAGCTGCATCCCATCGGCAAGATCAAGGATTTCGCACCCTACATCGCCAAGATGCGTAGCGCCGGAGCCGATGCCGTCATCACCGGCAACTGGGGCAATGACCTGACACTGTTGGTGAAGGCTGCGCGCGATGCCGGTTTCAAGGCCAAGTTCTATACCTTCTACGCAAATAGCCTGGGCGCGCCTGCGGCCATCGGTGATGCGGGTGTGGGCGTGGTGCGTGCGGTGGCCGAGTGGCATCCCAATGCGGGTGGTAATCCCGGTTCGCCCAGCGATGACTACTATCAGCAATTCCGCAAGCGCTACCCCCAGCCCAAGGATGATTACCTCTACCTGCGCATGCAGGTGATGATCGACATGCTGGTCAAGGCCATCGAAAAAGCGAAGAGTACCGATCCCAAGGCGGTTGCATATGCCCTGGAAGGCGCGCATTATCAGAACGCCTTCCACGAGGCGAGCATGCGGGCCGAGGATCACCAGCTGATCCAGCCGCTCTACCTGATGCAGATGCAGCGCGCCGACAGCGGCGGCATCCGTTTCGACAATGAGGGCAGCGGCTTCGGATTCCGCACCGAGCGCTTCATCCCGGCCGGGCAGACCGCACTGCCGAGCACTTGCCGGATGCAGCGCCCGCCTCGCTGACAGCCACACCACAACAACAGGAGCGATCAATGCTGAATCATGACCAGATGCCGGGTGCAGGCTCGGTAGCCGATACCATCGATTTCATGAAGAAGATGTGGAGCAGCATGGGCGCCCCCGCCATGGCCACGCCCTCGCTGTCGGTGGAGGACATCAACAAGAAGATCGCTGACCTGAAGACCGTGGCTTCCTGGCTGGAGCTGAACCTGAACATGTTGAAGGCCACCATCCAGACGCTGGAAGTGCAGAGCGCCACCCTCTCCACGCTGCAGGCCATGAGCGAGATCATGGCCTCGCGCGGCGCCCCTGATGCGGCATCGCAGGCCGATGAGAAAGACCGCCCGGCGCCGGCCTTCCCCTTCGGCTTCCCGATGTGGCCGGGTGCAGGCGGCAAGCCGGAGGAGACGGGCGAAGAAGAGGGCGAGCCGCACGCCGGTGCGGCTGATACGCCTGATGTTGCAGAGGAGCAAGCTTCTTCACCGCATGCCGAATCCGGACCCGAACCCGGCGCTGAAGAAGCGAGCGCAGCGCCGCCGGCCCCCGATCTGCAATCGGCCATCGCCAACCCCAACGCCTGGTGGAACGTCTTGCAGGAGCAGTTCAAGCACGCTGTGGGCAATGCCCTGGCCGGCAGTCTGCCCGAGCAGGAACCGCTGCTCAAGCCCGCCAAGCCGCCCAAGGCGGCCAAGGCCCCCAAGCCTGCCAAGGCGCCCAAACGTAGCGAAAATAAGACAGTCGCCCCGAAGCCCAAGGCCGGCCCGAAAGCCAAGCCGGCTGCGGCTTCCAGGCCGGCCAAGGGAGCCGGGCCGGCGGCGGCCAAGCCAGCGCCCAGGAAAGCGCCCAAGCGTGCGGAAAATACGAGCGCGCCGGTCAGGACGGCTGTTGTACAATCCGGGCAAAACAAGAAGCCAGCCTCCCGCAAGCCAACTTCCCCCTGATCCTCGCCAAGGCAGAGCCTGGCCCCGGGCGCGAATGCGCAGGGGCCTCTGTCATATTGCTGAAACCTGAGCGTTTTAGGATGGGGCAGGAAAATCTTGTTAAAATCAAACACTTAACGCATATAGGCACACACAGAGATGCTGTACCCAGAATTGTTCAAATCGCTAGAGCAGGTCCGTTGGAATATGGATAAGGATATTCCTTGGGACAAGTTCGACGCTTCCTTGCTCACCGACGAACAGGCGCAGACCATCCGCATGAACGCCATCACGGAATGGTCGGCCCTGCCCGCCACCGAGATGTTCCTGCGCGACAACCGCGGGGACAGCGATTTTTCGGCATTCATGTCGGTATGGTTCTTCGAGGAACAGAAGCACTCGCTGGTGCTGATGGAATACCTGCGCCGCTTCCGCCCGGACCTGTGTCCGACCGAAGAAGAACTGCACAACGTGCGCTTCGAGTTCGATCCCGCCCCGCCGCTGGAAACCCTGATGCTGCACTTCTGCGGCGAGATCCGCCTGAACCACTGGTACCGCTGTGCCGCCGACTGGCACACCGAGCCGGTCATCAAGCAGATCTACAAGATCATCAGCCAGGATGAAGCCCGCCACGGCGGCGCCTACCTGCGCTACATGAAGAAGGCCTTGAACGAAGTGGGCGACAAGGCCCGTGCCGCTTTCGCCAAGATCGGCGTGTTGATGGCTTCGGCGCGCCGCACCGAAAAGCCCCTGCACCCGACCAACCTGCACGTGAACCAGGCGCTGTTCCCCAACGACACCGTGCAAAGCCGCCTGCCCGATCCGGAATGGCTGGAACGCTGGCTGGACAGCCAGATCAAGTTCGACGGCGAATGGGAAAAGAAGGTCGTCGACCGCATCCTGCACAACATGTCGCTGCTGTTTGAACGCACCTTCAGCAACGTCCAGGAGCTGAACCGCTACCGCAAGGAAGTGACCCAGCGCCTCATGCCGGCCGGCGCGGCCGCAGCCTGATCGGGAAAAATCCTTCACAGGCAGTACAATCGCAAAGCCGCAACCGCGTTGGTTGCGGCTTTTTTCATCCTGCAACGATTCCCTCAAGATGGCCGACTTCGAATCCAAACTCTGCACCCGCGACGAACTCCAGCAGCGCGTGGCCCAATTGCCCAAGCCGGTGGTGATGACCAATGGCGTCTTCGACATCCTGCATCGCGGCCACGTGACCTATCTGGCGCAGGCCCGCGCCCAGGGCGCCTCGCTGGTGGTGGCGGTCAATACCGATGCGTCGGTCAAGCGCCTGGGCAAGGGTGATGACCGGCCCATCAACACCTGCGAAGACCGCATGGCGGTGCTGGCGGCCCTGGAATCGGTCTCGCTGGTGGTCCCCTTCGATGAAGACACGGCGCTGGAGGCCGTGCAGCAGGCGCGTCCGGAGATCTACGTCAAGGGCGGCGACTACGACATGCACGCCATCCCCGAGGGCCAGGCCGTGGCAGCCTATGGCGGACAGGTGCTGGCCATTGCCTTCGAGCATGACCGCTCCACCACCAAGCTGCTGGCCAAGGTGCGCAAGCTGGCCGGCTGATCGCCGCACGCTCCAAAACGACAAGGCCGGCAGGAGCATCGCTCGCTGCCGGCCTTGTCGTTTCAGGTTGCTGAATGGGTCAGTGGTGCATGTGACCCTTCATGTCCTTCATGTCATCCATGCCCGCTGCTGGTGCATTGCGGTCCTCGACGTTGAAGGTCACCTCGACCTTGCCCGCCTTCTCGAAGCTCAGCGTGGCCGGCACCTTGTCACCCGCCTGCAGCGGCTTGGACAGGCCCATCAGCATGATGTGGTAGCCATTGCCCGGCTGCATGGCGATCTTCTGGCCGGGTTTGACTTCCAGTCCGCCACTGACTTCGCGCATCTTCATGACATTGCCTTCCATGGCCATGGTGTGGATTTCCCCCGACTTGGCCACCGGCGAAGACACGGCGATCAGGCGATCCGGCGTGCTGCCCTTGTTCTCGATGCTGATGTAGGCACCTGCGGCCGGCTGGCCGGGCACGGTCGCGCGGGCATAAGGATGGCCGATTTCCAGCTGGCCCAGCTTGTATTCATGGGCCTGCGACAGCGGGGCGGCGCAAAGCAGGGCGCAAGCCATGGTCAGGGCGGCCGGGATTTTGACAAAATGCTTCATAGATAGGATTCCTGGTTGTCTTGTTCATGTCTGGAATGCGGGCGTGCGGCCCGCAGTGGTCGGCGCAAAGGCGCCAGGGACGGCGCTGTTCAGGCAGGGGGTGCGCGGGCCTGGGGCGATCCCGGCGCCAGGCTGGCCGAGCGCAGGGGTGTCTCGGCGCGCACCAGCGGATAGCTGATGCCAGGCAAGACGGTGGTATCGAAGAAGGAAGACGCCGGCGCCGGCGAAGCCGCATGGCTGCCGCAGCACAGCGTGCAGTAGCTGGCCGCCAAATGCGCCGGGGCATTGGCGGGCGTGCCGCCGCCCACGCTGCAGATGGCCATGGCGGGAATGTCCCGCAGGGTGCGCGCGGCGGCCTGCTGCCACCAGGGCGCGGCCACCATCGCCAGCACCAGCATCAGGCTGGTCCACACCTGCGCCCGCAGCCAGGGGCGGCGCAGTGCAGGTCGCGTGGAAGAGGGGCGCAGGCGGGAAGACATGGGGCCAGATTATAGCAACCGGCCCTGCGTTTGCCCTGCGCCAGGCTTGATGCCGATCAGGGCGCGTTCACCAATGCGAGTGCCCCGTCTGGCCTGCCATGGCGGCGGCCGGGCGCGTCCTCATGCAAATTGATTGTTCACATGCGCTAGGCTAGACTTAGCGTCTTTTCAGGATTTCGGGTATTTCATTCACATTTTTGCAAGGGAGACTGCATGTCCTACCACCCCAAGCTGGCACTGCGCGCCATGGTTGCCGCCCTGTCCCTGGCTGCCGTCTGTGCGGCCCCGGCCATGGCTGCCGACAAGTCGGTCGCGGTGACCGCCATCGTCGAGCACCCGGCCCTGGACGCCATCCGTGACGGCGTGAAGGACGAGTTGAAGGAAGAAGGCTTTGAAGCCGGCAAGAACCTGAAGTGGGAATACCAGAGCGCCCAGGGCAACACCGGCACCGCCGCCCAGATCGCCCGCAAGTTCGTCGGTGACCAGCCTGACGCCATCGTGGCCATCGCCACTCCTTCGGCCCAGGCCGTGGTGGCGGCCACCAAGAGTATCCCGGTGATCTATTCCGGCGTGACCGATCCGGTCGCCGCGCAACTGGTGAAGGACTGGAAAGCCTCCGGCACCAACGTCACCGGCGTGTCCGACCTGCTGGAACTGGACAAGCAGGTCGACCTGATCAAGCGTGTGGTGCCCAATGCCAAGCGCGTGGGCATGGTCTACAACCCGGGCGAAGCCAACTCCGCCGTGGTGGTCAAGGCCTTGAAGGAACTGCTGGCCAAGTCCAACATGACCCTGGTGGAAGCCGCTGCGCCCCGTTCGGTGGACGTCGGTTCGGCTGCCAAGAGCCTGATCGGCAAGGTCGATGTGATCTACACCAACACCGACAACAACGTGGTCTCGGCCTATGAAGCGCTGGTCAAGGTCGGCAACGACGCCAAGATCCCGCTGGTGGCCTCCGACACCGATAGCGTCAAGCGTGGTGCCATCGCTGCCCTGGGCGTGAACTACTACGACCTGGGCCGCCAGACCGGCAAGGTCGTCGGCCGCATCCTCAAGGGTGAAAAGCCGGGCGACATCGCCTCGGCCACCAGCAGCAAGCTGGAACTGTTCGTCAACACCGCCGCCGCCCAGAAGCAGGGCGTGACCCTGTCGCCGGAACTGGTGAGCTCGGCCAAGACCGTCATCAAGCAATAAACAAGGTATCGCCTGAAGATCCCGCTGCCATGCGGGATCTTCCGTATCTGGCCGCAACGCCGCAGCAAGATGTCCCCATACGCATAACGGGCCCGGTCGAGAGGACCGCCGAGGCCTGACCACCATGAAAGAGGAGAGACCATGTTTGCAGTATCGAAGTCATTGCGCGCCGTCGCCGGCGCGCTCGCCCTGAGCGCCATCTGCGCATCCGCCCTGGCCGCCGAGAAGGTGGTGGCCATCACTTCCTTCGTCGAACACCCGGCCCTGGACGCCGTGCGTGACGGCACCAAGGACGAACTGATCGCCGAAGGCTTCGAGCCCGGCAAGAATTTGAAGTGGGATTTCCAGAGCGCCCAGGCCAATGCCGGTACCGCCGGCCAGATCGCCAAGAAGTTCGTGGGTGACAATCCGGATGTGATCGTCGCCATCGGCACCCCCTCGGCGCAGCCGATGGTGGCCGCCACCAAGACCATCCCCATCGTCTATTCGGCCATCGCCGATCCTATGGCCGCGCAGCTGGTCAAGGACTGGAAGCCCTCCGGCACCAACGTGACCGGCCTGTCGCACATGCTGGATCCCGTCAAGCAGGTCGAGATCATCAAGCGCGTCGTGCCCGAGGCCAAGCGCGTGGGCGTGGTTTACAATCCGGGCGAAGCCAATTCCGTGTCGGCCCTGAACAACCTCAAGGGCGAGCTGCAGAAAGCCGGCCTGACCCTGGTGGAAGCCGCCGCGCCCCGTTCGGTGGACGTGGCCCCGGCCGCCAAGAGCCTGATCGGCAAGATCGACGTGATGTACACCACCACCGACAACAACGTGGTCTCGGTCTTCGAGTCGCTGGCCAAGGTCTGCAACGATGCCAGGATCCCGCTGATCGCCTCCGACACCGGCAGCGTCAAGCGCGGTGCAGTGGCCGCCCTGGGTGTGAATTTCTACGACATGGGCCGCCAGACCGGCAAGGTCGTGGCGCGTATCCTGAAGGGCGAGAAGGCTGGCGAGATCGCCTCGTCGCCGGTCAAGAACCTGGAGCTGTACGTCAATACCTCGGCAGCGCAAAAGCAAGGCGTTACCCTGTCGCCGGAGTTCCTGAAGTCGGCCACCAAGGTGCTCAACTAAGCATGACCGCAGTCTGATCCGTCGGCCATGCACCGCCGGCGCCGCACCACCCGTGCAGCGTCGGCGTCACGCAGAAGACATTCGGCATTGGCGTACCGCGCCTTGCCGAATGTGTTTTTTTTAGAAAGTCCTTTTTATGTCGCTGTATACCCTCCTGGGCGCGCTGGAGATCGGCCTGATCTTCAGTCTGGTGGCCCTTGGCGTGCTGATCTCCTTCCGCATCCTGGTGTTCCCTGACCTGACCGTCGACGGCAGCTTCCCGCTGGGCGGCGCGGTGGCCGCCACCATGATCGCGGCGGGCTACAATCCCTTCCTCGCCACCTTCGCGGCCCTGCTGGCCGGGGCGCTGGCCGGTTTCATCACTGCCTGGCTCAACGTACGGCTGAAGATCATGGACCTGCTGGCCAGTATCCTGATGATGATCGCGTTGTACTCGATCAACCTGCGTGTGATGGGCAAGCCCAACGTGCCGCTCATTTCGGAGCCGACCATCTTCACCATCCTGCAGCCGGACTGGATTCCCGATTACGTCGGCCGTCCGCTGATCCTGCTGGTGGTGGTGACCGCTGCCAAGCTGCTGCTGGACTGGTTCTTCTCTTCCGAGATCGGCCTGGCCATGCGCGCCACCGGCGCCAATGCCCGCATGGCGCGCGCCCAGGGCATCGCCACCGGCCGCGCCACGCTGGCCGGCATGGCCCTGGCCAATGCGCTGGTGGCACTGGCCGGTGCCCTGTTTGCACAGACCCAGGGCGGCTCCGACATCTCCATGGGCATCGGTACCATCGTCATCGGCCTGGCGGCCGTGATCATCGGCGAGAACATCCTGCCGGCGCGCCGCCTGGTGTGGACCACGCTGGCGGTGATCCTGGGCGCGATCCTGTATCGCTTCTTCATCGCGCTGGCGCTCAACAGCGACTTCATCGGCCTGCAGGCGCAGGATCTGAATCTGGTGACGGCCGTGCTGGTGATGCTGGCGCTGGTGCTGCCCATGGGCAAGCGCAAGTTGAAACTGCTGAGAAAGGGAGCCTGACATGTTGAGAGCCACCGATCTCAAGATCACCTTCAATCCCGGCACCCCCATCGAGAACCCGGCCCTGCGCGGCCTCTCGCTGGAGATTCCGACCGGCCAGTTCGTGGCCGTGATCGGCTCCAATGGTGCGGGCAAGTCCACCTTCCTCAATGCGATCTCCGGTGACCTGCTGGTCGATACCGGCAAGATCGAGATCGACGGTACCGACGTCACCCGCAAGCAGGCGTGGGACCGCGCCGGCATGGTGGCGCGCGTGTTCCAGGATCCGATGGCCGGTACCTGCGAGGCGCTGACCATCGAGGAGAACATGGCGCTGGCGATGGCGCGTGGCCGTCGTCGCGGTTTCAACTTCGCCATTCGCGGCAAGATGCGCGAGCTGTTCCGCGAGAAGCTGGCCATCCTCAACCTGGGGCTGGAGAATCGCCTCACCGACCGTATCGGCCTGCTCTCGGGCGGCCAGCGTCAGGCGGTGAGCCTGTTGATGGCCTCGCTGCAGCCTTCGCGCATCTTGCTGCTGGATGAGCACACGGCCGCGCTGGACCCGAAGACGGCGGCTTTCGTGCTGGAACTGACGGCCAAGATCGTCTCCGAGGCCAAGCTGACCACCATGATGGTGACCCACAGCATGCGCCAGGCGCTGGACTACGGCGACCGCACCGTGATGCTGCACCAGGGCCGCGTGGTGCTGGATGTCTCCGGCCCCGAACGCGCCGGGCTGGACGTGCCGGACCTGCTCAAGATGTTCGAGCAGACGCGCGGGGAGAAGCTCTCGGACGACGCCCTGCTGCTGGGTTGATCGGTCCTGCCAACGAAAACGGCTCCCCCGGGAGCCGTTTTTTCATGGGCGCAGCGGATCGTCAGCTGCCACCGTCATAGCCATTCTGCCGCCAGGCTTCATACACCACCACCGCCACCGTATTGGACAGGTTGATGCTGCGATTGCCCGGCCGCATCGGCAGGCGGATGCGCTGTGCGCTCGGGAAGGATTCACGCCGCTCTGGTGCCAGCCCGCGCGTTTCCGAGCCGAACACGAAGGTGTCGCCCGGCCGGAAGGCCAGCCCGGCAAAGGGTGTGGAGCCATGCGTGGTCATGGCGAACATGCGTGTCTCATCGAACTGCGGGTCCTGACGGCGATGGGCCAGGAACTGGTCCCAGTCCTTGTGGACCTGCATGTTGGCGTATTCGTGATAATCCAGCCCGGCGCGCCGCATCTTGGCATCGTCGAGCGGGAAGCCGAGCGGCTCCACCAGATGCAGTTGCGCACCGGTATTGGCGCACAGGCGGATGATGTTGCCGGTATTGGGAGGGATCTCCGGCTCGACCAGGACGACGTGGAACAAAAAACTTCTCCTGCTAAAAAAGAGGGCCGGATTCAGACCGGCAGGGTGCGCGCAAAGACCAGATTGGTCACGCGCCGGGCGCCGTGCCGCTTGAGCACGATCGCCACTTCATTCAAGGTAGCCCCGGTGGTCATGACGTCATCGACGATGCCCACGTGCAATCCGCGCACCTGGTCCATAGCGGCAAAGGGCAGGGCGAAGGCCGAGCGCACGTTGCGGGCGCGCGCACCTACCGGCAGTGCCGACTGCGCCTGGGTTTCCTTCTTGCGTTCCAACAGGCGCGGCTGTACCGGGATATCCAGCAGCTTGCCCAGCGGCCGGGCGATTTCCAGCGCCTGGTTGAAACCGCGCTCCTGCAGGCGCGCCAGTCCCAGCGGCACTGGGGCCAGCAGGGTGGGAAGAGGTAACTGCACGTCGCTACCCGGCACCGGATTGCGACGGGTGGCATCGAAGATCAATCGCGCCAGCAGCGGCGCCAGACGCAGGTCGCCACCGAACTTCAGGGCCAGCGCCAGCTGGTCGGACGGGGCGAAATAATCGGTGGCCACGATGGTGGCGTCGAAGGCCGGGCGCTCCTTCATGCAGGCGCCGCAGCGCAGGTCCTTGCCGGTCACCGGCATGGGCAGGGCGCACTGGATGCAGCGGCGGTGCTGGCGCGTATAGAAGCGCTTGTGGCAGTGCGCGCACAGGGTCTCGCGCCCGGCCGCGCCGCACAGCGCGCAGGAGGAGGGCAGCAAAGGCGGCAGGCAGGTCAGCAGGCGTTGCAGCCAGCCGGGGCCGGATGCGGTCTTGCCCGGTCCGGCCGGCTTGCCGCCGACGGCACGATAAGCGGTGCCAGGCTTGGCCTGGGGCGATGCGGCGGCGGGTTTGGAGGGTTTGATATCCATGTGAGGTGCGCCCGGGAAAAATGGATTTCGACTAAACTACGCGCATTATCGCATCAGCCCCATGCCGCCACACTGCTGCGCTGTCCATCTTCCTGTTCGTTCCGGTTTCATTGCCATGTCCCTGCCACCGCCTTCTGCCAGCGCCAAGCTGAGCGCTCCCATCGATCTGCCCCTGGTGCGCCGCCGCTTCGGCCAGCCGCAGCGCGTGGCCGAATCCGATTTCCTGCGCCGCGAAGTCTCGGCCCGCATGCAGGAGCGCCTGGCGCTGGTGAAAATTGCCCCACGTGAAGTCTTGGACGCCGGATGCGGCGAAGGCGCCGACCTGCCGGTACTGCAGAAGCGTTATCCCGAGGCGCAGGTGATCGGTCTGGACGGCGCCTACGGCATGCTGGCCAAGGCTGCCGAACACCAGCGCGGCGCGCAGACGGCGATGAACCGCCTGTTCGGCTCCATCAACAAATGGCTGGGCGCCGGCAGCGGCGGCGCAAGCGGTCCGGCCCTGGCCTGCGCTGATTTCGCCCGCCTGCCGCTGGCGGCCAATGCGCTCGATCTGGTCTGGTCCAACCTGGCCCTGCACTGGCATCCGCAGCCTGATCGCGTCTTCGCCGAGTGGCGGCGCGTGCTGCGGGTGGAGGGCCTGCTGATGTTTTCCTGTTTCGGCCCGGATACGCTGCGCGAGGTACGCAGTGCCTTCGAACAGATCGATCTTGCACCGCACACCTTGCCCTTCGTCGACATGCACGACTTCGGCGACATGCTGGTCAATGCCGGTTTTTCCACCCCGGTGATGGACATGGAAACCATCACCGTGACTTACGAGGCCCCTCAACGGCTGCTCGAAGACGTGCGCGCGTGGGGCGGCAATCCGCTGGAATCGCGGCGTCGCAGCATGATGAGCCGCAGCCAGTACCAGCGCCTGCTGGCGGCCTTCGAGGCCATGCGCAAGCCCGACGGCAAGATCCCGCTGACCTTCGAGATCGTCTACGGTCACGCCTTTCGCCCGGTGCCCAAGACCACGGCGGCCGGCGAGAGCATCATCCGTTTCGAGCGGCCCTCGCGATAGCCCGATTCTTCATCAAGGCTCAGGCCAGCAGCACACTCCGGCCTGCCGGATAGTTGCCCTATCGTCACGTCCCGCCTCCTTTCCTACCCCTACGTGCGCCGCAAAGCCGCGCCCCTGGCCGCTTTGCGCGCCACCGTTGCCAATGCGGCGGTGCGTGCTTGATCCGTGGCGACGTTAGCCCTTATACTCAAATGGGTAAAAAAATTCATACAAAGAAATTCCGGCAAGACGAATAGCAAGAATAAATAAACACCGCAAAACGAATAGCCACGGATAGCGCCATACCAAGGACGTCCCCAGCCTCACCGGGCCGCCCGCATCCAGTGAGTGTTCCTGCGGTGAGAAATAGAATTAGAAGCAGAGACAGAGACACACAGACACGCTCGACCGACAATCATGCTGGCGAGGTGCTATGGAGACGCGGGAATGGATACTGAAGCGCAATTGTTCGATTGCGCCACGCCAGCTGGCGTGGGTCTTCGCAATCCTTTGTACGGTTTCACTCACGGTCGCGCTGGGTTTCACGTTGCGCGGCGCATGGATCATCCTGGTTTTTTCATGCATTGAACTGATGGCGGTGGGCGCGGCCATGCTGGTCTACGCCCGTCACGCCACCGATAGAGAAGTGCTGGTGCTCGCCGAATGGCCTGGAGGTCGAGGTGATCCTGGGCAGCCGGTCGCACCGCAGCAGCTTGCAGTTGCATGGCATGCGCATCGCTTTTCCTGTCGGCCACCGCGCACTGGTGGCGCTGGAGAGCCGGGGGCAGCGCGTGGAAGTGGGGCGGTTCATGCACCCCTGGCAACGGCGCGCCTTCGCGCAGGAGCTGGAACGTGAACTGGCCGCCAGGGTCGGCGGGATGGCCGCACTCTCATTCTTATAATTTTGGGCTCTAGAGGAAATCCATGAAACTTGCGAAGCGCCTTCAATCCTTGACCCTCGGTGCCTCGCTGCTGGCGGCCGGCTTGCCGGCCTGGGCAGTGGTGGACAGCCCGGGGGGGCCGGCCGTGCGGCAGATGAATTTCCAGCCACCGGTGACCAAGATCGCCGAGCAGATCTATGACCTGCACATCCTGATGCTGATCATCTGTCTGGTCATCTTCGTGGCCGTGTTCGGCGTCATGTTCTATTCCATCATCAAGCACCGCAAGTCGCTCGGCCACAAGGCCGCCACCTTCCACGAAAGCACGACCGTGGAAATCGCCTGGACCGTGGTGCCTTTCCTGATCGTCATCGGCATGGCCCTGCCGGCCACCAAGACGGTGGTGGCGATGAAGGACACCTCCAATGCCGACCTCACCATCAAGGTCACCGGCATGCAGTGGAAATGGGGATATGACTATCTGAAGGGCGATGGTGAAGGTATCTCCTTCCTCTCCAGCCTGGCCACGCCGCGCGAGCAGGTCACCGATCCGAGCCTGAAGAAAAACGACAACTACCTGATCGAAGTGGACAATCCGGTGGTGGTGCCCGTCAACAAGAAGGTGCGCCTGGTGACCACCGCCAATGACGTGATCCACTCCTGGACCATCCCCGCCTTCGGCGTGAAGCAGGATGCGATTCCCGGCTTCGTGCGCGATACCTGGTTCCGCGCCGAGAAGATCGGCACCTATCGCGGCCAGTGCGTGGAGCTGTGCGGCAAGGATCATGCCTTCATGCCCATCGTGGTCAACGTGGTCAGCGAAGACGACTACAAGAAATGGGTCGACGGCAAGAAGAAGGAAATGGCCGCCAAGGCCGATGATCCCAACAAGGTCTGGACGGTCGACGAATTGAAGCAGCGCGGCGAGAAGGTCTATGCCGCCAACTGCGTGGCCTGCCATCAGGCCACCGGCAAGGGTGTGCCGGGTGCCTTCCCGGCGCTCGATGGCAGTGCCGTGGTCAACGGTCCCAAGGATGGCCAGATCCACATCCTGCTCAACGGCAAGAACGCCATGCCGGCCTGGAAGGGTGTGCTCAACGACACCGAGATTGCCGCCGTCATCACCTACACGCGCAACAACTGGTCCAACAAGGCCCAGGAAAACATCGTGCAGCCGGCCGAAGTGCTGGCCGCCCGCAAGTAATCGTTTGGAGAACCGGACATGACTACCACCGTCGATCACGCCCCCGATCATTCCCACGATCACGGGCATGGGCATGCACATGACGACCACGCGCACGATCATCCGCACGGCTGGCGCCGCTGGCTCTTCGCCACCAACCACAAGGACATCGGTACGCTCTACCTGTGGTTCTCGTTCACCATGCTGCTCTCGGGCGGGGTGCTGGCGCTGCTGATCCGGGCCGAGCTGTTCCAGCCGGGGCTGCAGTTCTTCCGTCCTGAATTCTTCAACCAGCTCACCACCATGCATGGTCTGGTGATGGTGTTCGGCGCCATCATGCCGGCCTTCGTGGGCTTCGCCAACTGGATGATCCCGCTGCAGATCGGCGCCTCCGACATGGCCTTTGCGCGCATGAACAACTTCTCGTTCTGGCTGCTGCCGCCTGCGGCGCTGCTGCTGGCGGGTTCCTTCCTGGTACCGGGTGGCGCCACCGCCGCGGGCTGGACGCTGTATGCGCCGCTGTCCACGCAGATGGGGCCGGGCATGGACATGGGCATCTTCGCCATGCACATCATGGGCGCGTCTTCCATCATGGGCTCGATCAACATCATCGTCACCATCCTGAACATGCGCGCGCCCGGCATGACGCTGATGAAGATGCCCATGTTCTGCTGGACCTGGCTCATCACGGCCTACCTGCTCATCGCCGTGATGCCGGTGCTGGCCGGTGCCATCACCATGACGCTGACCGACCGCCACTTCGGCACCTCCTTCTTCAACGCCGCCGGTGGCGGCGACCCGGTGATGTACCAGCACATCTTCTGGTTCTTCGGCCACCCCGAGGTCTACATCATGATCCTGCCGGCTTTCGGCATCGTCTCGCAGATCATCCCGGCCTTCGCGCGCAAGCCGCTGTTCGGCTATGCCTCGATGGTGTATGCCACCGCCTCGATTGCGATCCTGTCCTTCATCGTCTGGGCGCACCACATGTTCACCACCGGCATGCCGGTGACCGCGCAGCTGTTCTTCATGTACGCCACCATGCTGATTGCGGTACCGACCGGCGTGAAGATTTTCAACTGGATCGCCACCATGTGGCGCGGCTCGATGACCTTCGAGACGCCGATGCTGTTCTCGGTGGGCTTCATCTTCGTCTTCACCATGGGCGGCTTCACTGGCCTGATCCTGGCGGTCACGCCCATCG
Organism: Herbaspirillum sp. DW155; assembly: GCF_037076565.1. Lineage (NCBI taxonomy): Bacteria > Pseudomonadati > Pseudomonadota > Betaproteobacteria > Burkholderiales > Oxalobacteraceae > Herbaspirillum > Herbaspirillum sp. DW155. Next base: position 4,753,890 of record NZ_AP029028.1, on the reverse strand, counting down.
ACATCCAGATGCAGGATACCTACTACGTGGTGGCCCACTTCCACTACGTGCTGGTGGCGGGCTCGCTGTTTGCGCTCTTCGCCGGTTACTACTACTGGGGTCCGAAGTGGACCGGCTTCATGTACAACGAATGGCGCGGCAAGTTCCACTTCTGGGCCTCGCTGATCACCTTCAACATCACCTTCTTCCCGATGCACTTCCTGGGGTTGGCAGGGATGCCGCGCCGCTATGCGGACTATCCGGCGCAGTTCACCGACTTCAACATGATCGCCTCCATCGGCGCCTTCGGTTTCGGGCTGTCGCAGGTGTACTTCCTGTTCTTCGTGGTGATCCCATCGATCAAGGGCGGCAAGAAAGCCGAGGCCAAGCCCTGGGAAGGCGCGGAAGGACTGGAATGGACCGTGCCCAGCCCGGCGCCTTTCCATACTTTCGAAGAACCGCCGGTGGTGAAATGATCGCCTGTGGATAACACAAGTCATCGCAGCTAATGCAAAGGCAACCTTCATGACCGAACGCAAGAAACCCAACAACCTGCGCACCGGCCTGCTGCTGGGGATGGTGGCGCTGGCCTTCTTCGTCGGCATCTTCATCAACCGCATCTGGTTTGCCCAATGAGCAGCAACGACGATCACATCGAAGAGGGCGCATCACGCGGCCTGAACCGCGTGATGTTCAGGAAGCTGTTGGTGGTGGCGGTGCTGATGTTCGGCTTCGGCTATGCGCTCATTCCGGTCTATCGCAAGATCTGCGAGGTGACCGGCGTGAACTTCCTCACGCCCAAGGATGCGACGGTGGAAGCGCCAGCCAATACGCAGATCGACAAGACGCGCACCATCACCGTGGAGTTCGATGGCAATGCCCAGGGCCCGTGGCGCTTCCGTCCGACGGTCACCAGCCTGCAGGTGCATCCGGGCGAGATGACCCAGGTCACCTACGAAGTGGTCAACACCCAGCCGCGCAATGTGGATGCGCAGGCCATCCCGAGTTATGCACCGATGCAGTCGGCGGCCTTCTTCAAGAAGGTGGAGTGTTTCTGTTTCACCCAGCAGACGCTGGGGCCGAACCAGGCCAAGCAGATGCCGGTGGTGTTCTACATCGATCCCAAGCTGCCCAAGGAAGTGACCACGATCACGCTGTCCTATACCTTCTTCGAGATCAACGGCAAGGACAAGACGGCGGGCTGAGCCGCCGTGAGGAGATGGTGTGAACGATGAGCTGAAACAGGCGGCGCGGCGCAAGGCCTCCTTCGGTGCGACGATGAAGGCGGTGTTCTGGTCCTTCTTCGGCGTGCGCAAGCGCAAGGATTATGAATCGGATGCGGCGCAGCTGAACCCGGTCCACGTGATCATCGCCGGCATCCTCGGTGCGGTGATTTTCGTGGCGGTGCTGGTGAGCATCGTCAAGCTGGTGCTGCGCAGCGCCACCGGTGGATGAGCTGCACCGCCTTGAAAGAGCATTAAGGAAAAGTGAACCTGGATCGCAAGAGCATTCAACGCAGCTTAATGCTCGCGCCGCCAGCCAATGCAGTCAGATTTCGTACCGGGAGAAGAACATGAGTTCTCAGCAAGCCAAGGCACCCCATTATTTCGTTCCGGGCCCGTCGCGCTGGCCGATGATGGCGGGCATTTCCATGCTCATCACCATGATCGGGGCCTCGGCCTGGGTCAATGGCGTTTCGTGGGCGCCCTACGTCAACATCTTCGGCATCCTGATGGTGCTGGTGGTGCTGTACTACTGGTTTGGTGATGCCATCCGCGAATCCGAGTCCGGCCTCTACAGTGAGCGCATCGACCTGTCCTATCGCTGGAGCATGAGCTGGTTCATCTTCTCGGAGGTGATGTTCTTCGGCGCCTTCTTCGGGGCGCTGTTCTATGCGCGTAGCATCACCATGCCGTGGCTGGCCGATCTGGATCACAAGGTGATCTGGCCCGACTACACCGGGCAGTGGGGCAATGTCGGCCCGGCCGGTACGGTGGAAAATTTCACCACCATGGGACCATTCCCTATCCCCACCATCAACACCCTGCTGCTGCTGAGCTCGGGCGTGACGCTGACTATCTCGCACCACGCCATGCGCGCCGGCCATCGCGCGCAGACGGCGGTGTGGCTGTTCCTGACCATCCTCCTGGGCGCGGTCTTCATGGGTTTCCAGGCGTATGAATATATCCACGCCTATACCGAGCTGAACCTCAAGCTCAGCTCCGGTATCTATGGCTCGACCTTCTTCATTCTGACGGGCTTCCACGGCTTCCACGTGACCATGGGGGCCATCATGTTGTCGGTGGTGCTCTATCGCGTATTGCGCGGGCACTTCACGCCCACGCATCACTTCGCCTTCGAGGGCGCGGCGTGGTACTGGCACTTCGTGGACGTGGTGTGGCTGGGCCTGTATGTGGTGGTCTACTGGCTGTAAGCGCGCCGCTGCCCTGCGCACAAGCCGCACCTCGGTGCGGCTTTTTCATGCGCGGCGCGCGTTAAATCAGCGGATGCCGGTCGGCTGTATCCAGCCCAGCTTGTAGCTCAGGAGGATGAACAGGAACAGCGCCACCGAGAAGCCGACCCGCAAGGTCAGCGCCTGCACGGTGCGGTTGCTCTTGCCCTTGTCGCGCATCAGGAAGATCAATGCCGAGGCCAGGCTGGCCAGGATCAGGATGAAGGCGATGGCGACGACGATTTTCATGAGGATGGAACCCTGTCTCCGAAGGCGTGCATGCGGTATGCTGCGACGCTGGTGTGTATGTGATTTTTCTTGTTCCGTGTGCGGTTCATTGTAAGGCCAAACTTCATCGATGCCGACCCGATTCGTTTTCCGCTTCATCCCCTTCTGCGCCACGCTGGTCGTGGCCGCCGCCGGCATTGCGCTGGGGCAGTGGCAGACGCATCGCGCCGAAGAGAAACTGGCCTTGCAGCAACGCATGCAGGCGCGGGGCAGCGCGGCTCCCCTCAATGGGTTGCCGCTCGATGCGAGCGATGCGGAGTTCCGACCTATCCGCCTGCGCGGCCACTATCTTGCGCAGTGGACGCTCTATCTGGAAAACCGCCCCTACAACGGCGCCGTGGGGTTCCATGTGCTGACGCTGTTCCAGCCCGAGGGCAGTGCGCAGGCCGTGGTCGTGGCACGCGGCTGGGCGCCGCGCGATGCTGCCGATCGCACACGCGTGCCGCAAGTACCGCCGCCGTCCGGCATGACCGAGGTGGAGGGCATCTTGCGCAAGGATGCAGGCCACGTCATGCAGCTGGGCACAGCCGATGCGCCACGCCCGCAAGCCATCCTGCAGAACCTGGACCTGTCGGCGCTGGCCGCAGCGAGCGGACTGTCCATCGCACCGCTGGTGATCGAGCAGAGCGGGGCGGCGGGCGACACGCTGGTGCGCGACTGGCCTGCTCCGTCATTGGGTATCGATCGTCATCGCGGCTATGCCGTGCAGTGGTATGCACTGGCGGCGATGGCCCTTCTTTTTTTCATCGTGACAGGATTCAAACGTGGTCGTCATGACAAAGCCTGAAGTCCCCCAGCCATCCGCATCCAACGACGATGCACGCCGACGCCGCATCGGCCGCTGGAAGATGCTGGCCGTGGTCGCCGTGTGCGCGGCACCGCTGATCGCGTCTTATCTCACCTATTACGTCATCAAGCCGCAGAGCCGCAACAACTATGGCGCGCTGATCGATCCACGGCAGTATCCGATTCCCGAGTTGGGCAGCAGCGCCATCGATGGCAGCCCGGCCAGGCTGGAGGATTACAAGGGCAAGTGGGTGATGCTGCAGGTCGATGGCGGCGACTGCGGCGAACCCTGCCAGAACAAACTGCTGACCATGCGCCAGCTGCGGCTGATGCAGGGCAAGGAGATGGACCGCATCGAACGGGTCTGGCTGGTCACCGACCGCACCCCGATTGCGACCCTGCTGCTGCGCGAATACGACGGAACCGATATCCTTCGGGTTGACGCTGGCAAATTGCAGTCCTGGTTGCCGGCCGATGCCGGGACCACCGCCCGGGACCACATCTACCTGATCGACCCGCTGGGCAACCTGATGATGCGTTTTCCCAAGAACCCCGATCCCGGCAAGATGAAGAAGGACATTTCCAAATTGCTGCGCGCTTCCTCCATCGGCTGATGCGGTGGATCGCAGTCGCGCAGTGACGCACGTTTGACTCAAGATGAATGCAACGACGCTGATACAACTGGGCCTGACCGGGCTCGTGGTGGCACTGATTCCGCTGGCGCTGGTGTGGCGCGCACAGGGCGTGACCAACAAATACCGCAAGCTGGTGTGGGTGACCCTCTTCTTTACCTTCGACCTGATCATGTTCGGTGCCTTCACGCGCCTGACCGACTCGGGTCTCGGCTGTCCTGACTGGCCGGGCTGCTACAGCCATGCCAATCCGCTGTTGGCGCATGAGCACATCAATGCCGCCGAAGCCGCCATGCCCTTTGGCCCCGTGACCTGGGCCAAGGCCTGGATCGAGATGATCCACCGCTATTTCGCCATGGCGGTGGGCTTCCTCATCATCGTGCTGATGGTGGTGGCGTGGCAGCGCTGGATCAGGTCGGGCAAGACCGAACTGCAGTTCCGTCCCTGGTTCCCGACGGCGCTGCTGGGCTTTGTCTGCCTGCAGGGGGCCTTCGGCGCGTGGACCGTGACCATGAAGCTGCAGCCCATCATCGTCACCACGCACCTGCTGCTGGGCCTGACGCTACTGGCCATGCTGACCTGGCTGGCAGCGCGGCAGGAGACGCATGTGCCGGTCTCTGCGAGCGGTCGCGCGTTGATCGTGCCGGCCAGCATCGGTGCGACGCTGCTGGGCTTGCAGATCGCGCTGGGCGGCTGGGTCAGCACCAATTACGCGGCGCTGGCCTGTTCCGACTTCCCGCTATGCAATGGCAAGCTGCTGCCTGACATGGATTTCGAACACGGCTTTACGCTCTGGCGCCATCTGGGCATGACCGCCTCCGGCGATTACCTGCCGGTCGAAGCGCTGACAGCGATCCATTGGGTGCATCGTAGTTTTGCCTTTGTCGTCATCTTGTATGTTGTATGGCTGGCACACCGGGCGCTGCGCGATGAGGGGCTGCGCAAGACCGCCCGCTGGATGCTGACGGTGCTGGGTTTGCAGCTCTGTACTGGTCTGGCGACCATCTATCTGAACTGGCCGCTGGCCATTGCCGTGATCCACAACGGCGGTGCGGCGCTGCTGGTCATCCTGATGGTCATGTTAAACTACAAGGTCCGTTACGCACCCTCCAGCCTGGCCACCGCTGCTCCACCAGTACACGCCCGGCCCGTCACGCCATGACCACATTGACCGCCCAACCCAACCGCATCGCCCAGTACTGGGCACTGACCAAGCCGCGCGTGACGCAGCTGGCGGTGTTCTGTGCCGTGATCGGCATGTTCCTCTCCACGCCTGAACTGCCGGACTGGCACAAGGTCATCTTCGGCACGCTGGGCATCTGGCTCCTGGCCGGTGCGGCCTTCGCCATCAACTGCCTGGTCGAGCGCGAGATCGATTCGCGTATGGCCCGCACGGCGCGCCGTCCGATGGCGCGCGGTGAAATCACCGTGGGCCAGACCCTGGTGTTCTCGGGCGTGCTCGGTGGCCTGGGCATGTGGGTGCTGTACAACCTGGTCAATCCGCTGACCATGTGGCTGACCTTCGCCACCTTCGTCGGTTACGCCATCATCTACACCATCATCCTCAAACCGGCGACCTCGCAGAACATCGTCATCGGCGGCCTGGCAGGCGCCATGCCGCCTGCGCTGGGCTGGGCAGCGATGGCCAATGACGTGCCGATGCAGGCCTGGGTGCTGGTGATGATCATCTTCATCTGGACCCCGCCGCACTTCTGGGCGCTGGCCATGTACCGCCGCGACGACTACGCCAAGTCCGGCCTGCCGATGCTGCCCATCACGCACGGCATGGACGTGACCAAGCTGCACATCCTGATGTACACCATTGCGCTGTTGGCGGTGAGCATGCTGCCGTTCGCCATCGGCATGAGCGGCTTGATCTATCTGGGTACGGCCATCGTGCTGGGCGGGATCTTCTTGTGGTATTCGTGGCAGATCTATCGCCATTACACCGACCTGATCGCGCGCAAGGCTTTTGCGTATTCGATCATCTACCTGTCCATCCTGTTTGCGGTGCTGCTGGTGGACCACTATTTCCTGTTCCGCAGTTTCTGAACACATGAAAAGATTTCTCTCGGCGCTGCTGCTGGCAGGCTGCGCGACACTGCTGGCGGCCTGCGGCCAGTCCAAGCCTGAACTGAAGTTCAACAATACGGATGTCACCGGCCTGGACTATGCCAAGGACTTCGCGCTCACCGACCACAACGGCAAGCCGCGCACCCTGGCCGATTTCAAGGGCAAGGTGGTGGTGATGTTCTTCGGTTATACGCAATGCCCGGACGTGTGTCCGACCACCATGGCCGAGATGTCCAACGTCATGAAGGAACTCGGCCCGGATGCCGACCGGGTGCAGGTGCTCTTCGTCACCGTCGATCCCGAGCGCGATACCCAGGAAGTGCTGGCGCAGTACGTGCCGGCCTTCGACAAGCGCTTCCTCGGTCTGCGCGGCGATCTGCAGCAGACCGAGAAGGTGGCCAAGGAATTCAAGGTGTTCTACCAGAAGGTGCCGGGCAAGCAGCCGGGCAGCTATACGATGGATCACACCGCAGGCAGCTATGTGTTCGACCCGCAGGGACACATCCGCCTCTTCGTCAAGCATGGCCAGGGGCCGCAGACGCTGGCGCACGACATCAAGTTGTTGCTGTCGTGATGGTTTGCGAAAAGAGATAAACGATATAAATCGTTTAGATAAAAAAAGGCGCCCGAGGGCGCCTTTTTTAATTGCTGATGAATCGGAGTGAAGAGGCGATCAGGAATAAGCCTGCAGCGCGGTCTTCATCTTCTTCAATGCCACCGCTTCGATCTGGCGGATACGCTCGGCCGAGACGCCGAACTCGTCTGCCAGTTCATGCAGGGTGGCACCCGAGCCATCGTCATTGGCCAGCCAGCGGGCCTCGACGATGCGGCGCGAGCGGTCATCCAGCTTGGACAGTGCGGCTTCCAGGCCTTCGGACTGCAGGCGGTCGTACTGCTTGGCCTCGATCACGCGGGTCGGTTCCGAATTGTCGGAAGACAGGTAGGCGATGGGCGCGAACTTGTCATCGTCATCATCGGTGGGCGATTCCAGGGCGATATCGCGACCGGACAGACGGGTTTCCATCTCGATCACTTCTTCGCGCTTGACGTCCAGGGTCTTGGCCAGAGCCTCGACCTGGGCCGGCGTCATCGCGTCCAGACCTTCCTTGTGGCTGCGCAGGTTGAAGAACAGCTTGCGCTGGGCCTTGGTGGTAGCGACCTTCACCAGGCGCCAGTTCTTCAGGATGTACTCGTGGATCTCGGCCTTGATCCAGTGCATGGCATAGGACACCAGGCGCACGTTCTGGGCCGGGTCGAAACGCTTGACGGCCTTCATCAGGCCGATGTTGCCTTCTTGGATCAGGTCGGCATGCGGCAGGCCGTAGCCGAGATAGCCGCGGGCAATCGATACCACCAGGCGCAGGTGCGACAGCACCATCTTCTGGGCGGCGCCCAGGTCGTTCTTCTCACGCAGGTCGCGTGCCAGCTTGACCTCTTCTTCCTGGGTCAGCATGGGCAGGCGGTTCACTGCCGAGATATACGCGTCGATATTGCCCAGGCTGCCGGAAAAACCCAGCGCGAGCGCATTGGACTCGGCAGGCATGAGTGCAGTGTGTGCAGACGCAGTTTTCATGGATTCTCCTTGGTTCCTTCACGGAAACAGTATGAAACGGTAGGAAGCGGATGCTTCGGTTGCCGGGGGCAATGTGGTCCAACTTCCCCGGCCCGGCCAATGCGGCCGGACGCTGTTTGGTGCAGTGCTCCCCTAAAACTGGAGCAATTCGAAAACTATTTTAGCACTCGTCACCCGGGAGTGCTAATTGCATGATGGTGAGGCGGTGATAGTCAAGCTCTATTGCTGTTAAGCTAACCATTGCATTAATTCCCCTCCATCTTAGTCGCCTTTGGGCGACAAAAGTTGCAATGGGGGTCAAAAGCGGCTCAGAAACTTGTAACAATTTTTGCAGGGCGAAAGGGCCGGGAAGCGCTGATCACCCGATCCCCTGAGCCAGCCGGCAAAGAGGCGGTAAAACAGGCAAATGAAGCGGGCTTCATGGTGAGGACGGCGGGACGGCCTCTTTATTGTGTCCGGCAACCGGCAGATGAATGTTCTTGCCAAAAAACGATGCCCGCAACAGCGGGCATCGTTTGTGCGGCGGGCTCGGCAGCGCCGGCTGAGATTCAAGCCTTCCTGGCCAACTGCCTGCGCACCGACAGCATCGCCCCGAACAAGCCCAGCAAGCCGCTGATGACCAGCAGCAGGCCGATGGCCATGGCGCTGGGCAGGGCCAGCTGGAATTCCGATGCATAGAGATGAGCAAAATCCAGAATGGCTTCGTTCAGCGGCTGCTGTGCCGCCACTACCAGCCCCAGCGCCACTACCCCGGCGCACAAGCCCAGCAGGGCGCCGGTGTAGTAGAAGGGCCGATAGATGAAGGCATTGGTCGCCCCGAACAGGCGCGACACCTCGATCTCATCGCGCTGCGTCATCACCTGCAGGCGGATGGTGTTGAACACCACCGCCACCACCACCGCCCCCAGCGTGATGCCCAGGAACAGCAGCACCAGCCGCAGGATGCGCAGCAGCGCCGCCAGCCGCTTGACCCATTCGGAATCGATCTGCACCGTGTCCACGCCCGGCTGCTTCTTCAACTGTTGGGCGATGTCATCCACGCGGGTGGCGTTCATGGCGTTTTCCAGGCCGGGCAGGCGCACCACGTAGCTGTCCGGCAGCGGATTGCTGCCCAGCGTGGCGAGCACATCGGCCAGGCCGGTCTTGCTCTTCATCGCCTCAAAAGCCTTCTCGCGCGGGATGAATTCGACCTTGCCGTTGGTCTTGCCGTCCTTGAGGATCTGGCTGATGGTCTTGCCCACCGCCTGGGCCGCCTCGCGGCTGGCGTCGGGCTTCATGAAGATGCTGATCTCGGGCTCCACCGACATCTGGTCCGAGATCGGCCGCACATTTTCCAGCGCCGACAGGCCCGCAAAGGGCAGGGCCAGCGCAATCGAGACCACCAGCACGTTGAGCACGAAGTTGCCCGGCGAGCGCAGCAGGTGGCGCAGCGCATCGGCGATGGCGGCGAAATGCTGTCCGAGCCAGTTCATGGCGATACCTCCACGGGATTGGCCACGCCGTTGTGCCAGCCATCGACGATGCGGCCACGGTCCAGGTAGATGATGCGGTCGGCCCCGGTGAGGAAATTCTCGTCGTGGGTCGAGATCAGGCAGGTCACGCCCACACCGTGGAAGGATTTCAGCGCCGCCAGCACCTTGTTGGCATTGGCGCGGTCCAGGTTGGCAGTCGGTTCGTCGGCCAGGATGATCTGCGGCCGGTTGACGATGGCACGCGCGATGGCCACCCGCTGCTGCTCGCCACCGGACAGCTCCAGCGGCTCGCAGCGGGCCTTGTCCAGCAGGTCCACCTTGTCCAGCGCGGCGCGGGCGCGCTTTTCGGCGTCCTGGCGGGAAGCGCCGGTCACGATCAGCGGCAGCATCACGTTGGCCAGCAGATTGCGGTCCAGCAACAGTTTCTGCTGCTGGAAGATCAGGCCCAGGTTGCGCCGCAGATAGGGCAGGCCGGAAGGCTTGAGCTCCACGATGTCGGTGCCGCTGACGGTGAGCTTGCCCGAGGTAGGCCGCTCGATGGCGGCGATCATCTTCAGCAGAGTCGATTTGCCGGCGCCGGAAGGGCCGGCCAGAAAGATCAGTTCGCCCTTCTTCACCGACAACGTGATGTCGCGCAGGGCATAGACCTCGCGCGCGTATTGCTTGGAAACCCGGGTAAATTCAATCATCGTTCAACTCAGGAGGGCGTCGACGAATTCAGTGGCGTTGAAGGGTTGCAGGTCTTCGATCTTTTCGCCCACGCCGATGAAGTACAGCGGCACCGGGCGGGTCTTGGCGATGGCGGCCAGGATGCCGCCCTTGGCCGTGCCATCCAGCTTGGTCACCACCAGGCCGGTCAGCCCCAGCGCATCATCGAAGGCCTTGACCTGGGCCAGCGCGTTCTGTCCGGTGTTGCCGTCGATGACCAGCAGCACTTCGTGCGGGGCCGAGTTCATGGCCTTGGCGATGACCCGCTTGATCTTCTTGAGTTCATCCATCAGGTGCAGTTGCGTGGGCAGGCGGCCGGCCGTATCGACCATCACCACGTGGGTACCGCGCGCCTGGGCCGAATGCACCGAGTCATAGGCCACCGCAGCCGGATCGCCCGACTCCTGCGCAATCACCTGCACGTTGTTGCGCTCGCCCCAGACCGCCAGCTGCTCGCGGGCAGCGGCGCGGAAGGTGTCGCCCGCAGCCAGCAGCACCGACTGGCCGTGGGCCTGCAGATGCAGCGCCAGCTTGCCGATGGTGGTGGTCTTGCCGGCACCGTTGACGCCGGCAATCATCATCACCAACGGCTTGTCGCGGCCCAGCACCAGCGGACGCTGCAGCGGCTGCAGCAGGTCGATCAGCAGGGTGCGCAGGGCGGTGCGCACCTGGGCGGCTTCGGTGAGGCGCTCGTTTTTGACCTTTTTCTTCAGTTCGTCCAGCAGCCACTGGGTGGCTTCGACCCCGGCGTCCGAGACCAGCAGGGCCGACTCCAGTTCCTCGTACAGGTCTTCATCAATGCGCGCACCCACGAAGAGCGTAGTCAGATTGCTCGATGTCTTGGACAGCCCGGCCTTCAGGCGCGAGAGCCAGGAGCGCTTGGCCTCGGGCGCAGGTTCCGGGGCGGCGACGATCTCGACCTCTTCTGCCACCTCTTCAACGGCGGCCACCGGCGCGGGTTCGGGCGCGGGTTGTGGTGAGGGTGCAGCCACCGGAGCCGGTGCAGCTGAAACGGGAACGGAAACGGGCGCGGCAGGAACATCAGCTACAGGCCGGGGCGCCGGCTCGGCCTGGGGCGGCAGCGCGGGTTGCGCTTCCGGTTTGGGTTTTCTCTTGAAGAAACTGAACATCGGATGGCGGATAGGCTGGATGGTAGCTGCGGCCGGGGCGGGGAGGGCGGGACGGCAGGCGCGTGGCTGCCCTGACAACCGCAGTGGACAGGTTACAATTGCCCCTCCACAAGACCCGCGCATGGCCGCCAGGGTCAATGAATCCAGCATTTTATCAGAGCACAGCCCATGAAATCGAAGATCAGAGCCCTCCTGGCCACCGCCCTGCTGAGCCTGCTCGCCGGCACGGCAGTCCAGGTGCGGGCCGAGCCGGCGCAGGAGTTCGTGCTGGCCAATGGCATGAAGGTCGTCGTCAAGGAAGACCGCCGCGCCCCCACGGCGGTGCAGATGGTCTGGTACAAGGTCGGCAGCATCGATGAACTCAACGGCACCACGGGCGTGTCGCACGCGCTGGAACACATGATGTTCAAGGGCACGAAGAATCACAAGGTCGGCGAATTCAGCCGTCTGGTGGCCGAACTGGGCGGCCAGGAAAACGCCTTCACCGCCAATGATTTCACCGCCTACTTCCAGCAGATCGAAAAAAGCCATCTCGAAAAAGTGATGGCCCTGGAAGCCGACCGCATGGCCAACCTGCAATTCGACGCCAGCGAGTTCGCCAAGGAAATCCGCGTCATCATGGAAGAGCGCCGCTGGCGCACCGACGACCAGCCCTCGGGCCTGTTGAACGAAGCCCTGAACGCCGCCGCCTGGACCGCCCATCCCTATCACCATCCGGTGGTCGGCTGGATGGACGACCTGCAGCACATGAACGTGCAGGACATCGCCAACTGGTACCGCCAGTGGTACGCCCCCAACAACGCCACTCTGGTGGTGGCCGGCGACGTCGATGCGCAGCGGGTGCTGGCGCTGGCGAAGAAATATTTCGGCAAGATCCCGTCCCACCCCGTGCCCCGGGGCAAGCCGCAGAACGAGCCCGAACAGCTGGGCATGCGCCGCGTCACCGTCAAGGCGCCGGCCGAGAATCCCTACGTGGTGATGGCCTGGAAAGTGCCGGCGCTGCGCAAGGTCGAAGCGGATCAGGAAGCTTACGCCCTCGATGTGCTCTCGGCCGTGCTGGATGGCTATGACAATGCCCGCCTGACGGCCGGCCTGATCCGCAATGGCGGCAAGGCCACGGCAGTCGGCGCCAGCTACAGCGGCGTGGCGCGCGGACCGGTGCTGTTCACGCTGGAAGGCAGCCCGGCCAATGGCGTCACCACCGAAGAACTGGAAGGCCTGCTGCGCGCCGAGGTGCAGCGCATCGCCAGCGAAGGCGTGTCCGAGCAGGAACTGCAGCGCGTGAAGACGCAACTGATCGCCGCCCAGGTCTACAAGCGCGATTCCGTCTTCGGCCAGGCCATGGAAATCGGCATGATGGAAACCATCGGCCTGGGCCAGAAGAACATCGACCGCATCATCGAGCGTCTCAACAGCGTGACCGCCGCCCAGGTGCAGGCGGTCGCACAGAAGTACTTCAAGGACGATACGCTCACGGTCGCCACGCTGGTCCCGCTGCCGCTGAACGGCAAGAAGCCCGCCGCGCCGCCGCCGGGCTTGCTGCATTGAATGCAGGCGTGTCGGCACCATTAAGGCTGGTTTAATGGTGATTGCTAGAGCATTAATGCTGGATGAATGCCGGGTGACACGGTTCACCCGTTCCTGATTGATCTGATTGATGTGATTGATCGGCTTCTGTTCTTCACGGAGAAAACCATGCCCGTCATCGTCGTCGCCAATCCCAAGGGAGGCGTAGGCAAGACCACCCTGGCCACCAACCTGGCCGGTTATTTCGCCAGCCTCGGCCATGCCGTGATGCTGGGCGACATCGATCGCCAGCAGTCCTCGCGTGCCTGGCTGTCGATTCGCCCGGAGCAGGCCCGCCCCATCAGCACCTGGGACATCAACGAAGACTACGTGGCCAAGCCCCCCAAGGGCAGCACCCACGTGGTCCTCGACACCCCGGCCGGGCTGCATGGCTGGCGTCTCAACGATACGCTCAAGCTGGCCGACAAGATCCTGGTGCCGTTGCAGCCGTCGATCTTCGACATCCTCGCCACCCAGGATTTCCTGCGCCGCCTGGCCAATGAAAAGGCGGTGCGTGATGGCGAGATCGACGTCGGTATCGTCGGCATGCGCGTCGATGCGCGCACCCGCTCGGCCGAGCAACTGCAACGCTTCATCGAAGGCCTCAAGCTGCCGGTGCTGGGCCATCTGCGCGACACCCAGAACTACGTGCAACTGGCCGCCCACGGCCTGACCCTGTGGGATATCGCGCCCTCGCGCGTGCAGCGCGATCTCGAACAATGGCAGCCCATCCTGCAATGGCTGGCCGGCCAGCCATCCACAGATCAGAACGCATGACTCTTAGCTTTCCATGAAAAAAATCTTTTCTCTCCTGCTGCTCCCGCTGGCCTTCCTCACCAGTGCGCCCGCCTCGGCGGCCCTGGCCATCCAGTCCTGGACCCAGCCCGATGGCGCACGCGTGCTGTTCGTGGCCAATCATTCCATTCCCATGCTGGATGTGAGCGTGCAGTTCGATGCCGGCCAGCGTCGGGACCCCGCCGCCAAGGCCGGCCTGGCCGAGCTGACCGTGGCCAGCCTCACACGCGGCGTGGAGGCCGCCAACGGCGCGCCCGCACTGACCGAAGCCCAGATCCTCGACGGCTTTGCCGATGTGGCCGCCCAGCAGCATGGCGGCGCCGGGCAGGACCGCGCCGGCGTGAGCCTGCGCACCTTGTCCTCGCCTGCCCAACGCGATGCCGCGCTGGGCTTGCTGGCCCGCATGCTGGCCCATCCGGCCTTCCCGCAGGCGGGCCTGGAGCGTGACCGTGCGCTGGTCATCGCCAATCTGAAGGAAGAACTGACCAAGCCCGAGGCCATCGCTGAAAAGGCCTTCATGGAAGCCGCCTACGGCAGCCATCCCTATGCCGTCGATGCCAGCGAGGCCAGCCTGCAAGCCATTACCCGCGAAGACCTGCTGGCCTTCCATCGCGTCCACTACGTGGCCAACCGCGCCGTCATCGCCATGATCGGCGACATCACCGAAGCCCAGGCACGCGCCATCGCCACCGCACTTACGCGCGACTTGCCGCAGGGTGTCGCCTTGCCGGCGCTGCCACCGGTTGCCGCGCCCAAGGGGAGCGAGCAGCGTATCGCCCATCCGGCCTCGCAATCGCACATCCTCATCGGTGCACCGGCCCTTCAGCGCGGCGACAATGATTTCTTCGCGTTGACCGTGGGCAACTACGTGCTGGGCGGCGGCGGTTTTGTCTCGCGCCTGACCGATGAAGTGCGCGAGAAGCGCGGCCTGAGCTACAGCGTCTACAGTTATTTCTCGCCGCTGGCCCAGCCCGGTCCCTTCCAGATCGGCCTGCAGACCAAGAAGGAGCAGACCGCCGAAGCCCTGCGCGTGACCCGCGCCACGCTGGACAAATTCCTGCAGGAAGGCCCGACGGCCGCCGAACTGAAGGCCGCCAAGGACAACCTCGCCGGAGGCTTCGCCCTGCGCATCGACAGCAATGCCAAGCTGTTGGAAAACCTCTCCGTGATCGGCTTCTATGGCCTGCCGCTGGATTACCTCGACCACTGGATCGAACGCATCCGCGCCGTGAGCGTGCAGGATGTGCGCGCGGCCTTCCGCAGGCATGTGCATCCGGAAGAGTTGTCTACCGTCATCGTCGGTGAAGCCGGCGACTGAATATCGGAGCCAAGGGTTTTTAGTCAATCTCCCAAAAACCGTTCGAACTGAGTAGGCCCGAAGGGCCGTATCGAAGGCGCTGCCGACGGTGCGCCTTCGATACGCGGCGATGCCGCTACTCAGGACGAACGGGGATCGGAGTCTCTGGCCGGCAAGCCCAGTCCGTTCCGTTGAGATCAACCGACGGCCCCGCCGTCAGCAGCAAGGAAAGTCATGCGCAAGAGCAGTCCTCCCTCCCAAGGCACGCCCTCCAAGGGCGGCAAGCCGGCCAAGCCCGTCAACCGTGGTCCGCACCAGGTGCGCATCATCGGCGGCCAGTGGAAGCGCACGCCGCTGCCGGTGCTGGATGCCGAAGGCCTGCGTCCCACGCCCGACCGCGTGCGCGAGACCGTCTTCAACTGGATCACCCATCTCATCGATGGCCAGTGGGATCAGCTCGCCTGCCTGGACCTCTTCGCCGGTTCCGGTGCGCTCGGTTTCGAAGCCGCCAGCCGTGGCGCGCGCCGCGTGGTGATGGTGGAACACAGCGGCCCGGCCGTGCGCCAGCTCGAAGCCAACCGCGACAAGCTCAAGGCTGATACGCTGGCCATCGTCCGCGGCGACGCCCTCGGCGCGGTGCACAGCGCGGCCCAGCGCGAGCCCGGCGGCTACGGTCTGGTATTCATCGATCCGCCTTATCACCAGGGCTGGCTGGAAAAAGTGTTGCCGGCGTGCATGCCTTTGCTCACCCCTTCCGGGCTGGTGTATGCCGAAGCCGAATATGCGCTCGATGGCGAGCATGCACCCGAATGGATGCAGGATTGGGAAGTGGTCCGCTCCGACAAGGCCGGCATGGTCTTCTATCATTTATTGCAACGCAAAAGCAGTGCCCAAATTGAGGCATAATGCGCCTTCTGATTCAATAGCCGGTGAGGAGACACCATGGTCACAGCTGTATATCCGGGGACCTTCGATCCGTTGACGCGTGGGCACGAGGACCTGGTTCGCCGCGCATCCGGATTGTTTGACAAGCTGGTCGTGGGCGTAGCCGACAGCAAGAACAAGAAACCCTTCTTCTCGCTCGAAGAGCGCCTGTCCATTGCCAACGAAGTGCTGGGGCACTATCCCAATGTCCAGGTGGAAAGTTTTTCGGGCCTGCTCAAGGATTTCGTGCGCCAGAACAATGCCCGCGTCATCGTGCGCGGCCTGCGCGCGGTCTCGGACTTTGAATATGAATTCCAGATGGCCGGCATGAACCGCTACCTGCTGCCGGACGTGGAAACCCTGTTCCTGACGCCCTCTGACCAGTACCAGTTCATCTCCGGCACCATCGTGCGCGAGATCGCCCAGCTGGGCGGCGACGTCTCCAAGTTCGTGTTCCCCTCGGTGGAGAAGTGGCTCAAGGAAAAGATCGCCAAGCAATGAGACCGGCGATGTACAGGAAGGGAAACAAAAGGTAGGGCAATGATGTTTCAAGCAAGCGAGGTGCGGCAATGGCACTGATGATTACCGACGATTGCATCAACTGCGACGTCTGCGAACCGGAATGTCCCAACGAGGCCATCTACATGGGGCCGCAGATCTACGAGATCGATCCGGACAAATGCACCGAGTGCGTCGGCCATTTCGAGGAACCGCAATGCCAGCAGGTCTGCCCGGTGGCCTGCATCCCCTTCAATCCGGCCTGGCGCGAAAGCCGCGAGCAGTTGATGGACAAGTACGAACGCCTGCAGGCCGAGGCCAAGCGCAGCTGATCGTACGGCAGCAGTCGTGCTGCAAGTCAATGCCGTTCAGTGCTGCACTGAACGGCATTTTGCATTCCACATTCCGTTCGTCCTGAGTAGCCGCGTAGCGGCGTATCGAAGGCGCGCCCGAGTTTCAATCACCGGCACGCCTTCGATACTCCCCGGTGGAGCGACTCAGGACGAACGGCCCGCTATCAGCCAACATGAACAGGTGTTGTGCGCAGAATTTGAAGGAAGTGACCTGCACGTAGATTCTGCTGATGTCACTCCCTATGTTTGAGAAATAACATGCACCACCTCCCCAAGTCCGCCGTGGCGGCACTGCTGATCAATACCCTCATCTGGGGCCTGTCCTGGACCGGCACGCGTGCGCTGGAAGGCATGGGCCTGCACCCGGTCTGGGCCACCGCCGCCATCTTCAGTGCCTGCGCACTGCTGCTGCTGAGCCGGCGCTACCGCGAACTGCCGCTGTTGTGGCGCCATCCGGCGCTGCTGTGCATGGGGCTGGTCACGGGCCTGACCAACTGTTCCTTCAACGTGGCCGTGGCCTATGGCGACGTGGTGCGGGTGATCCTGCTGTTCTACCTGATGCCGGTATGGACCGTGATCCTGGCGCGGCTGATGCTGCATGAAGCCATCACCCCGCGCTCGCTGGCGCGCGTGGCGCTGGGGCTGGGTGGCGCCTTCATCGTGCTGTACCAGCCGCGCCTGGGTCTGCCTTTTCCGCAGAGCCTGCCGGACTGGATGGCGGTGCTCTCGGGCCTGCTCTTTGCGCTCACCAACGTGCTGTTGCGACGGCTGCATGGCGTCTCCGACGGCACCCGCGCCGTCGCCATGCTGACCACCAGCGGCCTGCTGGCGAGCCTCTTGGGTGTGGTCTTGTCGGCCAGCGGCGTGATTGCCTGGCCGCTGTCTCTGTCGGCGTCTGCCGGGCCGGTGGTGGCGCTGTGGGCGGGGCTGTTCCTGGTCTCGAACCTGTGCCTGCAATATGGCGTGGCGCGCCTGCCGGCCAACATCGCGGCCGTCATCATGCTGGCCGAAATCCTGGTGGCGACCTTCTCGGCATGGATGCTGGGCGCGGCCGAACTGCGGCCGCAGGACCTGATCGGCGGCGTGCTCATCATCGCCGCGCCGTGGATCGTGCGTGACCGCCAGGCGGCGGTACAAACGGCCTGATCAGTCCGCCAGCATGACCCGGTTGCGCCCGCCCTGCTTGGCCTGGTAGAGCGCCAGGTCGGCCGCCTTGAGCATGGCCTGCTTGACATCGACGGCCGGGCGACTGCGCTCGGGCGGCGACAGCGACGCCGCACCGATGGAAGCGGTGATACGCAACGGATCGCGCGAGCCTTCGATCATCACCCCGCGGCTGCAGATGCCGGCGCGAATGCGTTCGGCGATGCGCACGGCATCGTCGCGGGTGGCGTGCGTCAACAGCACCACGAATTCTTCTCCGCCAAAGCGGCCCAGCGCATCCGACAGGCGCAGTTCCTTCTTGATGCGTGCGGCCACTTCGCGCAGCACATCGTCGCCACTCTGGTGGCCGAACTGGTCATTGACGCGCTTGAAATGGTCGATGTCGATGAACAGGCAAGACAAGGCCGAGCGCTCACGCTGACTGCGCGCCACTTCTTCCTGCATGCGCTGCTCGATGTAGCGACGGTTGTTGACGCCTGTGAGCGGATCGGTCAGGCCGATGTGCTTGAGGCGCTCGTTGTTGATGACGTTTTCCAGGCAGATGGCGGCCACGGTCGCCAGGCGCTGGATGAAATCGGTGGCCAGGGAGCGCGTAAAACGCTCGCCATAGGCGCTGCCCAGCGACAGGTAGCCCAGCAACCGGTGCTGGCGCACCAGCGGCAGCACCGCCACGCTCACCGGCTGGTAATGCGGGAACAGCGGCCCGTGCAGGGCCGGGTTGTACTGCCCCAGGCGCGGCTTTTCGGCCGACAGCGGGCCCTCTTCATCGATGAAGTGCAGCGGGTCTTTCAGGAACAACAGCTTGGGAAATTCATTGACCCCGATCTGCAGGTCGCGCAGGATGCGCTGGATCGCGTAGTCGCCATCGATCAGGGAAAGCGTCACCGTCTCCAGGCTGAACACGCCCGGCATCACGGTCAGGATGACGTCGATCAGTTCGCGGAATTCGCTGGCGCCGATCAGTTTCAGGTCGAAGGCCTGATGGCGCTCGATGATGGACTGGTTGATGTGCGCCTGCTGCAGCAGATCCTTCAGTTCGCTTCTCAGTTGCGCATTGTCGGCAATCAGCGCTTCCGTATCGATGGTGGCTCTCATGTGCTCATCTGCATTTTCCGGCGTGTCGCCGGCCCCTTGCCCAAACCGGTTGCCCGGTCTCCATTGAGCCTGCCACGCGGCTAGCGTGCGGCCTGACTGCTTGTGCTGCGGTGATCCGATCCAGGTTTATCGGCAGGCGTGGCGGCAACTGAAGCCCTGCCACGCTGTTCCCCATGCCGTGCAAGAAGCGTTCCCGCGCCTGTTTGCTGCCCTTACGCCGCCTGCGGCGCGAAGAAGCGATCACCCATCTCTTCCAGCCCCAGCGTACGCAGCACCTCCTGCAGCCGCTCGGCCGGACGGCGACGCGGCAGGTCGCGGTATTGCGCAATGATTAACTCGTTCTTCATCGAATGTTCCCAACCCACCAGCTCGGTCACGCTGACCTTGTAGCCGTGCGCTTCCAGTTGCAGGCAGCGCAGCACGTTGGTGACCTGGCTGCCGAATTCGCGCGTATGCAGCGGATGGCGCCAGATCTCGGTGAGCGAATTGGACAGCGACTTGCCCTTGTTGCGGTTCAGGACCGATGCCACCTCGGCCTGGCAGCACGGCACCAGCACGATGAAACGGGCCTGTTTGGCCAGGGCGAAATGGATGGCGTCATCGGTGGCGGTATCGCAGGCATGCAGCGCGGTGACCACATCGATTTTTTCCGGCAGGCGCGGCGAGGTGATCGAGTCGGCCACCGACAGGTTGAGGAAGGACATGCCGCCAAAGCCCAGGCGCGCGGCCAGTTCTTCGGACTTGCGCACCAGCTCTTCGCGGGTCTCGATGCCGTAGATGCGCGGCGCACCGGCCAGGCCCTTGAAGAACAGGTCGTAGAGGATGAAACCGAGATAGGACTTGCCCGCGCCGTGGTCCACCAGACTCACGTCGGGATGATCGTCCAGCACTTCCTGCAGCAGCGGTTCGATGAACTGGTAGAGGTGATAGACCTGCTTGAGCTTGCGGCGGCTGTCCTGGTTCAGTTTGCCGTCGCGCGTCAGGATGTGGAGTTCCTTGAGCAGCTCGATGGACTGGCCGGGCCGGATCTCATGCGCCTGCGCGGCGCTCTCTGCGGCGGGTTTGCCCCGGCTCTGCTGGCGGCCGGAGGCATTGGGGGATTGCTTGCTCATGGTGCTGCACTGGCGAAGGGCCGGCGCGCAGGCCGGCGGGTTGGTATCGGGGGCAAGATCGGCATCCACACCCGTTCGGACCTGCTCAGTCCGAACGGTTTCTTGAAGCGAAATGAATCGTGGGAGCCGAATGGAGCCGTGGCCGGGCATTTTACCCGATCCCGATGTCAAGCTCGTGAAGTGCAGCGCCTGGCGGGAGCTTGTTGCCTGTCGGCAAAGTCCGCCACAGGCCTCAAGCTCGCCGGTCTTATGCCACCCGTTCGATCACCAGCGCAATGCCTTGTCCCACGCCGATGCACATCATGCACAGCGCATAGCGCCCACCGCTACGCTCCAGCTGGTTGATGGCCGTGGTCACCAGCCGTGCGCCGGACGCGCCCAGCGGATGGCCGATGGCAATGGCGCCGCCATTCGGATTGACGTGCGCCGCATCGTCGGGCAAGCCGAGATCGCGCGTGACGGCCAGCCCTTGTGCGGCAAAGGCTTCGTTGAGTTCGATCACGTCCATCTGCGCCAGTGTCAGGCCGACTTGCGCCAGCACCTTGCGTGCCGCCGGTGCCGGGCCGAAGCCCATGATGCGCGGCGCGACACCTGCGGTGGCCATGCCCAGCACGCGTGCACGGGGCTTCAATCGATACAGGTCGGCGGCCTTGGGCGAGGCCAGCAGCAAGGCACACGCCCCGTCATTGACGCCGGAAGCATTGCCGGCGGTGACCGTGCCATCGGGCCGCACCACACCCTTGAGTCTGGCCAGCGTGGCCAGGGTGGTGTCCGGACGCGGATGTTCGTCGGTGGTGACGATGAGCGGATCGCCCTTTTTCTGCGGGATCGTCAGCGGCGTGATTTCGTTCGCAAAGAAGCCCGCCGCCTGCGCCGCAGCCCAGCGCTGCTGGCTGCGCAGCGCAAAAGCGTCCTGGTCGGCACGGTTGATGTTGAAATCGGTGGCGACGTTTTCTGCAGTCTCGGGCATGGAGTCGATACCGTACTGCGCCTTCATCAGCGGATTGACGAAGCGCCAGCCGATGGTGGTATCGAAGATCGCCGCACTGCGCGCAAAGGCCGACTCCGCCTTGCCCATCACGAAGGGCGCGCGCGTCATGCTCTCCACGCCGCCGGCGATCATCAATTGCACCTCGCCCGACCTGATGGCGCGCGCGGCCATGCCCACCGCATCGAGGCTGGAGCCGCACAGACGGTTGATGGTCGTGCCCGGCACCTCGATGGGCAGGCCGGCCAGCAAACCGGCCATGCGGGCTACGTTGCGGTTGTCTTCACCGGCCTGGTTGGCGCAGCCGTAGAGGATGTCGTCCACGCGGCTCCAGTCCACGCCGGGGTTGCGTTCCATCAGGCTGCGAATCGGCGCGGCGGCCAGGTCGTCGGCGCGCACCGCGCCCAGGGCGCCGCCGTAGCGGCCGAAGGGCGTGCGGATGGCGTCACAGATCAATGCTTGCATAGGTCTCTTTCTTCCGGGATCAAGGGTTTGCGGGCCGTGCCTCAGGCCGGGAGGGCCGACGCCACGGCGCTGTCAGCCTTCTTGCGATGGTCGATCACCCGTTTGGCCTTGCCCACGGAGGTGCGTTCGATCATCCCGGCCGGCACCACCGTCACCTTGGTGGAGATGCCCACATAGGTCTTGATGCTGTGCTGCAGTTCCTTCTCCAGCGCCTCCACGTGTTCGTTGGAGGCATCCTCGCGCAGCTCGGCGAAGACGCTCATGCTGTCCATATGGCCGTGACGTTCGATCTGCAACTGGTATTGCGGGGCCAGTTGCGGCAGCTTCAGGATCAGTTCCTCGATCTGGGTGGGGAACACGTTCACGCCACGGATGATGAGCATGTCATCCGAGCGCCCGGTGATCTTGCCGATACGGCGCATCGAGCGCGAGGTCGGCGGCAAGAGGCGCGTGAGATCGCGCGTGCGGTAGCGGATCATCGGCAGCGCTTCCTTGGTCAGCGAGGTAAAGACCAGTTCGCCTTCTTCGCCATCGGGCAGCACTTCGCCGGTATCGGGATCGATGATCTCGGGATAGAAATGGTCTTCCCAGATCACCGGGCCATCCTTGCTCTCGATGCATTCGCTGGCCACACCCGGCCCCATCACTTCGGACAGGCCATAGATGTCCACCGCATCGATGCCGGCGCGCTGCTGGATTTCGCGGCGCATGGCATCGGTCCAGGGTTCGGCGCCGAAGATGCCGACCTTGAGCGAACTGGCCGCAGGGTCCAGACCCTGGCGCTGGAATTCCTCGATCACGTTGAGCATGTAGGAGGGCGTGACCATGATGATGCTGGGTTTGAAATCACGAATGAGCTGCACCTGTTTTTCGGTCTGCCCGCCCGACATGGGGATGACGGTGCAGCCCAGTTTTTCCGCGCCATAGTGCGCGCCCAGGCCGCCGGTGAAGAGGCCATAGCCATAGGAAATCTGCACGATGTCGCCGCGCCGTCCACCGGCGGCGCGAATGGAGCGGGCTACGACGGTAGCCCAGGTGTCGATGTCGTTGCGCGTATAGCCCACCACGGTCGGCTTGCCGGTGGTGCCGCTGGAGGCGTGCACCCGCACCACCTGTTCGCGCGGTACGGCAAACATGCCGAAGGGATAGTGATCGCGCAGGTCCTGCTTGGTGGTGAAGGGGAATCTGGAGAGATCCGACAGGCTCTTGAGGTCGTCCGGATGCACGCCGGCCTGGTCGAAGGCGTTGCGATAGTGCGCCACGTTGTCATAGGCGTGCTGCAAGGACCATTTCAGGCGTTGCAGTTGCAGTGCCTGCAGTTCGTCGCGACTGGCGGTTTCGATGGGTTCCAGATCGCCGGGTTGTGGAGTGCGGGTGGTCATGGTGGTCTCCTGTCTCTGTTGCTCTGTTGGTATCGGTGTTCTTTTATGCGCGGCCTTGCTGTGCCGCCGGCAGTGCGGCGATCACCTCGCCCTTGATGCGATAGGACTTGCCCCGGAACAGCGCGATGATCTTGCCGTCCTGGTTGCTCACGGTGATGTCGTAGACGCCGGTGCGGCCGGCCAGCGTGCGTTCCTGCGCCTCGGCGGTCAGGACGTCATTGCGCAGGGCCGGTGCCACGTATTCGATGCTGCAACCCGATGCCACGGTGTTGAGATTACGGCTGTTGCAGGCAAATGCAAAGGTACTGTCGGCCAGCGCGAAGATGAAACCGCCGTGGCAGGTGGCATGGCCGTTGAGCATGTCGCTGCGCACCAGCATGCTCATACGGGCGCGGCCCGGGCCGACGTCGAGGATCTTCATCCCCAGTGACTGCGACGCATTGTCGCGCGGGTACATGGCCTGCACCGTGGCTTCGGCCAGGGCTTGCGGCTCCATCTCGTTCGATGGGAAAGACAGTGCGGTCTCATTCATGGAATTTCCTTCCGGAAGCTTGCAGACGTTGCAGCAGGGGCGAGAGCCGATAGCGGTCCTCGCCATAGGTGGCACCGAGCTGGCGCAAGACGCTGGCGACCGTATCGATGCCGATGGCATCGGCCCAGGCCAGCGGACCACGCGGATAGTTGACGCCCTTCTGCATGGCCAGATCGGCGTCGGCCCGGCTGCAGACCCCCTGGTTGATCGCATCGGCGGCTTCGTTGACCAGCATGCAGACGGTGCGCATGACCACCATGCCCGGCACGTCGGCCATCGGCGACAGCGCAAAGCCGCAGGCTTGCAGCACGCCCGCAGCCACCTGGTAGGCGCGGTCGCGGCACTGGTCGGCGCGGGTGATGCCCAGGCGTGTGGCCCGTGCATAGTCCAGCGCCAGGTCCACCAGCACCACGTCGGGCATGTTGTAGTCGTAGGACTGCTGGGTGGCGGTACGGCCTTCGGTGAGGTAGACGCGGGCGGGACCGGCCTTCATCAGCAGATTGTCGGCACGCGGGGGGCAGTATTCCACCCGGCCCTGGTAGCGCGCGCGTACCACTTCCACCAGCGGATGCGTGCCGAACAACTGCAGCGGCACCGTGGGCGGATCGAAGCTTGGCTCGGTCGCGGGCTGAGGTGTCTCGGCGCCGCTGCCGTAGCGATAGAAGCCATACCCGCTCTTGCGGCCCAGGCGGCCGGCATGCACCAGCTCCTGCTGGATCAGCGAGGGCGTGAAGCGCGGATCGTTGAAGTAGGCATGGAAGACTGATTGCGTCACCGCGAAATTGACGTCATGTCCGATCAGGTCCATCAGCTCGAACGGCCCCATGCGAAAGCCCCCGGCTTCACGCATGACGGCATCGATGGTGGCCGGCTGCGCGCCGCACTCATGCAGCACGCGCAGGGCTTCGGCGTAGTAGGGCCGGGCCAGACGGTTGACGATGAAACCCGGTGTCGAGCGGGCCACCACCGGCACCTTGCCCCACGCCCGCGCGGTGTCGTGCAGGCATTGCACCACGGCCGTATCGCTGGCCAGACCACGGATGATCTCCACCAGCCCCATCTGCGGCACCGGGTTGAAGAAGTGCATGCCCGCCAGGCGTTCGGGGTGGCGCAGCGGGGCGCCGATGTGGGTGATCGAGATCGAGGAGGTATTGCTGGCCAGGATGCATTGCGCATCGACGATGGCTTCCAGCTTGCCGAACAATTCCTGCTTGGCCGCCAGTTGTTCGACGATGGCCTCCACCACCAGGCGCGCGCCGTGCAGGTCTTGCAAGCTGCCTGCGACCGACAGCCGTTCGCAGGCGTCCTGGGCCAGTTGCGAAGGGATCTTGTCCTTGTTGGCCAGCTTGTCGAGGTTTGCACGGATGTCGCTGATGGCCTTGGCGGCGCCGCCTTCGCGGCTGTCGTAGAGCTGCACCGGATGGCCGGCGAGTGCCGCCACCTGGGCGATGCCGGCCCCCATGGTGCCGGCGCCGATGACCGCCACCGCAGCGCTGGCGGGCAGGGCGTAGCTGTTCTGAAGTTCGCTCATGTCATT
Source organism: Herbaspirillum sp. DW155 (assembly GCF_037076565.1). Taxonomy (NCBI): domain Bacteria; kingdom Pseudomonadati; phylum Pseudomonadota; class Betaproteobacteria; order Burkholderiales; family Oxalobacteraceae; genus Herbaspirillum; species Herbaspirillum sp. DW155. Next base: position 4,729,089 of record NZ_AP029028.1, on the reverse strand, counting down.
GGCCCGTGAAGTGCGGTGCGCGCTTTTCCAGGAAGGCGCTCACGCCCTCGCGGTAATCGCGGCTGTGGCCCAGCGCGCGCATGGTGTCGCGTTCCAGGTCCAGCTGCTCGCTCAGCGTATGCGCCGGGCTGGCATACAGCGTGGCCTTGGTCGCGGCCAGGCCGCGGGTCGGGGCGCGGGCGAAGTGCGCGGCCATGGCGCGGGCCTGCTCCATCAGCTTGTCGTCATCGACGCACTTCCAGATCAGGCCCCAGTGCTCGGCCTGTTCGGCGCTGATCTTCTCGCCCAGCAGCGCCATGCCCATCGCACGCGCCGTACCGACCAGGCGCGGCAGGAAGTAGGTACCGCCGGTGTCGGGGATCAATCCCAGCTTGCAGAACACTTCCACGAAGCTGGCCGAGCGCGCTGCCAGCACGATGTCGCAGGCCAGCGGCAGGTTGGCGCCCGCACCGGCGGCCACGCCATTGACCGCGCAGATCACCGGGAAGGGCAGGGCGCGCAGCGACTTCACCAGCGGGCCGTAGTACTTGTCGATGGATTCACCCAGGTCCACCGCATCGTCGCCGGGGTTGACGGCGCGGTCGCCCAGGTCCTGGCCGGCGCAGAAGCCGCGTCCGGCGCCGGTCAAGAGCAGCACCCGCACCGTGGGATCGGCCTGCAGGGTGGCGATGGCCTCGCGCAATTCCAGATGCATGGCCACCGTGAAGCTGTTGAGCTTGTCGGGACGGTTGAGGGTGATGACGGCCACGCCGTCATGGTTCTCGAAGAGGATGGATTGGTAGCCCATGGTCAGTTGTCCTGGTCGAAGTCCAGCAGCAGCTTGTCGCTCACCGGGAAGGACTGGCAGCTCAGCACGAAGCCGCGCGCGATCTCGTAGTCTTCCAGCGCGTAGTTGGCATCCATGTCCACCTTGCCCTCGACCACCTTGCAGCGGCAGGTGGCGCACACGCCGCCCTTGCAGGAATAGCGCAGGTCGATGCCGTGCCTGAGGCCCGCATCGAGCACCGATTCCTTTTCCTTGTCCATGGTGAAGACGTTGTGATAGCCATCCACGATCACGGTGACCTCGCATTCCTTCTTGCCTACCACCGGGCGCGATACGTGCTCGCGCGCCGGTGTGCCGGCCGCGAACAGCTCGGTCTTGATCTGCGCCTTGGGCATGCCGTGCGCCTGCAGCGATTCGGTCACCGCCTGCACCATCTCTTCGGGGCCGCACAGGAAGACCGCGTCGACGTCCCTGAGATTGATCCAGGAAGTAAAGAAGGCATCACACTTGGCGCGGTCGATGCGACCGTTGAACATTTCCACGTCCTGCTGTTCGCGGCTCATCACGTAGACCACCTTGAAGCGTTCGAGGTAGGTATCCTTCAGGTCGGTCAACTCTTCCTTGAAGATCACCGAGGACGAGGATCGGTTGGCATAGATCAGCATGAAATGGCTGTGCGGCTCGGCCAGCAGCGTGGTCTTGATGATCGACAGCATCGGCGTGATGCCGCTGCCGGCCGCGAAGGCCAGGTAGTGCTTGCGGTTGGAGGGGTCCAGCGGCACGTTGAAGTGGCCCATGGGCGGCATCGCCTCGATGCGCTGGCCCGGCGCAAAGGATTCATTGGCCCAGTTCGAGAACAGGCCACCGGGCACGCGCTTGATGGCGACCCGCAACTGCTTGTCCTGGCGCGCCGAGCAGATCGAATAGGAACGGCGCAGCTCCTCGCCCTGCAACTGCGAGCGCAGCGTCAGGTGCTGGCCCTGCTCATAGGCGAAGGTGTCCTGCAGCTCGGGCGGAACGTCGAAGGAGACCACGATGGTATCGCGCGTTTCCTGCTTCACGCCCGAGATGGTCAGTGGATAGAATTTGTTCATGATGTTGTGCCTTGGTTCTGGAACATTGAGCGCGGCTCAATGCGCCTTGAAATAATCGAACGGTTCGCGGCAGTCCTTGCACTGGTACAGCGCCTTGCAGGAGGTGGAACCGAACTGGCTCACGCACACCGTCTGCATCGAACCGCAATGCGGGCATTGCACCTGGGGCGCGGCCTGGCGTCTGAGGCTGATGCCGCGGATGTCGATGACCTGCTGCGCCGGCGGTGCGATGCCGTATTGCTGCAGGTTGCGGCGGCCTTTCTCGCTCATCCAGTCGGTGTTCCAGGCCGGTGCCAGTTGCGTGCGGATGGCCACCTCGGCCAGTCCGTGCTGCCTGAGTGCAGCGCGGATGTCCTGCGCGATGACGCCCATGGCCGGGCAGCCCGAGTAGGTCGGCGTGATCACCACCGTGCAGCGCGCGGCCCCGGCATCCTCATCGGATACCTCGACCTCGCGCACGATGCCCAGGTCCACCACCGAGATGACCGGGATTTCCGGATCGGGGATGGCTTCCAGCCATGCCCAGATGCGGGCCTGCAGCGCCTGCGCCGAGGCAGTGAGCTCGCTCACCACTTCGCTCCCGGATAGGCGCGCTGCAGGAACTGCATCTCCGCCAGCAGATAGCCCAGGTGCTCGGTATGACGACCGGCCTTGCCGCCGCTCTGCATCCACAGGCCGGCAGCAGGCAGTTGCAGCGTGGCTTCGCGCATCACCTCGATGACGTGCTGCTGCCACTTCTGCTGCAGTTCGCCCAGATCCGGCGCGATGCCATTGGCGTGCATGACCTGATCCAGCGCGTCGGCGGCGAACAGTTCACCGGTGTACATCCACAGCGCATCGATGGCATCCTGCATGCGGCGATGGCTTTCCCCGGTGCCGTCGCCCAGGCGGATCATCAGGTCGGTGCTGCGGCGCACGTGATAGGTCACTTCCTTGAAGCATTTCTGGGCGATCTCGGCGATGCGGGCATCGCGGCTGTCGCACAGACCCTCCAGCAGGAAGTAATGCCATACGTCGAAGAGGAACTGGCGTGCCAGCGTGTCGGCATAGCTGCCATTGGGCAGCTCTACCAGCAGCAGGTTGTGGAACTGGTGGGCATCGCGCAGGAAGGCCAGCTGGTCTTCGTCGCGGCCCGCACCCTCCAGTTCGGCGGCATAGGCCAGCCACAGACGGGCCTGGCCGATCAGGTCCAGCGAGACGTTGATGAGGGCCATGTCTTCTTCCAGTGCCGGACCCTTGCCGCACCATTCGGAGAGGCGTTGCGAGAGCACCAGGGCGTTGTCGCCCAGGCGTCGCACGTAATCGGTTTTGTCGGTCATGGTGCGCCTCTTACAGGTTCTTCAGTTCAGCCGGCATGGGGAAGAAGGTCGGGTGGCGATACACCTTGCTGTTGGCCGGTTCGAACAGCGGCGCCTTGTCGCCGGGGCTGGAGGAGACGATATCGGCCGCGCGCACCACCCAGATGCCCACGCCTTCGTTGCGGCGGGTGTAGACGTCGCGGGCATTGTTGATGGCCATCTCGCCATCGGGGGCATGCAGGCTGCCGACGTGTTTATGGGCCAGACCGTGCTGGCTGCGGATGAAGACTTCCCAGAGAGGCCATTCCTTGCTCATGATGCGTTTCCTTGTTGGCGGGCCGCCGTGCTTGGCTGGCGGCCACTGGCATGGTTGTGAGATGAAGCGATGCAAAAAAAGGGAGTGTCGGCGGCTCAGGCCGCCTTGCGCGCGGCGCGCTTGTCGGCATGCGCCACCAGCGCATCGCGGAACCAGGCGCCGTCGTCGTAGGCCTTCTTGCGGGTGGCCAGGCGTTCGCGGTTGCAGGGGCCGTTGCCGCGCACCACGTTGTTGAATTCGTCCCAGTCGATGGCGCCGAAGTCGTAGCGGCCGCGTTCGGCATTCCACTTGAGGTCGGGGTCGGGCACGGTCAGGCCCAGGTATTCGATCTGCGGGATGGTCTGGTCCACCATGCGCTGGCGCAGTTCATCGTTGGAGAACAGCTTGATGCGCCATTGCATCGACTGCGCACTGTTGACCGAATCGGCGTCGGAGGGGCCGAACATCATCAGCGCCGGCCACCACCAGCGGTTCAGCGCATCCTGCGCCATCTGCTTTTGCTCGGGTGTGCCGCGGCACAGCGCCAGCATGATGTCGTAGCCCTGGCGGGCGTGGAAGGATTCTTCCTTGCACACGCGCACCATGGCGCGCGAATAGGGGCCGAAGGAACAGCGGCACAGCGGGATCTGGTTGATGATGGCCGAGCCATCCACCAGCCAGCCGATGGCGCCCATGTCGGCCCAGCTGAGGGCGGGATAATTGAAGATGCTGGAATACTTGGCGCGCCCCGCATGCAGCTCGGCCAGCAGGTCGTCGCGCGACACGCCCAGGGTTTCGGCGGCGCTGTAGAGATACAGACCGTGGCCGGCCTCATCCTGGATCTTGGCCAGCAGGATGGCCTTGCGCTCCAGCGTGGGTGCGCGCGTCACCCAGTTGCCCTCGGGCAGCTGGCCGACGATTTCCGAGTGGGCGTGTTGCGAGATCTGGCGTACCAGAGTCTTGCGATAGGCTTCGGGCATCCAGTCCTTGGGCTCGATCTTCACGCCTGCATCGATGCGTGCCTGGAAGGCCTGCTCTTCGGGGGACATGTCCTCGATGCTGCGCACCTTGGACAGTCCGGTTTCTACGAGTTGTGCATACATGGTGCTTCTCCATGGAAAATGGCACGCCGGACGATGGACGACGGACGAACGAGATCCTGGCCGCCTGGGCCCGCTTCGGGTGCCTGAAACTGAATACTTAAAAAACTGAAAAATGAAAACTGGTAACTTCGGTTACTAATTTCGCCGCTAAGTCCGCTGCTATGTCCGCTGCTAAGCCCGCTTCGCCGCAATCAGCGGCTCGACCATCGGCGCAGCCAGCGCTGGCCGGTCGGCGTCGATCTCGCGCAAGGGGCTGACCTCGCGCAGGCTGTGCAGGCTGCGCCGGGCCAGGTCGTGATAGGTGCGGGTGCCTTCCTGTTTCCAGGCGATCTCTTGGTCCGACAGCTCGCGTACCACCTTGGCCGGCACACCCGCCACCAGCGTGCGCGGGGCAATCTGCATGCCGGCGCGCACGAAGGCGCAGGCCGCCACGATGGCCTGTTCGCCCACGACCGCCTCATCCATCACCACCGCATTCATGCCCACCAGCGCATCGCGCCTGACGGTACAGCTGTGCAGTACGGCGCCGTGGCCGATGTGGCCGTTTTCTTCCACCACCGTCGCGTGGCCGGGGAAACCATGGATCACGCAGGTGTCCTGCACATTGGCGCCACGCTCCAGCACGATGCGGCCGAAGTCGCCGCGCAGGCAGGCCGCCGGGCCGACATAGCAGCCGGGCCCGACGATGACGTCGCCGATCAGTACCGCCGTGGGATGCACGTAGGCCGTCGCATCGACTACCGGGATCACGCCTTCCATCGAATAACAAGGCATTGCTGTCTCCTTTGCCGGCTCTTCCGGCCACGCGGAAAAACCATTTGCCTGTCGCTGTTTTTTGAGGAATAATAAGTTCGACCGACCGGTTGGTCAATAATGTTTTGAAGATTTTTTCTGACCGGTCAGAAAGTGCATTGACGGATCGGGAAGGCCGGGCGGTTGGTGCAGGCAGATCGGAGATGTTTCGCCAGAGTTTTGATTTACGGCACAATCATGACTTTTGCAGAGATATCGAAGAGGACGCACTTATGCCACGCAAGCGTGCAGCGGGATATGACAACCAGCGCGAGACCATCGTCGAACAGGCAGCGGCCCTGTTTGCGCGCAATGGTTTCGTGGGCACATCGATGAATGAAGTGGCGCTGGCCTGCGGCCTGTCCAAGGCCTCGCTGTATCACTACTTTGCCGACAAGCATCAGTTGCTGATGCACATCTGCGAGGACCACATCGACCGCCTGTGCGGCCTGGTCGATGAAGTCGCGCAGCAGGAGTTGGACCCCGAGCCGCGCTTGCGCCTGCTGATCCAGCGCTTCGTGGAGGAATACCGCGATGCCCAGAACGAGCATCGTGTACTGACCGAGGACGTGCGCTTTTTGGAACCGGCCGACCAGAAGCGCATCCTCAACGGCGAGCGCAAAGTGGTCAAGGCGGTGGCCGACGCGATGTGCGCGGTGCGGCCGGAACTGGACCGCAGCCGCATGGGCAAGCCGCTGGCCATGTTGTTGTTCGGCATGATCAACTGGATGTTCATGTGGTTCAAGCCCGAGGGCGAACTGACCCATGAACGCATGGCGGTGGTCGTGTCGGAGCTGCTGTTTGGCGGAATCGGCGCCGTGAGCCTGGACGGCGCGGGAAAGAAGAAACGATGACGTGAACCCTTGAGCGGTGGCGTCATTGCAGGCATGCAGCACCACAATGACAACACATCAAGGAGACCTTCATGCAGTTCGCTCGCCCCCTGCTCGCGCTGGCCCTGGCCGGCTGCGCGCTCGCTGCACACGCCGACATCAACGTCGGCGTCACCGTGTCCACCACCGGCCCGGCCGCCTCGCTGGGCATCCCCGAGAAGAACACCATTGCGCTGCTGCCCACCACCATCGCCGGGCAGAAGATCAACTACATCGTCCTCGATGACGCCTCCGATACCACGCAGGCGGTCAAGAATGCGCGCCGCTTCGTCACCGAAAACAATGTGGATGTGATCGTGGGCTCGTCGATCAGCCCCAATTCCATCTCGATGAGCGAAGTGGCGGCCGAAGCGCAGACGCCGATGATCTCGCTGGCGGCGGCCGCGCGCATCGTCGAGCCCATGGATGCGAAGAAGAAGTGGGTCTTCAAGACCCCGCAGAACGACATCATGATGTCGCTGGCTATTGCCAAGGACATGGTGGCGCGCGGCTACCAGCGCATCGCCTTCATCGGTTATGCCAATGCCTACGGCGAAGGCTGGTATGAAGAATTCAAGAAGGCCGCCGGTCTCAAGAAACTGGAACTGGTCGCCAATGAGCGCTTCGCGCCCAACGATACTTCCGCTACCGCGCAAGCCCTGAAGCTGGTCGCGGCCAAGCCCGACGCCATCCTCATCGCCGCCTCCGGCACACCGGCCGTGGTGCCGCAACGCGCCTTGAAGGAACGCGGCTTCAAGGGCCAGATCTACCAGACCCACGGCGTGGCCAATGCCGACTTCCTGCGCGTGGGCGGCAAGATGCTCGACGGCACGCTGCTGCCTGCCGGTCCCGTTCTGGTGGCGGCGCAACTGCCGCTCAACAATCCCATCCGCAAGGTCGCGCTGGACTACACCACGAAGTACGAAGCCGCCCACGGCAAGGACAGCGTGTCGCTCTTCGGCGGCTATGCCTGGGATGCGGGCGTGCTGCTGCAGTCAGCCATTCCCGTGGCGTTGAAGCGCGGCAAGCCGGGCACGCCGGAATTCCGCGCGGCCCTGCGTGATGCGCTGGAAGCCACCAAGGAAGTCACGGGCGTGCATGGCGTCTACAACATGTCGGCCACCGATCATCTGGGTCTGGATCAGCGGGCTTCGGTGATGGTCAAGATCGTTGATGGCGCCTGGCAGTACCAGCCCTGAGGGCCTGTAGCGATTGCACTTGCAGCCCCCACTGACCGTTCGACCTGAGTAGCGGCGTAGCCGCGTATCGAAGGCGTGACGACGGTACAAGCTCCGCAGCGTCTTCGATACGGCCCGCAGGGCCACCTCAGGTCCAACGGTTAGCGGAGCATTTTTTAGACCAACGTCGGATGCATTGAACAATGCGCACGCAGTTCTCCAACAGCTGCCGTCCGATCTTGAAACTGTTCATTCCTTATCCCTCATCAGGAGTCTCCAATGACCACCCGACCACCCCTCCTCCAGAGTTTCATCGCCGGCCGCTGGCTCGGCGCAACCCCGTCCCAGGCGCTGCACAGCGCCGTCAATGGCCGCCCCGTCGCCAGCACCCACGATGAAGCCATCGATTTCCGCGAAGCGCTGGAACACGCCCGCAAGAAGGGTCTGCCCGCCCTGATGGCGCTGGACTTCCAGCAGCGCGCCGCGATCCTCAAGGCGCTGGCCAAGTACCTGATGGAACACAAGGAAACGCTCTACGCCGTCTCCGCCCACACGGGCGCGACCCGCACCGACAGCTGGATCGACATCGAAGGCGGCGCCGGCACCCTGTTCACCTATGCCAGCATCGGCACCAATGAATTCCCGTCCTCCAACCTGGTCCATGAAGGCCCGGCCCTGCCGCTGGGCAAGCAGGGCCGCTTTGCCGGCACCCACATCCTGGTACCGCGCGGTGGCGTGGCCGTGCACATCAATGCCTTCAACTTCCCGGTCTGGGGCATGCTGGAAAAATTCGCGCCGACCTTCCTGGCCGGCATGCCCTGCATCGTCAAGCCGGCCACTGCCACCAGTTACCTCGCCGAAGCTGCAGTGCGCCTGATCCAGCAATCGGGGCTCTTGCCCGAAGGCGCGCTGCAACTGGTCATCGGCAGCACCGGCGACCTGCTGGACCGGCTGCAGGCGCAGGACGTGGTGACCTTCACCGGCTCGGCCGATACGGCGGCCAGACTGCGCGCGCATCCCAACCTGATCGCCAATTCGATTCCCTTCAATGCCGAAGCCGATTCGCTGAACTGCGCCATCCTCGGTCCGGACGTGACGGTCCACGATGAAGAGTTCGATCTCTTCGTCAAGGAAGTGGCGCGCGAGATGACCACCAAGGCCGGCCAGAAATGCACGGCGATTCGTCGCGCCATCGTGCCGCGCCAGCATCTCGATGCGGTGGCCGAGAAACTGGCGGCGCGCCTGTCCAAGATCGTCACCGGCGATCCGGCGCTGGAAGCGGTGCGCATGGGCCCGCTGGCTTCGCTGGCGCAGCAGCGCGACGTGCAGGAGCGCGTGGCCCTGTTGAAGCAGAGTGCCGAACTGATCCTCGGCGCGGAGGGCAGCTTCCAGCCGCAAGGCGAGGGCGTGGCCGAGGGCGCGTTCTTCGCGCCCACGCTGCTGCTGGCGCGCGATACCTCCCCAGGCAGTCCGGTGCATGAAGTGGAAGCCTTCGGTCCGGTCAGCACGCTCATGCCTTACGACGATCTTGACGAAGCCTTGACCTTGGCCGCACGCGGACGCGGCAGCCTGGTGGCCAGCCTGGTCACGCGCAGCCCGGCGGTGGCGGCGCGCGCCATTCCGGTGGCGGCGGCCTGGCATGGCCGTCTGCTGGTACTGGATCGCGAAGCCGCACCGGAATCCACCGGCCACGGTTCGCCCCTGCCGCAGCTCAAGCATGGCGGTCCGGGCCGCGCTGGCGGCGGTGAGGAGCTGGGTGGTTCGCGCGCCGTGAAGCACTACCTGCAACGTACCGCCGTGCAAGGTTCGCCGACCATGCTGGCCGCGGTCGTCGGCGAGCACGTGCGGGGCGCGCAGGTGCGTGAGTCGGATATCCATCCCTTCCGTCACTACTTCGAGGATCTGCAGATCGGCGATTCGCTCACCACCCATCGCCGCACCGTCACCGAGGCCGATATCGTCAATTTCGGCTGCCTCTCGGGCGACCATTTCTACATGCACTTCGATGAGGTCGCGGCGCGCCAGTCGCCCTTCGGCAAGCGCATCGCGCATGGCTACTTCGTGCTCTCGGCGGCCGCCGGGCTGTTCGTCTCGCCTGCGCCCGGTCCGGTGCTGGCCAACTACGGGCTGGACACGCTGCGCTTCGTCAAGCCGGTGGGCATCGGCGACACCCTCTCTGCACGCCTGACCTGCAAGCGCAAGATCGACCGCAACAAGAAGGATGCCAATGGCCAGGGCCAGGGTGTGGTGGCCTGGGATGTGGAGGTCAGCAATCAGGAGGGCGAACTGGTGGCCTCCTACGACATCCTCACGCTGGTGGCCAAGAAACCGGCCGCGTGACATTTCCCGTTTTTTGACAGGAAGCTTCATGTGCCTGGCGGGAATCGCGCCAGACACAAGGTACCCAGCCCAAAGGTTCACTTCTGAAAAGAACCGGGCTTATCCGGCACGCCGCAGCCCGATCTGCGGCGGCCGGTCATGACAGGAGGAGACAAATGGATACGAGCATTCTGACCGTGCTGATCCAGGACGGCATCACGACCGGCGCCATCTATGCGCTGCTGTCGCTGGCGCTGGTACTGGTGTTTTCAGTGACACGGGTGATTTTTCTGCCGCAGGGCGAGTTCGTCGCTTTCGGCGCGCTGACGCTGGCGGCGATCCAGAACGGGCATGCCCCCGGCACCGCTTTGCTGCTGGTAGCGCTCGGTGGCGTGACGCTGGCTGTGGAGGCGGGCAGCGCCTTGCGTCTGGCGGCGAATCGCGCACGCCTGCTGCGCCGCCTGCCGCTGCTGCTGGTCATGCACATCGGCCTGCCGCTGGTGCTCTACGGACTGACGCTTTATATGGACCTGCAGGCGCTGGCCATGCCCTGGCAGATTCTGCTGGCGCTGTTGATCGTGGTACCGATGGGACCGATGATTTATCGCGTGGCCTATCAGCCGCTGGCGCATTCGAGCGTGCTGGTGCTGCTGATCGTCTCCCTCGGCGTGCATCTGGCGATGGTCGGGCTGGGTCTGTTGATGTTCGGCCCGGAAGGGACCAACACCAAGCCTTTCACCGAGCTGCAATTCAATCTCGGCGACAGCCCGGTCTCGGGCCAGAGCGTGATCGTGCTGGTGACGGTGGCCGCCCTGATCGCCGTGATCTACCTCTTCTTCGAACGCACGCTGACCGGCAAGGCCTTGCGCGCCACTGCCGTCAACCGCCTCGGTGCGCGGCTGGTGGGGGTGGGCATCAACCAGGCGGGCAAGCTGTCCTTCGCGATGTCGGCCGGGATCGGCGCGCTGTGCGGCATCCTGATTGCGCCCTTCACCATCGTCAACTATGAGTCGGGCTTCATCATCGCCCTGAAAGGCTTTGTGGGGGCGATCTTCGGCGGGCTGGCGAGTTATCCGGTTGCGGCGCTGGGTTCGGTATCGGTCGGACTGATCGAGAGTTTTTCTTCCTTCTGGGCCAGTGCCTTCAAGGAACTGATCGTCTTCACGGTCATCATCCCCATCCTGTTGTGGCGCTCGCTGACCAGCCATCACATCGACGAAGAAGCCTGAGGACACCGCCATGACTGCATTCACATCGCATCGCGCCGCCGTGCCGGCGCTGTTCTTCGTTATCGTACTGGCGCTGCCATTGCTGGGCCTGCCGCCGTTCTGGGTGACGCTGCTGTCCTATGTAGGCCTGTATGCCATCGTCGCGTTGGGGCTGGTGCTGCTGACCGGCGTGGCCGGGCTGATCTCCTTCGGGCAGGCGGCCTTTGTCGGCATCGGTGCCTATACCACGGCGTATCTGACCACGCAGTTCGGGCTCTCGCCGTGGCTGGGTCTGCTGGCCGGCATTGCGCTCACGGGATTGTCGGCCTTTCTGATCGGCGCGCTCACCATGCGCATTTCCGGTCATTACCTGCCGCTGTCCACGATAGCCTGGGGGCTGTCGCTGTACTACCTGTTCGGCAATCTGGAGATGCTGGGCAAGCATGACGGCATCAATGGCATCCCCGCCATTGCCATCGGCAGCGTCACGTTCGGCAATGGGGCGTCGATGTACCTGCTGATCTGGGCCGTGGTGATCGTGGCGCTGGTGTCGGTGCTCAACTTCCTCGATTCGCGCGCGGGCCGTGCGGTGCGTGCGCTCAGGTTCGGCACCGTGATGCCCGAGGCGATGGGGGTGGACACGGCCCGGCTGAAGATCGTCGTCTTCGTCTATGCGGCAGTGCTGGCGGGCATTTCCGGCTGGCTCTATGCGCACCTGCAACAGGCGGTCAATCCCACGCCCTTCGGCCTGAAGTACGGCATCGACTATCTGCTGATGGTGGTGGTGGGCGGTGCCGGTCATGTGTGGGGGGCGCTTCTCGGTGCGGGCCTGCTGGCGGTGCTGAGCAATTTTCTGCAGGAGTGGTTGCCGGGCGTGCTGGGCACGGGCGGCAATTTCGAAGCCATCGTCTTTGGCATCGCGCTGGTGATCTTCCTGCAGTTCGCCAACGAGGGCTTGTGGCCACGTGTGCAGGCGCGCTTCGCACGCCGCCTGCCGCGTCAGTTGCCGGTGGATGCGGCCCCGCTGACGCAGCTTCCCAAGCCGGTGCGCGGGGAGGTGATCCTGGAGGTGGAGGCCGCCCGCAAGCAGTTCGGTGGACTGGTGGCGGTCAATGATGTGAGCTTCTCGGTCAAGGCCGGAGAGATCGTCGGGCTGATCGGGCCCAATGGTGCGGGCAAGTCCACCACCTTCAATCTGGTCACCGGGGTGCTGTCCATCACCAGCGGCAAGCTCAATTATCGCGGGCAGTCGCTGGCGGGATTGTCGTCACGCGCCATCTCCAGCCGTGGTATTGCACGCACCTTCCAGCACGTGCGGCTGGTACCGGGCATGAGCGTGCTGGAGAACGCCGCCATGGGCGCGTTCCGGCGCGGCGAGTTCGCGCCTCAGCGCGGCATCCTCGCCAGCCTGGTGCGCGGCAATCGCAAGGAAGAGGCGCGCATCCTCAGCGAAGCGCGGCGACAACTGGAACGCGTGGGACTGGGCGAGCTGATCGACCGGCCTGCCGGCAGCCTGGCGCTGGGCCAGCAGCGCATTCTGGAAATCGCCCGTGCGCTGTGTTGCGATCCGGCCCTGTTGCTGCTGGATGAACCCGCTGCCGGTCTGCGCCTGCAGGAAAAGCAGGCGCTGGCCGCCTTGCTCGACAAACTGCGTGGCGAGGGCATGGCGGTGCTGCTGGTGGAGCACGACATGGATTTCGTGATGCAACTGACCGACCACATCGTGGTCATGGAATTCGGCAGCAAGATTGCCGAGGGCACGCCGGCCCAGATCCAAGTCCACCCGGCCGTGCTGGAAGCCTATCTGGGAGGAGCCCAATGACCACCGTCGCCACCATGATGACCTCTGCCGGCGCCGCGCCCGAGGTCCACGCCACCACCGCCCCCGTGCTGCTGGAAGTCAGTGCTCTTTCGGCCCGCTATGGCAAGGTGCCGGCATTGACCGGGGCGGCCTTGTCGCTGCGTGCCGGCCAGATCGTGACCGTCATCGGACCCAATGGCGCGGGCAAGTCGACCTTGCTCAATGCCATGATGGGCGCACTGCCAGCGGGGGCGGCGGCCAGCGGGCATATCGCTTTCGCGGGCGAGGAGGTGAGCCAGATGGAAGTCGAAGAGCGGGTCGCACGCGGCCTGTCGCTGGTGCCGGAAAAGCGTGAATTGTTTACCTCCATGACGGTGGAAGACAATCTCTTGCTGGGCGCCTACAAGCGGCGCCGCAATGGCGAGTCCGGCTATCTGGATCAGCAGGAATTCGTCTATGCGCTGTTCCCGCGCCTGAAGGAGCGGCGCAGGCAGGCTGCCGGTACGCTCTCCGGCGGCGAGCGCCAGATGCTGGCCGTGGGGCGCGCGCTGATGGCCAAACCGAAGGTGCTGATGCTGGATGAACCCAGCCTCGGACTGGCACCGCTGATCACGCGGGAAATTCTTTCCATCATCAGCCAGTTGCGCAGTACCGGTGTGGCGACCTTGCTGGTGGAACAGAATGCGCGCGCGGCCCTGCAGGTGGCCGATTACGGGTATGTGCTGGAGATGGGCGAGATTGTCTGCGAGGGTGCAGCCGGGGTGCTGGCGGCGGACAAGAAGATCGTGGAGAGTTATCTGGGGGTGGCGCGGCATTGAGCTTGCGCTCGCGACGCTTCCATTCTGTGCATGCGGGGCCCCGTCCCGCTGGCCTCAGTCCAGGGTGATGGAGCGCTTGCGGTGTTGCCACTTCGCGCTGCGCCCTTTGCCATTGGGTTCGATCAAGCCTTCTGCTTTCATCGTCCGCAGCACTACCCGCACCATGTCGCGGCTCACGCCCGGACAAGCCAGCTCGATTTCCGAGATGGAAAACGGCAGCCTGCGCTTGAGGATTTCAGCGCGGACCCGGTCGCCTTTGGCGCCGCGTCCGCGCTGGATGGTACCGACCCGCTCTTCGAACTCCTTGTAGGCGCGCAGCAAGGCGCCCCAGAAATAGTTCAGCCACGGCGCGACATCGTGCTTTCCTTTATGCCAGCGGCGGGAGCTGGCCTCCAGGGTTTCGTAGTAGCTTTCCTTGGACTCCTCGATGATGCGTTCCAGACTGATGAAGCGGCCGACCGCGTAGTCGAAGTGATAGAGCAGTTGCAGGGTCAGCAGTCGTGCCATCCGCCCGTTGCCGTCAGGGAAGGGATGGATGCAGAGGAAATCCAGGATCGCCAGCGGGACCAGCACCAGAGGATCGGCCAGTTGTTGATTCAGTGCGTGTCGATAGGCGCCGATCAGGTCATTCATCGCCATTGGCGTCAGATGCGCAGCGACCGGGCGGAAGCGGATACGCGAACTGCCATCTGCGTGGCGTTCGATGATGTCGTTGTTGGTGCCTTTCCAATGCCCCCCTGTCTGGGGCATGTACCGGTACATCCGGTCATGTAACTGCAACAGCGTGCTGGCCGAGAACGGCATGTGCTCGCCGCTTTCATGGATCAGATTGAGCGCATCGCGATAGCCCGCCAGCTCTTGCTCGGATCGGCTCTTTGGCGCGGCGTTCTTCAGCACCAGTGGCTTGAGCCGGTGCGCCGCGACGACGACACCCTCCAGGCGCGTCGATGATTCGGTCGATTCGACCACGGCAACCTGGCGCAGATCATTCAACATCTCGGGGGATTGGGCGGCATACAGCAATTGCTTGCCGCGATGTTCACCGAGTGCGCGCAGCGTGGAAAGCTGTGCGCTATTGAAACGCAGGCCTGCTAGATAGGCGGGAGCGAAGGAAAGCATGGGTACCTGACGAAGGGGCGAATGGGGTAATAATATCTATTAACAGGGTAGTTAATGGAACTATTACCCCAATATCTGCCTGATCCTCGTCATTCTTCGAAGGCCCCTGTTTCTATCGTCGGGAGCTTGCCAGAGACAGATGTATTCGCCGCAGGGGCAAGGGTATTTGCCGTAAGACATGCGGCGAATGAACAGCAATCAGTCGCTCACTCTGCGGCCTGCAAGGTTTTCCCTGCCCGTGCGCGCTGCTGCAACAAGGCATACACCCCCATCGATGCCACGAAGGTCAGCGGTGCCGACAGCGACAGCCAGAAGCCGCCCGTCTCCATCAGCACGAAGCCCAGCACCACGCCGCAGAACCAGGCGCCCAGCCCGACACGGTTGATGCCCGCTGTGCCATCGGTCGCGGTGCCGTGGTCGCCCGTGGTGAGAATATGCGCCAGCGCCACCCCGACCCACGCCACCACGAACACACCCTGATAGGCCAGCGCCTTGAGCAGGTAGGAGAACACGTCGGCCAGCATCAGTGCATACACCACCGCGCCCACTACCACCGCCCATACCAGACGCGAGGCGCGCAGGCCCAGCAGGTTGCCGAAGAAGGCCTGCATGTTGACCGTGGCCAGATAGTAGTTGGCGGTGTTGATGCGCGTCTGCGTAACCCAGACGAAGAGCAATCCCCAGAATCCCATGAGCTTGAGGATGGCCATCACCACCGACACTTCAGAGACCGGACCATCCTGTGGAATGCTGCTGGCCAGGTAGATGCCGGCTGCGCCATTGAGCAGGATGGTGACCAGGTAGAAGGGCATGCCGAAATTGAAGCGGCCGTGATACGTGGCATCTTCGGGCTTGCCGAAGCGGGCGTAGTCGAAGGTGAACATCATCAGCACCCACACGCCCATGTAGTACGTGAAGCAGCTCCACCAGCCATCGGCCGGCGGCACGGCCGGGCCGAAGTCCAGCCACTGCGGCTGGTAGCCGTACTGGCTCACCGCCAGCACCAAGGCCATCAACAGGCCCAGCAGGTAGAACGGCAGCAGCACGCCGTTGAACTTGTCCAGCCAGTGCTGCACGCTGCCGAAGACCAGCGGCACGCTGTAGAGCACCACAATGAGCGCGGCCACCGGATAGAGCAGCGACGGGTAGAGATGATGCAGCGCCACCGCGATCACCGAGCCCTCGAAGACGGCATAGTAGATCGCGGTGGAAAAGAAGATCAGCGTGGCCAGCGAGGCGCCCAGCCGTCCGAACAGGATGCGCGAGAACAAGGCCACCGACAGGCCGGTGCGCATGGCGTAGCGACTGATGCAGGCATTGATGAGCCCGTAGCTGATGACCGAGAGCACCATGCCGATGAGGGCATTGCGGGCACCATAGGTCAGCGCCAGCGAGGCTCCCACGACGATGTAGAAGATCGCGCTGCAGACGGCCCACCAGGCCATCGTCAGCGAGAGTTTGCCCATGCGCGCACTGGCAGGGACGCTGTGGGTGGAGAGGTCGATTTCCTTGTTCTGCGTTTGTGATAAGCCGGCCATGTCAGTTTCTCCTGAGACGTTGAAGCGATGATTCAATGAGGCGGATGAGAGGCGAGAGCGAAAAACGAAAGCGAAAAAACCGAAGCAAAAAACCGAAGCGAAGTCCCAATGGAATTGCGTATGCAAAACCTGCAGGCAAAGCCGCGCCCATCCCGGGGCGGCGGATGAGCGCCGGCCCGGGCGGGAATCAAGCGGTGGGATGTGCGGCTGTGACGGTCTCAGCCGCCCAGGAGACTGCCAAGGCGCAGGAAACGCTGCTGGTACTGGCGCCGCGCCTCCAGCGCCTGCTCCAGCGTCACGCGCACGAACTGCGCCTTGTGGTTGGGTTGCAGTTGTCCGATCAGGTCGAGGTCGGCGCTGATGACGGTGCCGATGGTGGCGTAACCACCACCGGACACGGCATCGCGCAACAGCACGATGGGCTCCACGCCACCGGGGATCTGGATCGAACCGATGGGGTAGCAGGCATCGACGATATTGGACGGATCCGAGCCGGCGCCGAAGGGTTGTTCACGCGGTCGGAACTGCATGGGCTGGCCGCCCTTGAAGCGGTAGCCGATGCGGTCCGCTTCCGAAGCCACGGTCCAGGTATCGGCAAAGAAGCGCTCCACGGCGTCGTCCGTGAGGCGATGTATGTACAGCCCCGGCACCACGCGCAGCGCGGCTTCGCGGTCGAACACCGGGACCAGTGACAGCGGCAGGGCACGCCCTTCGACGGCCTGCGAGGACGCGCGGCCCAGCGGCAGTTCGTCGTCCTTGGCCAGCTTGCGGCCATGCCATCCACCGAGTGCGCCCAGCGCATAGGTGGCGCGACTTTCCAGCACCAGCGGCACGCCGATGCCACCGGCGATGGCGAGATAGCTGCGCGCGCCGGCCTTGGGATAGTCGAAGCTGAGTACCTGGCCGCTGCGCACCTTGAAGGCGGTATCGAGCGGCCGGTCACTGCCATCCACGCGCGGCTGCATGCGCGCGCCGGTGACGGCGACCAGTGCATCGCACTGGAACTCCAGCTGCGGTCCCATCAGGCTGCATTCCAGAGCCGAGGTGGTGGCGGGGTTGCCCACCAGCAGGTTGGCGCTGCGCAGGGCGTATTGGTCCAGTGCGCCGGAGGGCGGAATGCCCAGGTGGTAGTAGCCTTCGCGGCCGCCGTCCTGCACCGTGGTCGCCAGGCCGGGCTGTTTCACCTTAATCGTCATGGAGGGCCTCCTTGAGAGCGTGGATGCAGGCTGTCGGATCGGCCTGGAAGGCATCGAGATCGAAACTGGCCGCGCGGATGCGCAGGTCGAAACGGCCGGCCTCGACCGCCGCGATGGCGGCGTCATACCCGGCACGGTCGATGGGCTTGAACTGCACGATGTCGCCGGCACGGAAGAACACCATCGACTCCCGCAGATAGGGCAGGCCCTGCGCCGGATCGTAGATGGGCGCGGGCGTGACGCCGAACATCTGGTAGCCGCCAGCGCCGCGTACCGAGTAGATGCAGCCGAAGCAGCCACCGTGTCCCAGCGTCAGCCTGGGCGTATCGGTACGGGGACGCAGGTACTTGGGCACCTGCAGTTGCTTGTCCTGCCCGACCATCTGGTACATGAAGGGCAGTCCTGCCACGAAACCGACCATGGAGACGAACCAGGGCGTGCCACTATGAGCCGCGATGAAGGCTTGCACCTCGTCATAACCGTTGATGCGCGCCGCGTATTGCAGATCGGTGGAGGACGGGTCCTGATGGCGGTCACGGAAGCGCGCCTGGGTTTCATTGGTCCAGGGATCGTCATACAGCACCGGCACTTCGATGATGCGGGTCTGGATGCGGCGTTCGGCAGTGGTACTGGCTTCGAGCGCCTGGACCTGTTCCAGCAGAGCCAGCGGATGGATCAGGTCGGGGTTGAAACGGATCTGGAAGGAGGCATTGGCCAGGCACACATCCAGTACGCCGGGCAGCGCCAGTTGCTCCACGGCGCGGGTGATGGCCATGGCGCGGAAGAAGGCTTCCAGCGACATCGATTCGGATACTTCCGCAAAGAGGTGTTCATCACCGGCGATGCTGTAGCGGATCGGGGTGGAGGGCAGGGATTGTGGGCTGTTCATCTCAGGCCTCCTCAAGTTGCGCGGTGCGGGCCGCTGCGCGTTCGGCCAGCCAGGTTTCCAGTGCGCCGGTATCGAAGCGCGCCGCCTGCACGCGCGCATCGGCCAGCAGCCACTGATGCAGTGGCAGTGTGGTGGCCATGCCGCCGACCCGCGTGGCGGCGAGGGCCGCCTGGGCGCGTTCGATGGCCTGCGCCCTGTCCTTGCCATGCACCACCAGCTTGGCCAGCAGCGAATCGTAATACGGCGGGATGCGATAGCCGGTATAGAGGTGGCTCTCCACGCGGATGCCTTCGCCTTGCGGCCAGTGCAGGTCAGACACCGTGCCTGGACAGGGGAAGAAATTGCGCTCCGGGTCTTCGGCGTTGATGCGCATCTCCACTGCGGCGCCTTGCATGCGGATGTCGGATTGCCGCAAGCCGAGCGGCTCGCCGCCCGCAATGCGCAACATGGCCTGCACCAGATCGATGCCGGTGATCATCTCGGTGACGGGATGCTCGACCTGGATGCGCGTATTCATCTCGATGAAGAAGAACTCGCCGCTCTCGTCATCGAAGAGATATTCCAGCGTGCCGGCGCCACGATAGTGCAGCTGTTCGGCCAGGCGCACTGCGCTGTCGCAGAGGGCTTGCCGCTGCGCGGGTGTGAGGGCGGGCGAGGGCGCTTCTTCTAAGACCTTCTGGCGGCGCCGTTGCAGCGAGCATTCGCGTTCGAACAGGTGTACGGCGCGCTGACCATCGCCCAGGATCTGCACTTCGATGTGGCGCGCGCGGCGGATGAAGCGTTCCAGATACACCGCCCCTGATCCAAATGCGGCCTGCGCTTCGCTTTGTGCGATGGGGAATTCCCGCGCCAGTTCGGCAGCATCGCGCGCCATGCGGATGCCGCGACCACCGCCGCCCGCCGAGGCCTTGATCAGCAGGGGATAGCCGACCTGTTCGGCACAGGCCAGTGCAGCGGCAAGATCATCGAGTTCACCGGGCGATCCCGGCACCACCGGCACGCCGGCCGAGGCCGCAGTACGGCGCGCTTCGGCCTTGTCGCCCATGCGGCGGATGGTATCGGCATCCGGCCCCACGAAGATCAGCCCGGCCTCGGTGACCGCTTGCGCAAAGGCGGCATTCTCCGAGAGGAAGCCGTAGCCGGGATGGATGGCATTGGCACCGCTGGCGCGTGCGGCCTGCAGCAGTGCCTCGGTGTTGAGATAGCTGCGGTCGGCGCGGGCCGGTCCGATGATCTGGACTTCATCGGCCATGCGCGCGGCCATCGAATCAGTGTCAGCCTCGCTGCAGGCGGCCACGGTGGGGAGGCCCAGGGCTTGCGCGGCGCGCAGGATGCGCACGGCGATCTCGCCGCGATTGGCGATCAGGAGTTTGGTGATGGAGCTGCTCATGGTGCTGCCTCAACCTGCCGTCTCGATCACGGCCACCAACTGGCCGGGTTCGACCGGATCGCCGTTCTCGACGTGGAAGGCCACCAATGTGCCGCCGTGCTCGGCCTGCAATTCCGTAAATTGTTTCATCACTTCGATCAGGCCGATCACGGCGCCGGCTTCGATGAGGTCGCCTTCCTGTGCATAGGGTGGAGCCTCCGGGCTGGACCGGCGATAGAAAGTGCCGGGCAAAGGGGAGTGCACTTCTTGGACTGCCATGACTTTTCTCCTTCGTGTGATGAATGGTGTGGATCAGCGCGGTGCGGCGATGACGATCTCGGCGGCCTCGAGGCTCTGGCGCGTGGCCTGCACTAGTGCCAGGGCGCCGGGGGTATCGCTGTGGATGCAGACGGACTCGAAGGCGATGGGAATATCGCGCCCTTGGACCGTGCGCACCACGCCTTCGCGGCAGGCCCGCAGCACCTTGGCCGCCACCTGCGCCGGATCGAGCGCACCGACCCGGCGGGTGAAGACGATGGAGCCGCTGTTGTCGTAATCGCGGTCGGCATAGAACTCGCAGACCACGGCCTGTCCCAGTTCCTGGGCCACGTGCCAGATGGCCGAGCCGTGCATGCAGAACAGAAGCAAGTTCGGGTCCAGCTGGCGCAGGGTCTGCACGAAGATGCGTGCAGCCTCTTCATCACGGGCCAGGTGCATGTAGAGCGCGCCATGCGGTTTGATGTGTTGCAGGGCCATGTCGTTGAGGCGGGCGAACTCGCGCAGGGCGCCGAGCTGGTAGAGCATGTCGTTGACCAGTTCGGTGGCCGGGGCGTTGAGGTGGCGGCGGCCGAAGCCGACCAGATCGCGGAAGCCCGGATGCGCGCCGATAGCCACGCCATGTTGCCGCGCCTGTTCCACCGTGCGCCGCATGGTGTTGGGATCGCCCGCATGGAAGCCTGTGGCGATGTTGGCTGAACTGATCAGGGGCATGATGGCTGCATCGACGCCATCGCCGATGGTCCAGGGACCGAAGCCTTCGCCCATATCCGAATTCAGATCGATTTTTCTCATCTTGTGGTCTCCTGCGCTGCCGGAATCAGCGCGTGAAAATGAGTATAGAAATCGGCCACGGTATTGGACAGATGTATTATCAGAGGGCTTGATATCGAAAAATCCGATAGCTTATGAAAGGCATCAAACATGGCCATCACCCTCCGCCAGATTCGCTATTTCGTTGCCACAGCGGAAGTGGGACAGATTTCGCAGGCGGCGATCCACCTGCACATTTCGCAGTCCTCGGTCACCAGTGCCATCCAGGAACTGGAGTCCTTGCTGGGGGCGCCGCTGTTCATCCGTTCTCCGCAGGGGATGATCCTCACCGACAGCGGGCGGCATTTCTTGAATCATGCGTATTCGATTCTGCGCAGCGTGGACGATGCGATGAAGAGTCCGCTGCCGGACAACACCGCCAGTGGCAGTTTGCGCGTGGCCGCCAGTTACACGGTGCTCGGATATTTTTTGCCGCACCATTTGCAGCGGCTGTCGCAGTCTTATCCGGGGATCAAGCTGCACGTGCATGAGAAGGAGCGTGCGGAGATTGAGCAGAGCCTGTTGGAGGGCGACATCGACATGGCGGTGGTGCTGACGTCCAACCTGCGCCATCGCGAGATCGCCTATGAGACGCTGTTCGGTTCGGTACGCCGGCTGTGGCTACCGGCGCGCCATCCGCTGGGCGAGCGCTCGGTGGTCAATCTCTCCGAGGTGGTCCATGAGCCCTTCATCCTGCTGACGGTGGACGAGGCCGACAAGACCGCGCTGCGTTACTGGAACCAGAGCGGACGCAAGCCCAACATCATCATGCGCACCAGTTCCATCGAAGCGGTGCGCAGCATGGTGGCCAATGGTTCGGGGGTGGCGATCCTGTCGGACCTGGTGTATCGGCCCTGGTCACTGGAGGGGTTGCGTATCGAGACCGTGCTGCTGATGGATCACGTGCCGGCCATGAACGTGGGCCTGGCGTGGCGCAAGGGAGTGAAATTTACGCCGGCGATGGAGGCGGTGCGGGAGTATTTCAGGCAGTCGTTTTTGACGCCGCAGTTGAGTAGTGGGAGGAGGTGAGGGAGGCTTCGCGCAGCAAGAGGAGATCGGAACTTCGACGCATCAATCGATATGGCATATGTACGAGCATCATCCCAATGCGTAAAAAATAAATGGATTTACGCGGAGCTTCGTGCTCAGTCTGAATGACGATCTACGATGTTGGCCTGCCACTCTTTGCACAGCTTGCGAAAAGAACGACTATTGTCGAAAGCCTCTTGTAGATCGAAGTGAGCTGTGAATGCTGGTTGGTCCAGCACGACACTGTATGTTCCACTTCCCATATTCCTACGTATCCAGCCTTTAGCGTCCCGAGGTGTTTCCGCATCAACAGGTTTTTCATCCGGGCAACGAAAGCCGCGTTGTCCATCGAGTGATTGAGCCGATGCTATGAACCAGGCTTCGTATTCACGATTGGCGAACACCACCGATATACGTCGATGAGGAACGTGCTTTGTCGCACGCAGATAGACTTGCCGCCCCAAATCGGCTGGGCAGTCATCATCAGCATCCAGGACTACCAAAATCCATCCTCCATCTCCGCACTTGGCCGCAGCCAGTAAGAGCTGTTTTCGGAACTCGTCATCGCGATTGAGGAAGCGGTCTCGGTGTACTCGAATCGGCGGGAGTATGTGAGCGTAGTCAGTGCCGGGGCGCCATTCATTCAAGCGTCTCAACAGGACCGGCAAAGCGGCTACTTCACCATCTCCCTCTACAATGCTGGCGATAGAAATCATAAAGAGTCAATTTCGCTGAAAAGGTCTCCAGCGCTAGCTTTATCTTGCTGCTCGATGCTGGCTCGGTCAGGTGCCAGTTGATTCATGCGCAACAGCTCGCCAGCCGAGAATAGATGCTCGCGCATCACTTGTCGCGAGGCATCGTCAAGTGGTGCGACCTTTGTTTCTCCTGCTTCAGATACCACTGCCAATACCGCATCGGCGTCGATGTTTCGATCGTCAAGTAGATCTGGGCTATGGCTAGTCACTAACACTTGGGTATTTTTTGACGCGCGAACTAACGCCTCGCGTAGTGCACTACTCGCCGCAGGATGTAGCGCCGTTTCAGGTTCCTCGATACCGATTAAAGTTGGAGAGTAATCTACGTTGCTCTGTAATAATGCCGTGAGTACACCGAGCGCGCGTAGTGTGCCGTCGGACATGTTTTGCGCAAGAAAGCGCCAAGGATGCTTGGAACCGGCCATTTCTTGGCGAAACTCCAGTGTCTCCATCGGGCCGATGGGCTCTCGCCCGACACCATGAACCATGGGCGCTACCGAGTGAAGATATTCCTGAATTAGCAGGATCTGGTCAGGTGCCACCTTTTCCAGATGTCCAATTACGCTAACGATATTTTCTCCGGATGGTCGCAACAAGCGACCATCCTGCGGTTTCTGTAATTCACGCATCAGCTTTGGATTCAGGTTGTAGAAACCCATCGTTGTCAGCGCATCGAATACAGGACGGAAAACGGTCAGGCCGGAGGCCGCCACCAACGCTAGCCTGTCCGCTGTGATTGATGGAAAAGTGGGTTCGCTGCTGTCGCGCAACTTACCCTTTTGGATGCGAAAGAAAGGACCTTTGCCAATGCCGGAGACAACACACTCTTCTTTCTGGACTTCGTAGGCTCCGTTCTTCAACGCGCCGATGACGAAGCCATAGTACCCTGGCTGACCGCTCGGCAAAACAAACTCGATTCGGATGGCGAAATGGGTGGGATGCCCCCCACTGCGGCGTCGCACCTCATTGATGCCGCCTCGTTCATTGAGCGCACTGTCCAGTGAGTTGAAAAGTGCATCGCGCACGAAATGGAGCGCATCCATGAAATTGCTTTTACCCGCGCCATTATGTCCGACGAGATAAGTTAGCGGGTTTAAGCGCACATCACAATAACCGATGCTCTTATAGTTTCGGAGAGCCACGCGATCAATGAAAGGGGCCTTTGTCATGCTTTTCTCTTTCCTCAGACTTGGTAAGCCTTCATGACTTCAGTGGAGATGGTGTAATCCGAAAAGCTGGCATCTCAAGATAGTCTGCGACCGATGTTCTTGCATAGCCGCCGTTGAGTGCTCCCGTGCATTGACGGGAGAACGAAGGTCGGATATTGGAGAACCGCTTAAGAATTGCCCGTGCTAAATCACCTAATAAATATCGAAGCAAGGTGGAAAATTCCGGCCACGGTCGCGGAATTACCGCCAGCCACATTCCGTATGATCAGTTTCAGACATTGAACAAGAAATTCATCACATCCCCATCCTTGACCACATACTCCTTGCCTTCGGCGCGCATCTTGCCCGCTTCCTTGGCCCCCGCCTCACCCTTGAAGGCGATGAAGTCCTCAAAGGCAATCGTCTGCGCACGAATGAAGCCGCGCTCGAAGTCGGTGTGGATCACGCCAGCCGCCTGCGGGCCGGTGGCGCCCACCGGAATCGTCCAGGCGCGCACTTCCTTCACGCCCGCGGTGAAGTAGGTCTGCAGGCCCAAGAGCTTGAAGGCCGCGCGGATCAGGCGGTCCAGGCCCGGTTCTTCCATGCCCATGTCGGCCAGGAAGTCGGCCTTGTCGGCGTCGTCCAGGTCGGCGATCTCGGCTTCGATGGCCGCGCAGATGGCCACGATGGGGGCGTTCTGTTCCTGGGCGTAGGCGGTCAGCTGGTCCAGCAGCGGGTTGTCGGTGAAACCGCTGTCGGAGACGTTGGCCACATACATCGCCGGCTTGGCCGTGATCAGGCACAGCGGCTTGATCAGCAGCATCTCTTCGGCATCCAGCCCCAGCGCGCGCACCGGCTTGGCTTCGTCCAGCGCCGGCATGATGCGCTCCAGCAGGGCCACCAGCTTGGCAGCATCCTTGTCGCCGGAGCGTGCCTTCTTCTGTTCGCGGTGGATGGCTTTCTCGACGGTGCCCATGTCGGCCAGCGCCAGTTCGGTCTGGATCACGGCGATGTCGTCCAGCGGGCTCACGCGGCCGGCCACGTGGATCACGTTCGGATCTTCGAAGCAGCGCACCACGTTGACGATGGCGTCAGTCTCGCGGATGTGCGACAGGAACTGGTTGCCCAAACCTTCACCCTTGGAGGCACCCGCCACCAGGCCGGCGATATCCACGAATTCGACCGTGGCCGGCAGGATGCGCTCGGGCTTGACGATCTCGGCCAGCGCCTTCAGACGCGGATCGGGCACTTCCACGATGCCGACATTGGGCTCGATGGTGCAGAACGGATAGTTCTCGGCGGCGATGCCCGCCTTGGTCAGCGCGTTGAAAAGAGTGGACTTACCGACGTTGGGCAGACCCACGATGCCGCATTTGAGGCTCATGACAGATTCTTCCGAAAGCAAAACCGACATTGTATCAAGGCGCAGGCGCCAACCCACAGCTTTGCGATGCAGCATCGATTCGTCGGCCCGCGCTGTGGTATCGCGTCATCGCTGGTAACATGCGAGCGATAAATCGCATCTTTGACTTGTCGGTGATGCACCATTTCGTTGCAGGCGCACCACGCAATGAGAAATTATTTACCTATGCAATATTTAACTGACTCATTCGTCAGCAAGTTGTGTGCAAGAAATAGTTGCTATTTGTGGCGAACATGCATGTAACTTGTTAAGAACGTCACTTTTCGCTGTCTCTGATTTACAGGCTGTATTGCCTTCTTGAAAGCGATTTGTAAAATTTGCTCTACAATGTCGGTTTTCCCAAGAACTCAAAGAATCCCTTTGACTAATATCGTCGAAATCCGCGATCTGCATTTCCGCTATGGCGACCGGCCCATACTGACCGGTCTGCATATGGACTTCCCGCGCGGCAAGGTGGTGGCGGTGATGGGCGGTTCCGGATCCGGCAAGACCACCATCCTGCGCCTGATCGGCGGGCAGTTGCAGCCGCAGCAGGGCAAGGTGGAAGTGGATGGCGAGAACGTGCCGTCGCTGGCGACCAGGCAACTGTATCTGCTGCGCCGCAAGATGGGCATGCTGTTCCAGAACGGCGCGCTGTTTACCGACATGACGGTGTTCGACAACGTGGCCTTTCCGCTGCGCGAGCATACCGATCTGGATGAAACGCTCATCCGCGACCTGGTGCTCATGAAGCTCAACGCCGTGGGGCTGCGTAATGCCGCCGCGTTGAAGCCGGCCGAGATCTCCGGTGGCATGGCGCGCCGCGTGGCGCTGGCACGGGCCATCGCGCTGGACCCGGCGCTGATCATGTATGACGAACCCTTCGCCGGGCTCGATCCGATTTCCATGGGCGTGACGGCCAATCTGATTCGCCGGCTCAATGATGCCCTGGGTTCGACCTCGATCCTGGTGTCGCACGATGTGAACGAATCCTTCGCCATTGCCGACTATGTGTATTTCCTGTCGGCCGGCAAGATCGTGGCGCAAGGGACGCCGCAAGAGATGCGTGAATCCACTGATCCCTATGTGAAGCAATTCGTCCATGCCCAGGCTGACGGCCCGGTGCCTTTCCATTATCCCGGCAAGTCGCTGGCCGAGGACCTGGGCCTGGGAGGTGGCGCATGATCGTCAACTTCGTCAGCGGCCTGGGCCGCAGCATGCGCGAGTTCGTGGTCGGGGTGGGCTTTGCCGCGCGCATGTTCGTCAATACGCTGGGGGCCTCGCTGGGCCTGCTGCGCCGGCCGCGCCTGATCACTGACCAGATCCACTTCATCGGCAACTATTCGCTGGTGATCATCACGGTGTCGGGCCTGTTCGTTGGCTTCGTGCTGGGTCTGCAAGGGTATTACACGCTGAACAAGTACGGTTCGGAACAGGCATTGGGCCTGCTGGTGGCCTTGTCGCTGGTGCGCGAACTGGGGCCGGTGGTGACGGCACTGCTCTTTGCCGGGCGCGCCGGAACCTCGCTGACCGCCGAAATCGGTCTGATGAAAGCCGGCGAGCAACTGTCGGCCATGGAAATGATGGCCGTGAACCCGCTGCAACGCGTGGTGGCGCCGCGCTTCTGGGCCGGCGTGGTGGCCATGCCGGTGCTGGCAGCCATTTTTAGCGCCGTCGGTGTGCTGGGCGGCTATGTGGTCGGCGTGCTGCTGATCGGCGTGGATGAAGGGGCGTTCTGGTCGCAGATGCAGGGCGGGGTCGATCTGTGGAGTGACGTCGCCAATGGCGTGCTCAAGAGCATCGTCTTCGGCGTGGCGGTGACCTTCGTGGCGCTGTTCCAGGGCTATGAAGCGCAGCCGACGCCCGAAGGCGTGGCCCGCGCCACCACCCGGACCGTGGTGATCGCCTCGCTCACCGTGCTGGGCCTGGATTTCCTGCTGACTGCACTGATGTTCAGCTGACCGGCCGCAATGCTTGGACAAGCGCCCGGCATGGGCGCAACGATGTGAATAAAAGGGTTGAAAAAGGGTTCAATATGCAACGTAAATCTCTGGATGCCTGGGTCGGAATCTTCGTGCTGGCCGGTGTGGCTGCACTGGCTTTCCTGGCGCTCAAGGTCGGTAACATGAGCTCGATGTCGTTCGGCCAGAAGACCTATGCCCTGAAGGCAAATTTTGACAACATCGGCGGCCTGAAGTCGCGTGCGGCCGTCAAGAGCGCCGGCGTGGTGGTGGGCCGGGTGGATTCGATCCGCTTCGATGATCAGACCTTCCGTGCCGTGGTCACGCTGAACATGGACGACAGCTACAAATTCCCCAAGGACAGCTCGGCCAAGATCCTGACGTCGGGTCTGTTGGGTGAACAATACATCGGCATCGAGCCGGGCGGCGATACTGCTAACCTGGCCTCGGGCGATACGATTAAGATGACGCAATCCGCCATCGTGCTGGAAAACCTGATCGGCCAATTCCTGTACAGCAAAGCGGCAGAGGGAAAGGATGATTCCAAATGAATCAAATGAATAAAAAAACCATCAATACCGCCTACGCAGGACGCCTCGGCGCCTTCGCCCTGGCGGCCGCCGCCCTGACCGGCTGCGCCAGCACCAACAGCAATCCGAACGATCCGCTGGAAGGCTTCAACCGCAGCATGTTCAGCTTCAACGACACGTTGGACCGCGTGGCCCTGAAGCCGGCCGCGCAAGCCTATGACACCGTGGTGCCGACCCCGGTCCAGCATGGTGTGGGCAACTTCTTCGGCAACCTCGGCGATGTCTGGTCCTCCATCAACCAGCTGTTGCAGGGTCGGATCGAGCAGGGTGTCTCCACCTTCATGCGCGTGGCCATCAACACCACCTTCGGTCTGGGTGGCGTGCTGGATGTGGCGACCGAAGCCCGCCTGCCGCGCGAGAAATCCGACTTCGGCCAGACCCTGGGCCGTTGGGGTGTAGGTTCCGGTCCTTACGTGGTGCTGCCGTTCTTCGGTCCTTCCACGGTGCGCGACACCGCCGGCATGCCGGTGGACCTGTACGGTGACCTGTGGACCTACAAGCGCCCGACCCGCTGGCGCAACGTCGGTACGGTGGTACGCATCGTCGACCGCCGCGCCCAGTTGCTGGACGCCTCGACCCTGCTGGAAGACGCCGCGCTGGACAAGTATGACTTCGTGCGCGACGCCTACCTGCAACGCCGCCAGAGCCAGATCAATGGCGCTGCCGGTGGCCGTGAACGGAAGGAAGAAGCCATCAAGCCCTGATGGCTGGATGCGATGGAAGGCGGCACAGGCCACGCCGCCCGCCGGGGGCCATGGCCTTGAAATACGGTTGAACTGCCCAATCTGCCCACTCTACGCATAGTCTGCAGCTCGCGCTGCCCGATCTGTAACATCCGTGCCCAACTGTGACGGCGCGGGAACCCCGCTCCCGGGCGGGCTTCGAAGGACATGCCGGCTGCCGTTTTCCCTGCTTTTGCTGCGCGCCCGTCCCAGTGACGGCGCCCTGGCAGCCCAGCCCCCCTTCTGCTGACTCGAATGGAAACTGAATTATGAAGATGCTTACCAAACTTTTTGCCGTCGCCGCCTTCGCCGTTCCGGCGCTCGCCTTCTCGGGTGCCGCCTCGGCCCAGGAAGCCCCTGATGCGCTGGTCAAGCGCATCAGCTCCGAAGTGCTCGATACCGCCAAGAACGACAAGGACATCCAGTCCGGCAACAACAACCGCATCATGGAACTGGTGGAGCAGAAGATCCTGCCCTATGTCGACTTCGAACGCATGACCCAGCTGGCCGCCGGCCGCTACTGGCGCCAGGCCACCCCGGACCAGCAGAAGCAGCTGATCACCCAGTTCCGCAGCCTGCTGGTGTTCACCTACTCCGGCGCGCTGTCGCAGGTGCGTGACCAGAAGATCGAATTCAAGCCGCTGCGTGCCGCCCCGACCGATACCGAAGTGGAAGTGAACTCGCAGGTGATCTCCGCACGTGGCGGCGAGCCGATCCAGCTGAGCTATCGCCTGGAAAAGAAGCCCGACGGCTGGAAGCTCTATGACGTCAACGTATTGGGCGCATGGCTGGTGGAAGCCTATCGTGGCACCTTCGCCAACGAGATCAGCAAGGGCGGCATCGACGGCCTGATCAAGGCCCTGGCCGACAAGAACCAGCAACTGGCCGCGCGCGGCAACGGCAAGAAGTAATTGCCGTCGCCCTTCATCGTCATCCATACCGACCACTGATCCGAAAGAGCGCATCATGTTCAAGCCCGGCGCCTCGTTGACTTTCACCAATGCCAGCACGGTCCTGCGCGAGGGCCTCTCGGCCATCGCCGCCGGCCAGGCCAGCATCGACGTGAGCGAGGTGGCGGTGGTCGATTCCTCGGCCGTGGCCACGCTCCTGGCCTGGCGGCGCGCTGCTGCCGGTCGTGGCGCGGTGCTGGACTTCGGTACCTTGCCGGCCAACCTGCAAAGCCTGGCCGATCTCTATGGCGTGACCGCCTTGCTGCAAGGCGCAGCCGCGCCGACCTCCGCTACCGATCGACATCACTGATCGCTTTCTCCCCTCTGGTCCGGTCTCCCGGGCGCCGGGAAGCCCCTGCCCGGGCGGCCCGGAATATCGAATTCCCCTATAATCGAAGGTTTTGCAGGCGCGCTGGCAGCGTTGGCGGTGTTTTTCCTTTTCGCCCATGCCGTATCCCACCGGTCTGCAATACCGAAACACCGCGCTATTTTCATGGCGCAACGACAACATGGCTGCGCTTGCACGCCTCCCCAGCGGAGCGCCTGACGTAGCCAGGGCGAGGCGGACAGCGGATTCCCCGGTGGAACTCCTGCCTCCTTATTTATTTCTGGCAAGTAACGTATTGAACGGGCGAGGCAATGGCCGCTCTCCAAATCACAGACATCAAGAAGCGCTATCAGTCCCTGCAGGCGCTGGGCGGGGTGTCGCTGGCGATCGAAGAAGGTGAATTTTTCGGTCTGCTCGGCCCCAATGGCGCTGGCAAGACCACGTTGATTTCCATCATCGCCGGGCTGAACCGGGCCGATTCGGGCTCGGTCACCATCCATGGGCATGACGTGGTGAGCGACTATCGTGGCGCCCGCATGAACCTGGGTGTGGTGCCGCAGGAACTGGTCTTCGATCCCTTCTTCACCGTGCGCGAGACCTTGCGCATGCAGTCCGGCTATTTCGGCCTGACCAACAACGACAAGTGGATCGACGAGGTGATGGAAAACCTCGACCTCACCAACAAGGCCGATACCAACATGCGTGCGCTCTCCGGCGGCATGAAGCGGCGCGTGCTGGTGGCCCAGGCGCTGGTGCACAAGCCGCCCGTGATCGTGCTCGATGAACCGACCGCCGGGGTGGACGTGGAACTGCGCCAGACCCTGTGGCAGTTCATCGGACGCCTGAACCGCGAAGGCCACACCATCGTGCTGACCACGCACTACCTGGAAGAAGCCCAGGCGCTGTGCAACCGTATCGCGATGCTGAAGTTCGGCAAGGTGGTCGCGTTGGACTCGACCGAGGGCCTGATCCGCCGCATCTCCGGTTCGCAGATGCGGCTGCGCCTGAAGCGCGGCAGCCTGCCCGATGGCTTGAAGGCGCTGGTCATCTATCCGGAAGAACTGTTGTCGGGCAATAAATTCACGCTGCGCGTGACGGACTACAAGGAAGTCGAGCCCATCCTGGCCACGCTGCGCGCCTCGGGCGCGGAGATCGACGATCTGCAGTTGCAGCAGGCCGACCTGGAAGACGTCTTCATCCAGATCATGGGAGATGAAAAATGATTGGCTTCCGTACCCTGTTCTACAAGGAAATCCTGCGCTTCTGGAAGGTCGCCACCCAGACCATCACCGCCCCCATCGTCACGGCCCTGCTGTACCTGCTGATCTTCGGCCATGTGCTGCAGGATCGCGTGCAGGTCTATCCGGGCGTGAACTACACCGGCTTCCTGGTGCCGGGCCTGGTGATGATGAGCGTGCTGCAGAATGCATTTGCCAACAGTTCGTCTTCGCTGATCCAGTCCAAGATCACCGGCAACCTGGTGTTCGTGCTGTTGACGCCCTTGTCGCACTGGGAACTGTTCGGCGGCTACGTGCTGGCGGCCGTGGTGCGCGGCCTGATGGTGGGCGCGGGCGTGTTCGTGGTGACCGCGTGGTTCGGCCACCTGGACTTCGTGGCGCCGCTGTGGATCCTGGTGTTTGCCCTGCTGGGCGCAGGCATCCTGGGCACGATGGGGCTGATCGCCGGTATCTGGGCCGAGAAGTTCGACCAGCTGGCCGCGTTCCAGAATTTCCTGATCGTGCCGCTGACTTTCCTGGCCGGCGTGTTCTATTCGATACACTCGCTGCCCCCGTTCTGGCAGGCGGTATCGCATTTCAACCCGTTTTTTTATATGATCGATGGCTTTCGCTACGGCTTCTTCGGCCAGTCCGACATCCCTCCCATGACCAGCCTCGGTATCGTCGCCGTGTTCTTCGTGGCGCTGTCTACCCTGGCCGTGCGCATGCTCAAGAGCGGCTACAAGCTGCGCGCCGGTTCGCATTGAACACGCTGCGACCTGCAATCTCCCCCCATTCCCGTGAAGAGCCTCAACATGCTACCCACACCTGAACTCGTCAAAAGCTACATCGCCGCCGGCCTGGAGTGCCAGCACCTCGAAGTGGAGGGCGACGGCCAGCACTTCACCGCCGTCATCGTCGCCGAGGCGTTCGCCGGCAAGCGCCTGATCCAGCGGCACCAGCTGGTCTATGCCGCACTGGGCGACCGCATGCGCGAAGAAATCCACGCGCTGTCGATGAAGACCCTGACTCCCGAAGAATTCCAGAAATAAGGCAACACGATGGACAAGCTTTTGATCCGTGGCGGCAAACGCCTCTCCGGTGACCTCACCATTTCCGGTGCGAAGAATGCCGCGCTGCCTATCCTGTGCGCGGGCCTGCTCACCGATGGCGACCTGGTGCTTTCCAATGTACCGCACCTGCAGGACGTGGCCACCATCACCAAGCTGATGACCCAGATGGGCTTGCGCGTGCGCGAGAACGGCGAGCAACTGGTCTTGAACGGCAACGACATCACCCGCCCCGAAGCGCCCTATGAGCTGGTCAAGACCATGCGTGCCTCGATCCTGGTGCTGGGCCCGCTGCTGGCGCGTTTCGGCCAGGCCAAGGTGTCGCTGCCCGGTGGCTGTGCCATTGGTTCACGTCCGGTGGACCAGCACATCAAGGGACTGCAGGCGATGGGCGCGGAAATTCATATCGAAGCCGGATACATCTATGCCAAGGCCAAACGCCTGAAGGGTGCGCGTATCGTCACCGACATGATCACCGTCACCGGGACCGAGAACCTGCTGATGGCCGCCGTGCTGGCCGAGGGCGAGACCGTGCTGGAAAACGCCGCACGCGAACCCGAAGTGGGCGACCTGGCCAACCTGCTGGTGAAGATGGGCGCGAAGATCGAGGGTATCGGCACTGATCGCCTGGTGATCCAGGGTGTGGACAAGCTGCACGGCGCCGAGCATGAAGTCATCGCCGACCGCATCGAGACCGGCACCTTCCTGTGCGCCGTGGCCGCCACCGTTGGCGACGTCACCCTGCACCGTACCCGTGCCGGACTGCTGGATGCCGCGCTCGACAAGCTGCGCGAAGCCGGAGCCATCCTCACTTCGGGCGAGGACTGGATCCGTATCCAGATGGCGCGTCGTCCGAAGGCGGTGAGCTTCCGCACCACCGAATATCCGGGCTTCCCGACCGACATGCAGGCGCAGTTCATGGCCCTGAATTGCCTGGCCGAAGGCACCAGCCACGTCACCGAGACGATTTTCGAAAACCGCTTCATGCACGTGCAGGAGTTGAATCGCCTGGGCGCGGCCATCGATGTGGAAGGCAATACTGCCATCGTCACCGGCGTGGAAAAATTCCTCGGTGCGCCCGTGATGGCGACCGACCTGCGCGCTTCGGCTTCGCTGGTCATCGCCGGCCTTGCGGCCGAGGGCGAAACGGTGGTGGAGCGCATCTACCACCTCGACCGTGGCTATGACCGCATGGAAGCCAAGTTGTCGGCCATCGGCGCCGATATTGAACGCATCAAGTAAGTTAGACGGATTCCAGAAAAAGCACACCATCATGACCCAACAACTGACGCTGGCGCTCTCCAAGGGCCGTATTTTCGAAGAGACCCTGCCGCTGCTCAAGGCCGCCGGCATCACCGTGACCGAGGATCCGGAGTCCTCGCGCAAGCTGATCCTGCCGACCAATGACCCCGACGTGCGCGTGATCATCGTGCGCGCCTCGGATGTGCCGACCTACGTGCAATACGGCGCGGCCGATTTCGGCGTGGCCGGCAAGGACGTGTTGATGGAACACGGCGGCGAAGGCCTGTACCAGCCCATCGACCTGAACATTGCCAAGTGCCGCCTGTCGGTGGCGGTGCAGGAAGGCTTCGACTACGCCAATGCGGTGCGCCAGGGGGCGCGCCTGCGTGTGGTGACCAAGTACGTCAATACCGCACGCGAGCATTTTGCGTCCAAGGGTGTGCACGTGGACCTGATCAAGCTGTATGGCTCGATGGAACTGGGCCCGCTGGTGGGCCTGTCGGATGCCATCGTCGATCTGGTCAGCACCGGTGGTACCTTGCGTGCCAACAAGCTGGTGGAAGTCGAGCACATCATCGACATCTCCTCGCGCCTGGTGGTGAACCAGGCCGCGCTGAAGTTGAAGCGCGAGCGCCTGCAGCCCATTCTCGATGCCTTCGAGAAGGCGTCCAAGGCCAAGTAATCCCACGACCCCAGATATCTTCGCAGAGCAGGTGAGACCATGAGCATTGCCATCCGAAAACTCGATTCCGCCGATGCCGGCTTCCGTGACAAGCTGTCGGCCGTGCTGGCCTTCGAAGCCAGCGAGGACGAAGCCATCGACCGCGCCGCGGCCACCATCCTGGCTGACGTGAAGGCGCGCGGTGACGCCGCGGTGCTGGAATACACCCAGCGCTTCGACCGCGTGCATGCCGCTTCCGTGGCCGGCCTCGAGATCGGTCAGGACGCCCTGCAAGCCGCGCTGGCCGGGCTGCCCGAGGCACGCCGCCATGCGCTGCAGACCGCCGCTGATCGCGTGCGCGCCTATCATGAGCGCCAGAAGAAGGAATGCGGCTCCGATGGTTTCCTCTATCGTGAAGCCGATGGCACCGAACTGGGCCAGAAGGTCACGCCCCTGGATCGCGTGGGCA
Organism: Herbaspirillum sp. DW155; assembly: GCF_037076565.1. Taxonomy (NCBI): domain Bacteria; kingdom Pseudomonadati; phylum Pseudomonadota; class Betaproteobacteria; order Burkholderiales; family Oxalobacteraceae; genus Herbaspirillum; species Herbaspirillum sp. DW155. The sequence goes on along the minus strand of NZ_AP029028.1, from coordinate 4,694,801 downwards.
TCTACGTGCCGGGCGGCAAGGCGGCTTATCCGTCATCGGTGCTGATGAATGCGATTCCGGCCAAGGTGGCCGGCGTGCAGGAAGTGATCATGGTCGTGCCCACGCCCGATGGCGTGAAGAATGAACTGGTGCTGGCGGCAGCCGCCATCGCCGGCGTGGATCGCGTCTTCACCATCGGCGGTGCGCAGGCCGTGGGTGCCCTGGCCTATGGCACCGCGACCATTCCGCAGGTGGACAAGATCGTCGGCCCCGGCAATGCCTATGTGGCCGCCGCCAAGCGCCGCGTGTTCGGCGTGGTGGGCATCGACATGATCGCCGGTCCCTCCGAAATCCTGGTGATCTGCGATGGCGCGACCGATCCCGACTGGATCGCCATGGACCTGTTCTCGCAAGCCGAGCACGATGAACTGGCGCAATCCATCCTGCTGTGCCCGGATGCGGACTACATCGCCAAGGTGGAAGCCTCGATCAATCGTCTGCTGCAAGACATGCCGCGCAAGGACGTCATCCGCACTTCCCTGACCGACCGCGGTGCCCTGATCAAGGTGCGCGACATGGAAGAGGCCTGCGAGATCGCCAACATGATCGCCGCCGAACACCTGGAAATTTCCGCGCAGGAACCGCAGCAGTGGGCGGACCGCATCCGTCACGCCGGCGCCATGTTCCTCGGCCGCTTCTCCTCCGAATCGCTGGGCGACTACTGCGCCGGACCCAACCACGTGCTGCCGACCTCGCGCACTGCACGCTTCTCTTCGCCGCTGGGCGTGTATGACTTCCAGAAGCGTTCGAGCATCATCCGCGTCTCGGAAGAGGGCGCGCAGACGCTGGGCAAGATCGCCGCCGAACTGGCGTATGGCGAAGGCCTGCAGGCGCACGCCCGCTCGGCCGAATTGCGCCTGAAGAAGTGACATGATGACGTCGGCCACCGACCCCCTTGCAGGCGCCGGCTGGCTGGACCGCGTTTTTTGCGAGGATGCGCTGGCCGTCGAGGCTGGTTTCGCGCGCATTCCCGATGGCAGTGTCGATCTGCTGATCGCCGATCCACCGTATGGGCTGGGCAAGGATTACGGCAACGATTCGGACAAGCTCGATACCGCCGCTTATCTGTCCTGGACCGAGCAATGGATCGATGCCGCGCTGCCCAAGTTGAAGCCCAATGGCAGTCTCTACATCTTCCTGACCTGGCGCAATTCGCCGGAGATCTTCGTGATGTTGAAGCAGCGCATGACCATGATCAACGAGATCATCTGGGATCGTCGTGTGCCGTCGATGGGCGGCAGCACCCGGCGTTATTCGTCGGTGCATGACACCATCGGTTTCTTCGCGCGCGCCAGGGATTACTTTTTCGACCTCGATGCCATCCGCATCCCCTACGATGCCCAGACCAAGAAGGCGCGTTCGCGTTCCATCTTCGTCGGCGCCAAGTGGCTGGAGATGGGCTACAACCCGAAGGATGTGTGGAGCGTCTCGCGCCTGCATCGCGAGCACAAGGAGCGCGCCGACCATCCCACGCAAAAGCCGCTGGAAGTGGTGGAGCGCATGGTCAAGGCTTCCTGTCCGCCGGGCGGCGTGGTGCTCGATCCCTTCATGGGCAGCGGCACCACGGCCGTCGCGGCGCGGCGCTGCGGGCGGCACTTCACCGGTTTCGAACTCAATCCCGATTATTGCGAACTGATCCGCCGGCGCATCGATGCCCTCGACGCGCCGGCCCCTGTGAGTCAAGACGATGAATCCCTCCAAGCCTGAGACCGTGGACCAACTGCTTGCCAATGTGATCCGTCCCGTGGTGCGCGGCTGGCAGTCCTATCACGTGCCCCCGGCCGAAGGGCTGGTCAAGCTCGATGCGATGGAGAATCCCTACGTGTTGCCGCTTGCGCTGCGCGAGGAACTGGCGCAGCGATTGGCCGCGCTGGAGCTCAACCGTTATCCGGTGCCGTCCTATACCCGGCTCAAGGCGGCCATCTGCGCGCAGCTCGGCGTGCCGTCCGGTTACGACGTCTTGCTGGGCAATGGCTCCGATGAGCTCATCACCATGCTTTCGGTGGCTTGCGCGATTCCGGGGCGCACGGTCCTGGCGCCGGAACCGGGCTTCGTCATGTACGGCATCTCGGCAGCGATGGCCGGACTGAACTATGTGGGCGTGCCGCTGCGCGCGGACCTCACGCTGGACTTGCCGGCCATGCTGGCTGCCATCGAAGAGCACAAGCCGGTCATCACCTGGCTGGGCTATCCCAACAATCCGACCGGCACGCTCTACCCGATGGCTGACGTGCTGCGCATCATCGAGGCCGCGGCTCCCTACGGGCTGGTGGTGGTGGATGAGGCTTATCAGCCCTTCGCCGCCTCGACGCTGATGCCGACATTGCCGCAGCACAACAATCTGCTGGTCATGCGCACCGTCTCCAAGCTTGGCCTGGCCGGCATCCGCCTGGGCTACGTTTCCGCGGCCCCGGCCCTGTTGCGCGAATTGGACAAGGTGCGCCCGCCCTACAACGTCAATGTCCTCACCGAAGCGGCAGCGCTGTTCGTGCTGGAGCACTTGCCGGTGCTGGAGGCGCAGGCGGCGCAGCTGCGTGAAGCGCGCGGGCTGCTGGCGACTGAACTGGCGGCGCTGGAGGGGGTGGAGGTGTTCCCCTCGGCGGCCAATTTCATCTTGATTCGCGTCCCGGATGTCGATAAAGTCTGCGCCGCCTTGCTGGCGCGCAGGGTACTTGTCAAAAATGCCGGTAGAATGCACGTATTGCTGCAAAACTGTTTGCGCATTACCGTCAGTTCGGATGAAGAAAACGCCATCTTCCTGACGGCCCTGAAAGAGGCACTGCGCGAGCATTGAGGGATGTACGCTCGCGCCCAGGCAAGCTGGCACCAGGCATTACCCAACGATAGAACCCGTCTAACCTCTACCATGTCTACACCGAGAACCGCGGAAGTCGTCCGCAACACCAACGAGACGCAGATCCGCGTTGCGATCAACCTGGATGGCACCGGCCAGCAGAAGCTGGATACCGGCGTGCCCTTCCTGGATCACATGCTGGACCAGATCGCCCGCCATGGCCTGATCGACCTGGACATTCACGCCAAGGGCGATTTGCACATCGACGCGCACCATACGGTGGAAGACGTGGGCATCACTCTGGGCATGGCCTTTGCCAAGGCCATCGGCGACAAGAAGGGCATCCGCCGCTACGGCCATGCCTACGTGCCGCTGGATGAAGCCCTCTCGCGCGTGGTGATCGATTTCTCCGGCCGTCCCGGCCTGGAATACCACATTCCCTTTACCCGCTCGATGATCGGCTCCTTCGATGTGGACCTGACCAGCGAGTTCTTCCACGGTTTCGTCAACCATGCGCAGGTCACCCTGCACGTGGACAACCTGCGTGGCGTGAATGCCCACCACCAGGCCGAAACCGTGTTCAAGGCCTTCGGCCGCGCGCTGCGCATGGCCGTCGAACTCGATCTGCGCGCTGCTGGTACGATTCCGTCCACCAAGGGCAGCCTGTAAATCGCAGGGTATCGCTAAACATCATCTGGGTTTCCCGGTGCGTGAGCACCGTTCAATGTCGCCATGAATAAAATTGTTGTAGTCGATTACGGCATGGGCAACCTGCGCTCGGTGGCGCAGGCGCTGCGCCATGTCGCGCCTGAAGCCGACGTGCGCATCTCCGGCGAGGTCGCTGATATCCGCGCCGCCGACCGCGTGGTCCTGCCCGGCCAGGGTGCCATGCCGGATTGCATGCGCAGCCTGCGCGAATCCGGCGTGCAGGATGCCGTGCTTGAAGCCTCCCGCACCAAGCCGCTGTTCGGCGTGTGCGTGGGTGAACAGATGTTGTTCGACTGGAGTGAAGAAGGCGACACCCCCGGCCTGGGCCTGCTGCCCGGCAAGGTGGTGCGCTTCGAACTCGAAGGCGTGCGCCAGGACGATGGATCGCTGTTCAAGGTGCCCCAGATGGGCTGGAACCATGTACACCAGACCAGCACTCACCCGCTGTGGGAAGGTATCGCCGATAATGCCTTCTTCTATTTTGTCCACAGCTATTACGCCGTCCCGGCCGATGCGTCGCACGTCGTCGGCCAGACGCCGTATGGCCGTGATTTCGCTTGTGCCGTGGCACGCGATAATATCTTTGCAACCCAGTTCCACCCGGAAAAAAGTGCCTCGGCGGGTTTGCAGCTGTATCGGAATTTCGTACACTGGAAACCTTAATTTTTTGCCTTTCCGGCAAGAACTTCGCCGCAGAGCGTCGCCAACCCTTCTTTTTTACTGACTAGTCATCCCCTAGCCATGCTGCTCATACCCGCCATCGACCTGAAAGACGGTCATTGCGTACGCCTCAAACAAGGTGATATGGAACAAGCCACCGTTTTCTCCGAAGATCCGGCGGAAATGGCCCTGCACTGGCTCAAGCAGGGGGCGCGCCGCCTGCACCTGGTGGACTTGAACGGCGCCTTCGCCGGCAAGCCCAAGAACGAGGCGGCGGTGAAGTCCATCCTGAAAGTCGTCGCCAGCTTCGCCGAGGAAAACGAGGTCGAGGAAATCCCGGTGCAACTGGGTGGCGGTATCCGCGACCTCGATACCATCGAGCGCTACCTGGACGATGGCCTCTCCTACATCATCATCGGCACCGCTGCGGTGAAGAACCCCGGCTTCCTGCATGATGCCTGCAGCGCCTTCCCCGGCCAGATCATCGTCGGCCTGGATGCCAAGGACGGCAAGGTCGCCACCGATGGCTGGAGCAAGCTGTCCGGCCACGAAGTGGTGGACCTGGCGCAGAAGTTCGAAGGTTATGGCTGCGAAGCCATCGTCTACACCGACATCGGCCGCGACGGCATGATGGGCGGCGTCAACATCGAGGCTACCGTGCGCCTGGCGCAGGCGGTGACCATTCCCATCATCGCTTCGGGCGGCGTCCACAACGTGGGCGACGTCGAGGCGCTGTGCCGGGTCGAGGATGAAGGCATCGAAGCCGTCATCTGCGGCCGTTCCATCTACGAAGGTACGCTGGACCTGCGCAGCGGCCAGGATCGTGCGGATGAACTGACGCGCGAACTGGAAGCCAACCGCCTGTCCGGCAGCAAATAACATGGCCCTTGCAAAACGCATCATCCCTTGCCTGGACGTGACCGCAGGTCGCGTGGTCAAGGGTGTCAACTTCCTGGAGCTGCGCGATGCCGGCGATCCGGTCGAGATCGCGCGTCGCTACGACGAGCAGGGCGCCGATGAGCTGACCTTCCTCGACATCACTGCCTCCTCCGACGGCCGCGACCTGATCCTGGACATCATCGAAGCCGTGGCCTCGCAGGTCTTCATCCCGCTGACGGTGGGTGGCGGCGTGCGCGCGGTGGAAGATGTGCGCCGCCTGCTCAATGCCGGCGCCGACAAGGTGGGCATCAATACCTCGGCCGTGACCAATCCGCAGCTGGTGGCCGATGCGGCCAACAAGTACGGCTCCCAATGTATCGTGGTGGCCATCGACGCCAAGCGCGCCGGTGACGGCAAGTGGGAGGTCTACACCCACGGTGGCCGTAATGCCACCGGCCTGGATGCCGTCGAATGGGCGCGCAAGATGGCGCAGCTGGGCGCGGGCGAAATCCTGCTGACCAGCATGGACCGTGACGGCACCAAGAGCGGTTTCGACCTCGACCTGACCCGTGCGGTCTCGGAAGCGGTCAGCATTCCCGTGATTGCATCGGGTGGCGTGGGCGGCCTGCAGGACCTGGCCGACGGCATCACCAAGGGCAAGGCCGATGCGGTGCTGGCCGCCAGCATCTTCCACTATGGCCAGCACACCGTGCAGGAAGCCAAGCGCTTCATGGCCGATCAGAACATTTCCATGAGGCTGGCATGAGCATCAGCGCCAAATGGCTCAACAAGGTCAAATGGGATGAGGTCGGCCTGGTGCCGGTGATCGCCCAGGAAGTCGGCAGCAATGACGTGCTGATGTTCGCCTGGATGAACCGCGAGGCGCTGGCGCGCACCGTGGAGATCGGCCAGGCGGTCTATTGGAGCCGTTCGCGCAAGAAGCTGTGGCACAAAGGTGAAGAATCTGGTCATTTCCAGAAGGTGCATGAAATCCGCCTGGACTGTGACGAAGACGTGGTACTGCTCAAGGTCGAGCAGGTCGCCGGCATCGCCTGCCACACCGGCCGCCATTCCTGTTTCTTCCAGAAGTTCGAGGGCAGCGCCGACAGCGGCGAATGGGTGACCGTCGAGCCGGTCCTGAAGGATCTGCAGCCCGGTGCCGGTGGTGGCCCCGTGGCCGCCGCGCAGGCCGAACCGGCCGCCAGGCCCAAGCGCGTGCGCAAGAGCATCCCCAAGCCCGTCGACAGTGACAAGACCCCATCATGAGTGAAACCCTGAAGCGCCTGGCCGAGGTCATCGAGTCGCGCAAGCTGGCCAATGGCGGCAATCCCGAGAAATCCTACGTCGCCAAGCTGTTTTCCAAGGGTGACGACGCCATCCTGAAGAAGATCGGCGAGGAAGCCACCGAAACCGTGATGGCCGCCAAGGATGCCCGCGTCTCGGGTGACAAGTCCAAGGTGCTCTACGAGTGCGCCGACCTGTGGTTCCATTCCATGGTCCTGCTGGCGCAGTTCGACCTGAGCCCGCAGGACGTGCTCAATGAACTGGCGCGCCGCGAAGGCCTCTCCGGCCTGGAAGAAAAGGCGGCCCGCAAGGACTGACCTTCTGCCTGTCTTTCCATTCCCCCTTGTTTCCCAGGAGTACGGCTTTGGATAATTGCATTTTCTGTAAGATCGCTGCAGGCCAGATTCCCTCGAAGAAGATCTACGAGGATGAGGACCTGATCGCCTTCCACGACATCAACCCGGCCGCGCCGGTGCATTTCCTGATCGTGCCGCGCCAGCATGTGGCAACGCTGGCCGATTGCGGTGAGCAGCACGCCGCCTTGCTGGGCAAGATGCTGACCCTGGCACCGCGCCTGGCGGCCGAGCAGGGCTGCGGCTATGGACTGGACGCCGAAGGCAAGCCCACCGGCGGTTTCAAGACCCTGGTCAACACCGGACCGGATGGCGGCCAGGAGGTGTACCATCTGCACATGCACGTGATTGGCGGCCCGCATCCCTGGCGGGTACGGTTCGTGCAACAATAAGGATTCGCCGGCCCGGGGGCTGGCAGGTTCACTTGTACACAGGGCAGGGATGTCCGCTTAGGAGAAAAGAATGGGTTCGTTCAGTATTTGGCATTGGCTGATTGTTCTGGTGATCGTGATGCTGGTCTTCGGTACCAAGAAGCTCGGCAACATGGGTTCCGACCTGGGCAAGGCAGTCAAGGGCTTCAAGGATGGCGTCAAGGGCGCCGAGGAAGAGAAGAAGGATGTGGCCATCGACGTGCAGGCCAAGGAAAAGGACAAGTCCGGCAGCTGATCAGGTCGCCCGCCAGTCCTGCCTGGCGGGTTGCATGGCCCGCCTGGTGTTTGTTTGCGGGCATTCCCGTCTTCAAGCGCATGCCGCGTCCTCGTTGTCCTCTTAATGTCCACACAGACTCATGATTGATATCGGCCTTACCAAGCTGGCCTTGATCGGCGTGGTCGCGCTGGTCGTGATCGGCCCCGAGCGCCTGCCCAAGGTGGCGCGCATGGCCGGCACCCTGTTCGGCCGCGCCCAGCGCTACATCAACGACGTCAAGTCCGAAGTCAGCCGCGAGATGGAACTCGACGAGCTGCGCAAGATGCAGAAGGACGTGCAGGATGCCGCCAGCGACGTCAGCAACAGCATTCACAAGAGCATGTCCGAGACGGAAGCATCGATCAATGACGCCTGGAACGGCGGCGACGATTCTTCCAGTTCCGACAGCGCCAGTGCGGGCGGCAGCTGGACCCGCACGCCCGATCCCTCCCTGCTGGCGATCAAGGCCAAGGCCTTCCGCCGCAAGAAGCTCTCGCGCACCACCGGGGTGCCGGCCTGGTACAAGCACCAGAGCGGCCACAAGACCCGTGTGATCTCGGCCTCGGCCCGCGTGGCCAAGTACCGCCGTCCGGTCGGCACCGGCAAGTCCGCCGGTTTCTTCTAATCTGGCGCAGCGCGTCTCACTTCATCAGAATTCCGACCCCATGGCTGAAGAAAACACCCAGGCCGAAGACACCTTCATCTCGCACCTGATCGAATTGCGCAGCCGTATCGTCAAGGCGGCGGCGGTGGTGCTGGTGGTGTTCCTGTGCCTGATGCCCTTTGCGGCCCACATCTTCGACGTGCTGGCCGCGCCGATGATTCACGCGCTGCCCGCGGGCAGCAAGATGATCGCCACAGGTGTGATCACGCCTTTCCTGATCCCTATCAAGGTCACCATGCTGGTGGCGGTGCTGATCTCGCTGCCCTGGGTGCTGTACCAGCTCTGGGCCTTCGTCGCGCCGGGCCTGTATGCGCACGAGAAGCGCCTGATCGCGCCGCTGGTGATCTCGTCCTCGCTGCTGTTCGTGACGGGAGTGGCGTTCTGCTACTTCTTCGTCTTTGGCGTGGTCTTCCCGTTCATCAACAATTTCGCGCCCAAGTCGGTCTCGGTGGCGCCTGACATCGACAGCTACGTCGATTTCGTACTGACCATGTTCGTGGCCTTCGGCGTGACCTTCGAGGTGCCGGTGATCGTGATCGTGCTGGTGCGCATGGGCCTGGTGCCGCTGGCCAAACTGAAGCAGATCCGTCCCTACGTGATCGTCGCCGCCTTCATCGTCGCGGCCGTGGTCACCCCGCCGGACGTGATGAGCCAACTGATGCTGGCCGTGCCGCTGGTGCTGCTCTACGAAGTGGGCCTGCTGGTGGCGCCGATCTTTGATCGTGCCACGCGGGCGCCGGATGCCGAACCCAGCAGTTCGGTGTCGTCCGAATAAACCAGCTTTCCCGCAAAAACAAAGCCCGCTCGATGATGAGCGGGCTTTGTCCTTTTGGAACAGGCAACAGGCGGCCCGGTCATTCCTCGCTGGTCACCAGCGGAATCTCGCGCAGCCATTGCACCAGCGGATAGGCATCCTTGAATCCTTCCAGTACGCGCTTGCCGAGGTCGGCAGGAATCTTCTTGCGGATATCTTCTTCGGTCCAGACGATGAAGCTCTTCAGCTTCACGTATTCGATATTTGGCGTGTCGGGATCGAAGCCCTTGGGCGGGCGTTGCAGCTTGCCTTCCTCCTGCAAATCGCCATAAGTCGCCACAAGCTTCTTGTTCTTGCGCATCTTGGTGAAGCCCGCTGCATCCTCCACCACCCGGTTGCGGATGGCACGCAGGCGTGGCGTCGGCGGCAGGTATTCGCCACCGGCGATGAGCAGCTGGCCGGCTTCATTGATGTGGAAGTAGTACGCAGGACCACCGCCCTGGCTGGGCTTCTTCAGGCCGCTGGCGGTGATGGCGGCCGAGAAATGAGTCTTGTAGGGGCGTTTGTCGTGCGAGAAGCGCATGTCGCGGTTGATGCGGAAGAGCGCCTTCTTCGGATTGCAGCCGGCGATGGCCGGATCGAACTTGCTGATCTCGGCAATGAGCTTGATGGTCAGCGCCAGGAATTCCTCGCGCAGGATGTCATAGCGCGGCTTGTTCATGACGAACCAGGCGCGGTTGTTGTTTTCGGAAAGTTCGCCCAGGAACTGGATCAGGTCACGCACGTGCATGGATGGTTTTCTCCTGGCTCATTCTTCGTCGGCATCATCGTTCTTGGGCGGCGGCGGACGCTTGCCCACGGTGATGTTCAGCTTGGTTTCCTGTGCCTTGCGCAGCACCGTCATGGCGGTCTGCTGGCCGGGCGTGAGTTGAGCGATGACGTTGAGCATCTCGGTGGTATCGGCCACGGGCTTGTCGTCGATGCTGACCAGGATGTCGCCCGGACGCATGCCCGCGCGATCAGCCGGACCACCCTTGAGCACGCCCGCAATGATGGCCCCGGTCTTCTTGCCCAGGCCGAAGCTTTCGGCCAGTTCCGGCGTGATGTCCTGCGGTTCCACACCGATCCAGCCGCGCACCACCTGGCCGTGGCTGATGATGGCTTCCATCACGGTCTTGGCGGTGGACATCGGGATCGCAAAGCCGATGCCGAGGTTGCCGCCGGTACGCGAATAGATCGCCGTGTTGATGCCCAGCAGGTTGCCATTGGTATCGACCAGCGCACCACCCGAGTTGCCGGGGTTGATGGCGGCGTCAGTCTGGATGAAGTTCTCGAAAGTGTTGATGCCGAGGTGATTGCGACCCAGCGCCGAGACGATGCCCATGGTCACCGTCTGGCCCACGCCGAAGGGGTTGCCGATGGCCAGCACGACATCGCCCACCGAACTGTTTTCCGGGTGGCCCAAGGTGATGGCCGGCAGGTTGGGCAGGTCGATCTTGATGACGGCCAGGTCGGTCTCGGGATCGATGCCGACCACCTTGGCGCTGGCCTTGCGGCCATCGGCCAGGGCCACTTCGATCTTGTCGGCCGCTTCCACCACGTGGTTGTTGGTCAGGATGTAGCCCTGCGGGCTGACGATCACGCCAGAACCGAGGCTGGATTGCTTGTCATCCTGCTGCTGCTCGTCGAACTGGTCGCCGAAGAACTTGCGGAAGAAGGGATCGTTCTGGAAGGGGCTCTTCTGTGGGCGCGCTTCGGTCGTGGTGAAGATATTGACCACCGAGGGCATGGCCTGGCGCGCGGCATGGCGGTAAGAATCCAGGGCGGGCGCGGCGGGCGTGGCTTCCTGCATCTGGATCGTGGACTGGGCAGGGCGTGCGCGCGAAGTGAAGGATCCGGACAGCCAGTCCGGCTTCAAGGTCGCTACAATGAACCACACTGCCAGACCCACTGTTACGGTCTGGGCAAACAACAGCCATAAACGTCGCATAAAGAATTCTTGGTTTTGATTTGAAATCGGATGAGGAAGAGATGACCCGCCACATTAGCAGAAACGAGTTCGCAGTCTATCTGGGGCAGACGCTTAACGCGGCGCAATATCGCGATTATTGCCCAAACGGCTTGCAGGTGGAAGGGCGCACCACCATTGGGCGCGTGGTCAGTGGCGTGACCGCCAGCCTGGCGCTGATCGAGGCAGCAGCGGCGTGGCAGGCCGATGCCATCCTGGTGCATCATGGTTACTTCTGGCGCGGTGAAGACATGCGCGTGATCGGTCAGAAGCAGCGTCGCCTGAAGCTGTTGCTGGCCCATGACATCAACCTGTTCGGCTATCACCTGCCGCTGGATTCGCATCCCGAACTGGGCAACAACGCCCAGCTGGCCAAGCGACTCGGCTTCGAGGCCACCGGCCGTTTCGGCGAAAACGACATCGGCTGGATCGGCCGCTGCCATGCGCCTGCCGTCAAGACGGCAGCCGACCTGGCGATGTTGATCGAAGAGCGTCTGGGCCGCACGCCGCTGCTCATCGGCGACCCGCATCAGCCCATCGGCCAGGTCGCGTGGTGCACGGGCGCGGCGCAGGGCATGCTGGGGGATGCCATCGAGGCTGGTGCCACGGCTTACATCAGCGGCGAGATTTCAGAGCCGACCGTGCATCTGGCGCGCGAGACCGGCACCGTCTATCTGGCCGCCGGCCACCATGCTACCGAGCGTTACGGCATCCAGGCGTTGGGTGAGCATGTGGCGGCGCACTTCGGTATCGAACACCGTTTCATCGATATCGACAATCCGGTATGACACCGGGCTGCAACGCCTTAAGCTTCACACCTGAATTACCTTATGTGAAGGATTCTGGGGCAGGGCAGCCGTCAGTCCTGCTTCTTGAGCGCATCGCGGATTTCGCGCAGCAGGAGCACGTCTTCCGGTGTCGGGGCGGGTGCGGCGGGGGTGGCTTCCTCATGCTTGGAAGCGAGGTCGCGCGCCTTGTTGATGGCGCGCACCATCTGGAAGATGATGAAGGCCAGGATCAGGAAGTTGATGAAGATGGTCAGGAAGTTGCCGTAAGCGAACACCGCGCCGGCCTTCTTGGCTTCGGCCAGCGGCAGACCGTAGGCTTGTCCGTTCAGGGGCAGGTAGTAATTGGCGAAGTCCAGGCCGCCGAAGATCTTGCCGACGATGGGCATGATGATATCCTCGACCAACGAGCTGACGATCTTGCCGAAGGCTCCGCCGATGATGACACCGACAGCCAGGTCGACCACGTTTCCCTTGATCGCGAAGGCGCGAAAGTCCTTGAGCATGCTCATCCCTGGTTTCTCCTTTGAAAGTTGCTGTTTACACATGAGGTGCGCTTACAACGGGTTATATCCTGCCCGTCAGGAAAAGTAAATCGGACAAGCACTGACGCCGCACTGCAAAAAAACAGAGAACGAGAGCAGATTGACAAGGGGTTGCGCTGCGTCAAATGTTCATTTTCACCAGCCTGTACCATACCGGCCGTTAGCTACAAAACCCTATTCAGCTTATATATAATCGAAAAGTTGCATGAGGGTCACTTAGAAGGTCCACGCTAACTTACATTTGGAGATTGGGGTCTTTATGACTGACGAGAATCAGGTCGACGCGAGTCGACGAGGTTTGCTTGTTGCGACTTGTGCGGCCGGAGGTGTAGCGGGTTTGGCCACCGCTGGAGCATTCGTCTCCACCCTGCAACCTTCTGAACGCGCCAAGGCAGCGGGCGCACCGGTGGAAGTGGATATTTCTTCACTGGCGCCCGGTGAAATGCGCACCGTCGAGTGGCGCGGCAAGCCGGTCTGGATTCTCAAGCGTACTCCCGAGATGATCGCTTCGCTGAAGCAGACCGATGGCGAAGTGGCCGATCCCAATTCCAAGCGCACCGATTTCTCCCAGACGCCCGATTACGCGCTCAACGAGTGGCGTTCCGTACGCAAGGACATCCTGGTGGTGGTCGGCATCTGCCCGCACCTCGGCTGCTCGCCCAGCTCCCGTTTCCAGAGCGGCCCGCAGACCTCGCTGCCGGACGACTGGCATGGCGGCTTCCTGTGCCCCTGCCACGGCTCCACCTTCGACCTCGCTGGTCGCGTCTACAAGAACAAACCGTCGCCGGACAACCTGCAAGTCCCGCGTTACATGTTTGAAGGCGAAAACAAGCTCGTTATCGGCAAGGACGAGAAAGGGGAGGCCTGATCATGGGAGCATTTCACGAAAAGAAGCTGCCTGAGGACGCGCCCGTCGCGGCCAAGGCGCTCAACTGGGTCGACGCGCGCTTTCCGCTGACGGCCACCTGGAAAGCCCATCTTTCCGAATACTACGCACCGAAGAACTTCAACTTCTGGTACATCTTCGGCTCCCTGGCCTTGCTGGTGCTGGTGATCCAGATCGTCACCGGCATCTTCCTGGTGATGCACTACAAGCCCGATGCCAGCCTGGCCTTTGCGTCAGTCGAGTACATCATGCGCGACGTGCCCTGGGGCTGGCTGGTGCGTTACATGCATTCCACCGGCGCCTCGGCCTTCTTCATCGTGGTCTACCTGCACATGCTGCGGGGCCTGCTGTATGGCTCTTACCGCAAGCCGCGCGAGCTGGTGTGGCTGTTCGGCGTGGGTATCTTCCTGTGCCTGATGGGTGAAGCTTTCTTCGGTTACCTGCTGCCCTGGGGCCAGATGTCCTACTGGGGCGCACAGGTGATTGTGAACCTGTTCGGTGCCATTCCCTTCATCGGCCCTGACCTGTCGCTGCTCATTCGCGGCGATTATGTCGTTTCCGACGCTACCCTGAACCGCTTCTTCTCCTTCCACGTGATCGCCATTCCGCTGGTGCTGATCGGCCTGGTGGCGGCGCACATCATCGCGCTGCACGAAGTGGGCTCGAACAACCCGGACGGCGTGGAAATCAAGGAAAAAACCGATGAAAACGGTGTGCCGCTGGATGGCGTGCCGTTCCACCCGTATTACACGGTGCATGACATCTTTGGTGTCTCGATCTTCCTGCTGGTGTTCTCCGCAGTGATCTTCTTTGCGCCGGAAATGGGCGGCTACTTCCTGGAGTACAACAACTTCATCCCGGCCGATTCGCTCAAGACACCGCTGCACATCGCCCCGGTCTGGTACTTCACTCCGTTCTACTCGATCTTGCGTGCCACCACGGCCGACTTCATGGGCTGGCTCATCGCCGGTGTGGCGGCCTATGTGGCGCTGCTGGTGTTCAAGTCGCGCCTGACGGCCAAGCTGAAGATGGTAGCCATCGTAATCGGCCTGGCCGTCATCGCCGGCATGCTGGTCTTCGATGCCAAGTTCTGGGGCGTGGTCCTGATGGGCCTGTCGGTGGTGATCCTGGGCGGCTTGCCGTGGCTGGATCATTCGCAGGTCAAGTCCATCCGCTATCGCCCGAGCTGGCATAAATACGTGTATCTGGTCTTTGGCATTGCCTTCGTCATCCTCGGCTACCTCGGCGTGCAACCGCCGACGGCCATCGGCACCACCGTCTCGCAGGTGTGCAGCTTCATCTACCTCGGCTTCTTCCTGCTGATGCCGTGGTGGAGTGCTGCCGGCACCTTCAAGCCGGTCCCCGAGCGCGTCGTCTACCATCCGCACTAAGCCAGCCGCCAAAGGACAAGAACATGACATTGCTCAAGAAAGTGATTGCCGCGCTGGCCCTGCTGCCAGCGCTGGCCTGCGCCAACGAAGGGGGCTACCCGCTGGACCGTGCCCCGGATCGCACCAAGGATGTTGCCGCGCTGCAAAATGGCGCCAAGCTGTTCGTCAACTATTGCCTGAATTGCCACGCGGCTTCATCGATGCGCTACAACCGTCTGCGCGACATCGGCCTGACCGAAGAGCAGATCAAGGACAACCTCATGTTCAGTGGGGAAAAGGTCGGCGATCTGATGAAGATTTCGATGTCGCCGCAAGATGCCAAGGCCTGGTTCGGTGCCACTCCACCCGACCTGTCGGTGATCGCCCGCGCGCGCGCATCGGAAGCGGGCAGCGGTCCGGACTGGATTTATACCTACCTGCGCAGTTATTATACGGACGACAGCCGTCCCACCGGCTGGAACAACATGCTGTTCCCCAACGTTGGCATGCCGCACGTGTTGTGGGAATTGCAAGGTATCCGCAAGGCCAAGTTCGTGGAAGAGAAGGATCCTCACGACGCGAACAAGACCATCCACAAGTTTGCCGGCTTCGAACAAGTCAAGCCAGGCAAGATGAGCACGGCGGAATATGACAACAATGTCGCCGATCTCGTTGCTTATTTGCAATGGATGGGCGAACCGGCGCAGAATACGCGCAAGCGCCTGGGTGTCTGGGTGCTGTTGTTCCTGGGTCTCTTCTCGGTATTGGCGTGGCGTTTGAACGCGTCCTATTGGAAGAACATCAAGTAAAAACGTACAATCACGTATCCGCGCAGTTTTTGCGGAATTGCGTATCGGGGTGAGCGTTATGCGTCTCGCCCCCCTTTTGTTTTTAGGGCTCTGAAAAAATGATGGTTCTCTACTCGGGCACGACCTGCCCATTTTCGCAACGTTGCCGCCTCGTCCTGTTCGAGAAGGGGATGGATTTCGAAATCCGTGATGTTGACCTGTTCAACAAGCCGGAAGATATCTCGGTCATGAACCCGTATGGCCAGGTGCCCATTCTGGTTGAACGTGACCTGGTGCTGTATGAATCGAACATCATCAACGAATACATCGATGAGCGCTTCCCGCACCCGCAGCTGATGCCGGCTGACCCGTTGATGCGTGCCCGTGCGCGCCTGATGCTGTTCAACTTCGAGAAGGAACTGTTCGTTCACGTGCACACCCTGGAAAATGAAAAGTCCAAGGCTGCCGAGAAGAACCAGGAGAAGGCCCGCCACGAGATCCGTGACCGCCTGACCCAACTGGCACCGCTGTTCCTGAAGAACAAGTACATGCTGGGTGACGAGTTCTCCATGCTGGACGTGGCCCTGGCTCCGCTGCTGTGGCGCCTGGATCACTATGGCATCGAGCTCTCCAAGACGGCCGCGCCGCTGATGAAGTACGCCGAGCGCATCTTCTCGCGTCCTGCCTACATCGAAGCCCTGACCCCGTCCGAAAAGGTCATGCGTCGTTAAGCCGTACCTGCTGCGCTGCCGCTTCGGTGGCGGCGCAGCGGCAAGTCGCCCAGATTGCAGTTCCACCCCGGCCTTGCCGGCAGATGCGTTTTACAGGCGCGTCGCACATCACACCAGTCATGCCAGAAGTCTCCACCAAGCCTTATTTGCTGCGCGCCATCTACGAGTGGTGCACCGACAATGGCTATACGCCGCACATCGCGGTGGTCGTCGACAGCCGCACCCGGGTGCCGATGCAATTCGTCAAGAATGGCGAGATCGTCCTCAACATCAGCTTCGAGGCCACCAGCGGCTTGAAGATGGAGAACGACAACATTCACTTCAGCGCCCGTTTTGGTGGCGTTTCGCGCGATATTCTGATCCCCGTGGAAAACGTGATCGCCATCTATGCCCGTGAGAACGGCCAGGGCATGGCATTCGAAGCGCCTGCGCCGTCCACGGCCGAAGAGGCGCAACAGGCGCCTGAGCAGGAAGGCAGTGCGCCGGTGCTGTCGTCGGTTCCCGTCTCGGAGCCCGAAAAGAAGCCTGCCGAAGGTGGCGACAAGGGCGATGATGATCCGGAGCCACCGAAAAAGGGTGGCCGCCCTGTACTGACGCGCATCAAGTAGGCTATAATCGCCGGCTGAAGTTTTTGCTGGCTTAGCTCATCTGGTAGAGCACCTGACTTGTAATCAGGGGGTGGCGGGTTCAAGTCCTGCAGCCAGCACCAGTATCTAAAAGGCTCTCCGACCGGAGAGCCTTTTTATTTTGCTCCGCAATTCTTCTTTTGCTCCGCAATTCAGACAGTTAGCTGAAATTGCTCAAAATCACTCGTATTCCGCGAATAGCATCCAGACGTATTCATCCGCTAAGATTTATTGGCATTGCGCTATCATCAGCCAAGCTCAGCTGAGCCGGAAAATAATTCAAAGAGGGGCTATGACATTCGATATTGACGTTGCGGCCAAACTGCTCTCCACGCTGGTAACAGTTGTTTTGGCAGTGGTGAAACTCATCGCCGATAGGAGGCCGCGCCTGGTCGCTTATTTCGGCCATCGGTCAGAACATCATGTGAAGCAGAAGGTTGCCGCAAATGGAGATGTGACGCAGCCACCATTTGAAGTTTATACACACAGCGTTGTCATCGCCAATGTAGGTAAAAAGACCGCGTTTAACATCAGGCTGGGTCATCAATACATGCCGGATTCCGTGACTCTGTATCCCTACAGCACACCGTTTAAGATCGAACATAATGCAGATGGTTTTGCGGAGCTGCTGATTCCAACCCTAGTTGCGAAGGAGGAGGTGACCGTTTCCTATCTTTATTTCCCCCCGATAACGTGGCACAAAATCAATACCTATGTAAAGTCGGATGAAGGATCCGCGAAAGTCTTTGAGCCGGTGAGATACGAACCGCCGTCTAAATCAAAGATACGGGTTGTGATCCTGCTCATGCTGATGGGCGCATTCACTCTGACGTATGGGATCATTCGAGTTGCTTACTGGCTCGGTACGTATCTCTACAACCTGCAAGCAACATGACAAAGGCCGCCTTTGGGGCGGCCTCATTATTCGGTCGGCATTACCTTGCGACCACGGCGCTTGCGGACATAGTTTTCCGTCATCACCACACTCGCGTGGCCGAGCTGCTGCTGAGCCTCGCGGATATCCTTGGTCTTGTCCGTCTTGTCGGTAGCAGCCTTCGCACGCAGGTCGCGGAACTGGAAGTCATCCCCCTCAACGCCAGCAGCATTACGTGCGGCCTCGAAGCGAAAGCGCAGCGCCGCCCGGCCCAGAGGCTGACCTTCCTCATTGACAAGCAACCTTGTTGAGACCACGACACCGGATATGCCGCGCTTTCTCGCCTTGATGCGCTCGATTAGCGCCGCGAGCTTTCCTTCGATAGCAATGCGCAGCTTGTGCCCGGTCTTGTTCTGCCGCACTTCGATGCTGCCTTCACGTAGGTGCGTTTCATCGATCTTCAGCAGGTCCGCCGGCCGGCCGCCGGTGAGATATGCCAGGTCCATTGCCTCACGCGTCGGAACGTCCGCTTTGCCCCACACGGCATGGAAGGCGTCGTCGTAGACATAGGTTTCACGGCCATACTCACGGAACGACTTGATACCGGCGCATGGGTTCGGAAGGTCGGTCAGCCCCTCGGCCCGCGCTGCATTCCAGATGTGCGAAATGAGCGACTTCTCACGATTGGCCGCTACTCGACCTTCGTTGCCTTCCACCTGCTCACCCTTCTTGCGCAATGCATCTTGCGTTCGCTGGACGCGCCATGACAAAAACTGTTTGATGTGGATGGGCTTGATTTCTTCAAGCGGTGCCGGCGGATTATCGAAGAATGCAAGCAGTGTCTCAATCTGCCGCAATTTCTCTTCCCTCGTTTTCGGCGCATTCTCGATCAAGTATTTTTTCTGATAAACCTCGCACGCATAACGGAACGTCACCACCTTGGACACAGTGGAAGGCGGCATCGCCTCCAGTTCGGCCCACTTCCGTACGGCCTCGACATAGTTAGAGCCGAGAGGAATCTCACGACGCGGCTTGCCGCCGGCATCGTAGTAGTAGTAAATCACGCCACTGCGCTGCTCACGCGCACGCACACCGCGTGGAAGATTCGAATTTTTCGACGGCCTGCGCCCCATGTCATGCCCCAATCACTGCTGGTTTCCATCCTTTTTTCGGGGCCTCTGCCGTGCGGCGCGATTCTACCGCCGACAGCAGGACCACCGGCCGGCCGCGCGCATTCAAGATAAAGGGAATCCCAATTGCGCGCAGGAATGCCGCCTGCATCTCGTACTTGGTCTGCTTGACGCCGGCGCGGGTAGAACCACGCCGAATGCCTGTGAGACGCTCCAAGCTTTCATCGTCAAGGAACAATTCACTCATGACTGTGGTTCCCTCTTTCCCATTTCAACACCCAGATTGCCGCTGTAGTCGCTCAAGCAAAGACGTTTGGTTTCACGATTTGCGGTATTGCGGCGTAGATTCCCCGCATCATCGCAAGTGAGGATGTCCGCCAGCGGCACCCCTCGGAATTGCCCCGCCAGCTCGTTGTCCAGCTCTACCCACGCGAATTTCTGGCCGTTGCCCAGGTGCTGACGGATGATCGACACATAACCCGCCAGCACGCCGTCATCGGGTGTATTGAACGTAATCCGGTCCAGGGCTTGCGGTGGCAGCATGACGAAATCACGCTGTTTCGGCTGCTTGGCGAAATACTTGGCGGCGTAGCCTTCGGCGCGGTAAGACACGGCGGGATTGGTGGTTGTGGTTGCGTTCACTTCTGGATCTCCTGAATGGCCGTAACAGAACACACGCCAAAACGATCGACGGCGGCGGCGATCACGTCGCAGCTATGGGCTGCGATGGCGGTGTAAGAATGGCGTGCGCTGGCAGTGCGCACGACGACACGAAACGCGGTCATGGAGCGTTCCCTTTCGTTGGGTTGGTATCAATCGGAAGTTCGGTCACATCCAGCCGGCCGGCGCGCCAGTCGGCCACCTGGCGAGGTGTGCCGTGACGCGGCGACTTGTCCGGCACCGGCAACATTCGCGGCCAGGGGCATGCCTTGATGGCGTCCCATGAGGCCAGGGCCCGGCGCTGTTCGTCCGCCGTCATAGCCGGGGCTGGCCACGCGGGCTTGTCATCCACAACCGGCCGGGGCCAGGGGCATGCGCCCAGGGAGAGCCAGGCATGATCGATCTGCGCGGCCTGGTCCGGCTGGAACATGACCGGTACCGGCGCGGTCTTCGGCTCAAAGGACACATCGGCCGCAAAGTCAGGCCCGGCGGGCTGCGTACAGTTATTTACACGAGTCCAAGGGAACCCCGAACCCGCCGATGTGCGGGCGTCGTGCCCTTGAACTGGTGTCCATGTATGCCGAACGGACTTGAACACCACGCCGGCCATTTGGCGGCACTGGACGCCATAGGGCATGACGCGCTCGCACTCTTCATAGCGACCGGTGACAGTCTTGGTTTCTTTGGCCAGCGTGACCATCAGATCGTCGCGCTTCACGATGGCACCGCCTTGGGCGCGCAAGTAGCTGGCCCAGCATGCACGCTTCTCGCCCTCGACCTTTTGTACGGCATCCCAGGCGGCGGCCATCGCTGGCGGCGCCTCTTGCACCATGTCTGCCGGAACGCGCCGCAGCTCGCGCCAGACGCTCACAGGCGCGCCACCCCACTGCTGGAACTGCCGAATGCCCCAGCGGGCGGCCCAGGCTTCTACGCGCGCCGAGGGCGTCAGCTCATAATCACCGGCCGTGTCAGTGGTCACCACGTAGCCTTCTTTGGTCTTGTGGTCGGCCACGCCGTCAATGTTCTTGGCCACATACTTGGCGATGTAGCCGGCGGCGCTGCCCTTCGACCAGTCAATGCGCTTCACGTCCAGGCGGCGCTTGAATGCGCCAGGCTCGCCACGGTCCACGCGCCAGGCGTAGCGCTTCATCACGCGAATAGCCCGGCCGGCCACGTCCTTGACGTGCGGCGTGGTGTAGCCCGGCAGAGCGCGCACGAACACCAGCATGTGCCAATGCGGGCATCCATCGTGATGCGGTTCAGCAATGCGGAAGCCGTACAGGCCGATGCCGCGCCGTGCCAGCGCCGAGCGCGCCAGGGCAGTCATCTTGCCCAGGTACTTGTTAGCCCTGCGCGGATCGGAGCCGTCATATTTCGGATTTGGCTTGCCGCTATGTAGCGTCGCATGAAAGCGGGACGGGCAAGACCACGTGAGAAACAGGCCTTCGTCCTTGCACTCGCGCGCAATGGTTTCAAAGCCGTTGATGCGCAGCATGAGCTCACCGCGCCGAATGGTTTTATTGGCGGTGGTCTTCTCGGCCAGCTCTGCGATGCTGAATTCCTGGCCAGCCTCGTTGCGCACCATCGTCGCTTCCAACGCCGCTGCATTGCGCTTGTTCTGCGCCAGGCGCGACAGCACCGCATCATTGCTGGCATAGGGCTCGCCGTGATAGTGGACATAGCCCAAGCGGATATTGCCGCCCTCGAAGGCACGGCCAACCACCTTGCGCAGTTGACGGCGCCACCAGCGCGGGTCCACCACACGCGCAATGATGGCGCGCAGGTCGTCGTCGTCCACCTCGGGCACGTCAATGCCGTAATCGCTGCATTCCTGCTCGATGATGTCGCGGGCGTGCGTGTCGGAAATCGCCTTCCAAAGCATCTTCTTGACGTTCTCGGCGGCCTTCTCGGCAGTGGCGCAGATTTCAGCGTCATCTTGCGAAAGATCAATTCCGGCCGGCACGTAGTGCGCGGCGAAGTCACGAACGAAATCGAGGGCGACCGGCTCGAAGATCCGGCGCCAGTGCCATACCGACATGAGCTCAAGCGCCTGGCTGACAACACGGCCGCGCCACTTCAGCGGGATGCGTTCCAGTTCGCTGGCAAACTGAGGCGAATCGAGAAAGGCCTTGTGCTGGCGTCGCGTCTTCGCGTCGACTTTTCTATACTGCATTGAGGGCTCTTTCATAAGTCGTAATCGCACGCAGCACCGCATGGCGCATGGCCAGGCGTTCGGCTTCGGTAAAGGAGTGAATGGGGGATTCCCAGCGGTCCGGCGGGAGGCCCGCCAGTGCCAGGATGTGTCGGCGCACCGGCTTGGCAGTGGCCGCCCAGGAATAGGCGACGCCGATCTGGTGGTTAGGCCGCTTGCGCGTACGCAGCAGCATCATGGCCTTTTCCAGCTCGGCTTTTGCGGCCTCATCACCCGGTGGCGTTGGCACCTGAGCCGCACGCTCGCGCAGTAGATCCGTTGCAGGACGGAATGACGCATGATCCTTGATACGGGCGCAGCGCATGTTCAGCCTTTCACCAGGCCGAGTGCCGACAACAGTGCCGGGGCGAGCAACAGAAGCGCTGCCATGCAGTGGGCAAATACGGTTCGCATCACCACTCCCCCAGCAGGCCGCCCAAGAGTTGAAGCCGCCATGCAAGACGATTGCCAATGGCGTGCTTCCCCTCCCAGATCACGTCCCGTTGCGGCACAGTAATAGAGTCCCAGCTCAGCATTCTCTGCGCGCGGCGGTACAAGCTCAGATCATCTTTCAAGTGCTGGCTGATAGCGCGCGTTACCTTCAGATTCGCGGTGGTCATGATTTTTTAGGGTGAGCGAATCCTGCGTGCGCCAAACGGCGCACGGCAGGTTTTGATTTGTCGGGTGTTGGGCGACCGCTTAGGCGGTCGCGAGGTCTAGCGTCATCTGGTTCTTGGCAGCCAGAAACGCGCGCGAGGAAATCGGAATGCGCACGTCCGGGTTCGGCATGGCTGACATCGATACGGTGCGCGAAACCTCAAGCGTGGCCACGAAGGTGTGGCCGCATTCGGCGTTTTGGCACTGATAGGTGATTTCCTTCATCATCGACGACATGGTGCGACTCTTCGCCGCGCGCACCGGGCTTTGGCAGTGCGGGCAAGGCAGGCTGATTACTCGCATGGTTTGGTCTTTCCCCCGACAGCGTAGAGTGCCCGGCCTCTGCCGGTGATGCGCCTCGCGCCGTTACGTACTGCTGTTTTGACGAGCCATTCCAATGCCTGATCGATAGACTCCAGACCTTCGCGCTGACGGATCTTCTCAATCATCTGGCGTTCATCGTCCGAGAGCATGGTTTCGTTGAAAGGCATTTTCGGTTGCTCAAAAGTTGCTTATTGCTGCCTTCGATCAGAACGGGCCGCGCGCTACGCTAGAGCCTGAATCAGATGCGAGGATTGCCGCCGCCTGGCGCAACGCCAGTTGGCGCAGGATGGTGGCGACGGGCTCGCCCTGGTAGTGAGCCAGTGATTCGACAAGCGCCTGTTCGTAATCGTCGAGGCGGAGCATGTGGCGATGCTGCCTTACGCGCTTCGGGTCTGGATACATGGCGGAATTTCCCCTAAGTCAGACGGTTGCGGATTGGAGCTCTTTTTCGTAGGCGGCTAGGCCCCGCAAGAACATCACGCGGATGAAAGCCGCGCGGGTGCGGTGGTCTCGGCGGGCGAGAATCTGCGCTTTGTCGATTTCTTCAGCGGTCAGACGTAGCGTGATCGGCAGCGAGCAATGGGCCGCTGCGCCAGTTTGGGCGGTGTCTTGGGTGCTCATGGGTTAATATTTGTGTACGTCACTTAGCAATGACGTGAATATAGAGTCCAAAAAGACTCATGTCAAATTGTTTTTGCGTCTTTATGAACACAATCGGGGAACGTCTCAAGGCCGAGCGCACGCGCTTGGGCTTCAATCAGACAGAGTTTGCCGCCGTCGGCGGTGTCCAACGTAGGGCTCAACTGTTCTACGAACAAGATGAGCGCCGCCCTGATGCTGGGTATTTACAAGCGGTCTCCCGGCTGGGGGTCGATGTCCAATTTGTCGTGACTGGAACCCCGAGTATGCAGGCGTTGACGCCCGAGGAAACCCAGCTTCTCGATGGATTCAGAAAGCTGGATATCAAAAATAAGGCGCGCGTGCTGGGAGTGATCGAGGGGGCAGCTCCAATCGAATCCGCAAGAGCGATTGTCACTGTCGGTGGGAATGTCGGCCAGCAGATTCATGGCGATGTGCATGGAACGGTTCAAGGACCGGACATGCGTAAAAAGGTCATCAAGAAGAAGTAAACTTTGTCGGTTCTTCGGCGCCGAACAGAGTTCTAGCGCGCGAGCACGGGGCCGCATTTTTTTTGTTTTCGGAAGCGTGACAGGGAGTGACGCCACGGATGTAATTGGCAGGTTTGTAATGTCTGAAAAAGTAGAAGTAAGGGGTGACGTTGCCCAACTCATCGGAGGCAACGTCAACGAGGCACCACGTCAAAACAACGTCGTGAATTTCAACTTGGGGAGCGACAAGGCACCGGCGCAAACGCTCACCGACTTGCAGCGCAAACGAATAGCTGGGTTGGTGCGCGAGCTTTGTGCGCTAACGCAAGAGGACACCCTCGACGTTTATCGCGTAATCCTGACCGAGTTCGGGGCCGAGCGAATGAAAGACATCCCGCGCGAGAAATATCACGAAGTCGTCGCTCAGGTCGAACGCTGGATAGCCGAGAACAAGCCGGGCGCTCAGAAGACACCGGCGGCAGCAGTGGGACTAAAAGCAGCGTTCCAGGCCCCAGCATCTGTCATGTCAGGGGATCACTGCCGCACATGCGGCGAGAAAGACCTTGGTTATGTACGTTTGCAGCGTGTGTCGCGCGGACAGTGGATATTAGCGGCACTCTTAGCTTTAGCGTGCGCGATGCTGCTTTACAAAATGCCAGCTCAGCCAGATGTAGCGCCTACAGCAGAACATCATTGCTTCTACGAAGGTAAGCCGTATTCGCAGGGAAGCGCAATCAATGTCGCAGGAAATAGCCTGAGGGAATGCCGCGCAGATGACAGCGGGGCAGCAACATGGATGGGTCCAAAGTAGCCGCAATTCAATTCGAGGGAACCTGTGATCGATATTACAAAAAAAAGCCTGCAGCAGATTCAGTGCCCAACGAACTGGAACTGTGAGCGAACGATAACGCGCCAGGTTATGCCGGCTGCTAATTACTACAGTGAAGCTTTCACTGTTGAATCTGCTTCCAGCAAAATGCAGATGCCAATTTTTGGATATGCAGAATTCGTGGCTGCTATGGCGCTGCTCGCCGTTGTATATACGATAACGGACTTGAGGTATAAGTTTCGTGCTCGAGTTGCCCCCATACCACTGTACCAATTGACGGCCGTCTTTTCGGTTGTTATTGGTGTCGGGGCACTCGTGTCGAATTATTGGTTTTCAGAGGAGCTGCCGATATGGCACTTCCTCAACAGTCTTGCGTTAATTCAATCTATTCTTGGGGCAATTTTTCTAATTTTGATGTGTGCATGGGCATTCTTTGTCGGCATGCCGGCGAAATATCAGCGCGCAAACTGCGTTGCCTTTGCCCGTGCGGTAAATGTTCGCATCATCTCAGGAAAGAAGGAAGAATTGCTTATGCTGGCTGATGCTCTTGGCGATACAGCGCAAGAGATCGTAAGGAACGCTCCGACTGCGAATGAACGTACGCAAGCAATGGTCGTTGCTCCATTCCTGACGGATGCGCAGACATTTAAAACCTATACCAATGATCTGCTGTTCATGCTGGCATCTCCCCGGATGACTCAAGCTATCGCCGAATCATCGGGCATAGCAGCAATGCGCCTCTTTTTGGAAGCGAGCAAACAAGAGAAGCGCGACATCAATCTTTCACTTTTTTCGCGCAATCTGATTGATGCGATGCTCAAGAACAAAAATTCGCTACTGTATGCAGAACAGGATATCCATGAACATGGCTTTCTCGGTCACATGCAATATTTTAGAAAGGCGATCTTTGGCGATTACAAGCTAGTGGAGCAGCAGGGGAGTTATATACATTCCCCCCTTGACGCAAAAGGGTCAATAGAAGACCCATACGATGCTGAACAGCTAGAAGTCTATGGCCAATGCTTTTTGATAACCGCGCAAGACTATCTCAGAGTAAACAGCCATTTTCCGCACTCCTTCACTCTCTACCGCTTTCTTTCGAATTTAGTCGATAACATTCAACACTCAGGATTCAATAAATATGACGGAAGTATCATCAATCCTAAAGCCCCCCTGGAAAAATTCCGAATTGCCTCGAAAATCTTCGCGCAGTTGATTAGTATGTTTGATGGAGCTTATGCGAGAGCAAATTACCGCCCACCCCTCAAACAATCTTTATTTATTGAAAGAATTGCGGGACAAGTTTCCTCGCTTATTGAGGCGGGATTACGCTTGGAATTAGAACACAGCTCTACACAATGGTGGCTGCATTATTCGATGATATGGGACACGTTCTTTAATAACGACAACCCAGGAGCTGTTAGCCTACAGATCAGGCGGCTTGTTCTACGAATTTTTGGCACATCCATTCGCCAACTAGAAAAATATCCGAACTATTCGAATACCGCTATCTATGCGTTCTCCCTAAACATAGCAAACTTCTCCCGATCGATGTCAAGAAAAAGGGAACGATCCGAGAGACAGACAGACGCGTTTCTGCGAGGTGTGATGATGTGGACTCGAAAACATTTTACTAATGTTGTTGAGAACAATCCTCGCGCCCTTGAGAAAATGCTTCCCTCTACCATCAGCTATGACTCATATAGAGGGGTACTGATTCGTCATTACCATGAAAAACTTAGCGGAACAGATAAGCATCAGACGACCGAATTTAAGTTACTCAAGCGGCAGAAACTGATCTATTAATCGGAACGATTTTCGGCGATGATCTCGCGGACCTCTTTGATTTTTGCCCACTCTAGCGCTGCAGCACGGGTGGCACTTTGCTTGGTGGCATAGGTCCTGTTCAGCGTCTTGGCGTTGTCGGCCTTGCCTGCCAGCTCGGTGCCCTTGTTGTTTTTCTTCTTTGCTTTGTCGTGCCATCCCGCTTTCACGCCGGTGATGCCTTCCTCCGGATCGTGATCAAGCTCGCGCTCTGTGTCGGCTTCCTCAGATTTGGTCTCGAACTCAATGCGCGTGGTAAAACCGCTGCCGCTGATGGAATGTGTGACGGTCTTCGATAGCCATTCCGTCGCATCAATATCTGCCTTGAACCCGGATACCACCACAGGCGATTGCGGCATGATGCTGGCATCGCCGAGCGCAAGCTGCATCTCGAAGGTGGCCAAGCCACGTTCAATGCGCTGCCACTCGGCCACGGCGGCAGCACGCGCATCAGTCTCATTCGCGAACGTGGTGCGCAAGCGCTTGCTGTTGCCTGCCTGGCCCGCAACGACACTGCGGCGGCGTCCGTATTTCTCATCCATCCAGAATGCGCGAACGCCGCTATACGCATCGGATTCTGAGCTGTGATATCGGTGCTGGTCCCCCAACGCCCGCGCCACCTTTACCACCGGCAGCGGCTTTCCGCTGGCGGTGCGACTCTCGTTGATCGGCATGAACAACAACGTGTCATTTTTCACCGTGGCCACCGCATCATATTTCTTGCCCAGGCGACGCAGCAGTGCGGAATCGCTTTCATGCGTCTGGTCCAGGTGCTGGATGGCGATGGAGCGTAGGCCGGCCGATATCCCTGATGCCAGGCCATTGCCGGCGGCGATGGCATCCACCACGGCGCCGAGTGTGGTCTCATGGAAACTACGGTCTCGCTGCTGCCGAAACGCATCGATCATGCTGGCCGACCTGGCGCGGATGGTCAGCCGGTCCGGTGCGCCGCTGTGTTCCACCTCGGAGACCACGAACGCGCCCTTGTCGACCAGCGGCGAACCCAGCCAGCCAAGCGCGAAATGCAGCTTGGCGCCCTTCGGTGGAATCTTCAGCTTGCCATCCGAATCGTCCAGCTCGATGTCCAGTTGATCGGCCTCATCCCCCCGGCATTCGCGCAAGGTGATGCTCATGAGCCTGTCCGAAACGGGGCGGCTGATATCCTTGTCTTCGATGACGATGCGGAAGGCTGGCGCGGTGGTGGTCATTGCCCAACTCCCCCGATTTTCCCGGCAGCACCGCTAAGCGAGCTGGCCGCCCCACTGACCTTACCCACTATCGCACTGGCCGTGCTTGTGACGCCGCCGATGGCACTGCCGACCACATCACGCGCCTTATCTGCGATGCTGTTCGTGATGCCGTCGATGTCGACCATGTTGCGCAGATCCGAGATATCGCCCAGGCCCAGCGACGACAGCACGCTATCGTCAGTGCGTCTCAACTTGATGGTGAATTCGATGCGCTTGGCATCGCCGTCGCCATCCAACACGGTGCGCCCCTCGTCCATGCTCTCGATGACGTAGGAGCCATAGATGCGCCCCGTTCCCTGGATCAGGAACCAGCTCTTGCCGGTGTCGGCCATCAGGCGCAGGGCATCGAGCGAGAAGGCGCTGCCGGTCAGCTCCGGTGCAATCCAGCCCGACAAGGTAATGGTGTCATCCCCTTTACCGGTGAACTGCACCGCGTCGCGCCGGCCCACGCGCGCATTGCTGGCGAACTTCCATTGCGTCTGCCGCTGCAGCTCTTGATAGGCGAGCGTGGGCAAGCTGAAGACGAACATTCCCAAGACCATCATCATGACGTTTTTCCTTAATCCCAATCTGCGAGGTTCGAGCGCTGGCGCGACGCCTTCATGCGGTCGCGGCGATCCAGCTCAATAGCCACCGCGCGGGCGATGGCTTGCTCATCCATGCCAGGCGTCGGCTGGATGATGATTTGCACCGTGTCGCCCTGGTAGACGACGGGCTGCGCAGCGCCACCGCTGATCGGTGGCCGGCTATCGAGGGCCATTGCCGGCACGCTGCCCGCGCCAATAGCAACGGCTGCGCCCGCGCTGGCCAGCTTGCCGGCGAGGCTGCTGACGGTAGACAGCGGGCCGTCCTGGCCACGATTCAAGCCCACGGCCAGGCCCTGCATGGTGTAGTCGCCCAGCTCGGCAAAGACCCGGCTCGGGCTATGGATGTCGAGCTTTTCCTTGAACCAGCCAATGACACTGGCCCCGGCGCCCAGCACCGCATCCTTGACGGCACCGATGCCGCTGGTAATGCCGTTGACCAGGCCGCGCAGGATCATGGCGCCGAACTCGGTAAATTTGGCCGGCAGCTCGATGCCGAACCAGCTCAGCACGCCCGCAAATGCCTGGTAGAACAGGCCCACCGGAGACCAATTCAAGATCAGCGCGCCCACGCCGGCCAGGCCGCCCGCGAAGGCGCCGCGTATCTGCTGCCACAGGTTGCCGAAGAAGCCGGCAATGGGTTCCCAATTCCGGTACAGCAGATAGGCAGCGGCGGCGATGGCGGTCACCGCCAGGCCAATGGGGTTCATCAGGAAGATCCGTCCCAGCCACATGAAGACCGTGCCGACGCCGCGCAGGATCGGCATGAGCAAACTCCCCTGCAGCCCGATCTTTGCGAACAGAACGTGCAACATGGCATAGGGACCGATGATCGAGGCCAGGGCGAGCATCAGCGGCCCTATCACCACCATGATGGCGGCGATGGCACTGAAGGCCACAATCATGGCCTTGGCGGTGGCCGGATTGCGCTCCATGAAGCCGGTCAACGCTTGGACGGCATTGGCGGCCATCTGCAGGCCAGAGGCGTAGAGCGGCAGGATCTTGGTGCCCAGCTCCAGTTTCAGGTCTGCCACCTTTGACAGCGTTTCCAGTTCCTTGCCGCTGGCGGTGTCCCGGCCGAGCTTGTCGAGCTCGTCGATGTTGGCGGCGCCCCGGTTCAATTTCTCGTTCTTGTGGATCTGCGTACGCTGCTGGTACATGGTCGAGAAGAGCTGCGCCGCTGTGCGGTTCGAGAAGATCCCGCCGATGGCGTCGAGGATCCCCTTTTCGTCCGTGATGCCCTTGCTGGCCAGTTGCGGCAACAGCACTTTCTCCAGCCATTCGAATTGGTTCTCGCGGAACAGGTCCGCGCCCTTGATGGCGCCCGGATTCAGGAACGAGACCTGGCCGGCCTTGTCATGCTTCACCTTGGATTGGTCACCGATCAGGCCCAGGTCCGACAGCATGGCAATGGAACGCTTGGTGGTGCGGCCCTGATAGAGGTTCTGATAAGCGCTCATCATCGAGGTGCCGACCCGGTTACCGCCCATTTCCTGCACCAGGGATTCGAGCTGGTAATAGAAGGCTTCATCCTTGATGCCCTTGGCCGCGATACCACCGGTCTTGATGAGGTTCAACCACTCGCCCGGCCCGACCCGGCCGCCCGTGGCAGTCAGCACCTGCTGCACCATATTGGCCTGCTTGGAGAACGTACCAATGTCCTTGGTGCCGTTGCGCATTTCGATGACCTTGAGCATGTCCATGAACTTGCGCTCGTTCTCCGCGCCCTCGGCTTCCCCGTAGAAGGCGTGATTGCCGAATTTCATCTTGGCCATCATGGGCGCGACCATTTCGGCGTGGTGCGTGTCGCCAAAGGCCGTAATGCCGTCGCGCAGCAACTGCAGGTTGTCGAGCTGGCTGGTGCCGTAGGTTTTCATGTCGCGCGCGAACTTGATCGCCTCGGCGGTGGCGGCCGGTCCCAGGCCGAGCGCACGCACGCGGCCGTTCTCGGTCTCGTAGTGCTTGGCCTCTTTCAGGCCGGCCAGCACAGGGGCGCCCATGGCGGCGCCGCTGGCCGTGGCCCCCACGCCGGCCGCTGCCAGGCCGCCCGCCGTGCTGCGCAGCTTGTCAGCGCGCTGGCGCGCATTGGCCATCACCTGCTGCTGACGATGGTTGGCGGTGAGCTTCTTCTGCTGGTCCGCTAGTTCGGCATTGGTGGCGGCAATGCTGTTCTTGAGCCAGGTCTGCGCATTGGCGAGCTGGCGCGAGCCGATGCCGGCATCGGCCAGGCGTTCGCGCAAGGCGCGATACTGCGTGCCTTGCCGCTCGCTGGCCTCCTGCAGAGACTTGACGCTGCGCACCGCTGCATTAAATTCGCGCGTCATGGCGCGGGTCGGGTTCTCGGTAGCCTTCATCCTGGCCGCCAGCTCAGCGACGCGCTGCTGCGCGGTGGCCAACTCGGCATTCGTCTTGCGCATGCCCTGGTGCAGGTCACGCAGGCCGTTGAGGTCGCTCTGCTGCTTGTTCAGCTCGCGCAGGCGGTCGCTGGTGTCCTTCAGTGCCTTACCGGTGTCCTTGGCGCCGCCGGCAATCTTCTTTAGCGGGGCGGTGATTTTCTCCATCATGGAGAACACCACCTGCATTTTCAGTTCATTTGCCATTTACTCCGCCCCGCTTCTTACTCGGGCGCGCTCGCGCCACTTCATGAGGTCTGCCAGTTCCAAGTCCTCCATCGCGGCCGGTGGCCAGTGGAACACCGTCGCGATGTCGGCCATGGCGTCTTCTACTTCGATTGGGAGACCAAGGCCCGGTCCGCCTTCGGTGCCAAAAAAACAGAGACCTCCATGCCGCACTTGATCAGGTCGGCCGGGTCCATGGCGGCGACGTCGAACTGCGTCAGGGCGGGTTCACTGATGCGCGGCAGCACCACCTGCAGCGCGCTCACGTTCATGTTCATGAGATCCATCAGGCTGACGCCACGCAGGGCGCCGGACTTGGGGCGGCGCAGGGTCAATTCGGTGATTTGGGTATTGCCGCGCGTCAGCGGTTCGTCCAGCTCGACAACAACGGTTTCGATTTTGGGGGCGGTTGCGGTGGTGGTCATAGTGCTTCCTTTTCAGATTGGGAATTGGGAGAGGCAGGCGGCGCGATGCCGCCTGGCCATTACAGACCGATGGCCTTGCGGATGTCGGCGCGGCGGTCTTCGCCGCCGACGATCTCGATGCCGTTCATGAAGTCGAAATCGAAAATCACCTCGTTATCGATGGTGAGCTTGTACGCGCTCAGGGGCATGCTGAATTTGTGCGAGGTGTCGTCGCCCACCTTGGCATTACCCATATCCACTTCTTTGTAGCGGCCACGCACAGTGATTTCAACCGCCTGCACGGATGCATCGTCATCGCTCTGATACGCGCCAGCGAAGCGCAGTTGCACGGCACCATGCGTCTTGGCGGCATACTGCTTGAGCGCTTCCTTGACCAGGCCGCCGGCAGTCCACTCCAGTTGCAGGGCTTCCTGGCCCAGGTCCGCCGACACAGGGCCGGACATGCCGCCCGCGCGATATTCCTCCATCTTGCGCGACAGCTTCGGCAAGGTCACTTCAGTGGCCATGCCGGCAAAGCTGATGCCGTTCTCGAACAAATTAAAATCCTTCAGTTTGTGGGGCATGCCCATGTCTTGCTCCTATGATGTGAGGACGGGAGGCGGCCGGGCGTACCGGCCGGCTACCCATTAGGCGGCGACGCGCGCGGCGAAGTCGGCCAGGTATTGGTCGGTAATGCGCTGCTGGAACAGCAGGTTTTCCACCGGGGGCACCGGGGTGTAACCGTAGTCGATGGTCAGCTTGCCGGCCTTCAACGTGTCCTTGTCGTTGAATTGCTCATCGAACCAGGCTTCACCGTCGATGATGTAGCCGCTGGCCTTCAGGGAGCGGAACTTGGCATTGATGCTGGCCACCAGATCCTTGACGAGAGAAGGCGTCATCGGCAGGTCGACATAGACCATGTGCGCTTCAGCGATGGTGTCGGCCAGCACCTGTGCGGTGCGCGTGTAGTTCTCGAACGGGAAGTAACCACCCTGGATTTCGCAGGTGCGCGAGCCCCAGAAGCGATAGCCGCTCATGTTGATGAGGGTGGTGACTTCCTTGGCATTGAGCACGCCGGCGTCCGTCGCTGGGTCTTGCAGATCCCAGAACACGTCACGGCTGATGCCGGTCGGACCGTTCACCACTACGTTGGAGAGAGTCTTGTGCCAGCCGGTCTGCTCGTCGATCTTGGCGCGCAGGCCCAGCGCGTAGGCCACGGCCGAGATACTCACATCCGCGTTAGAAGACGTGTCCCACGAGACGAATTCCGGCCAGATCAGCATCACTTCACGCTGACCGAATTCCGCACGGTAGGCGGTGGCGGCCACCACCGTGGCGCAGTTCCAGCAGGATGCGTAGACGAAAGCGCGCAGGGTCTGCGCCAGGGAGGCCAGAGCATTGGTCACCGCCTTGGTATCCAGGCCCGGCGCGCCCAGGATGCGCGGCTTGATGCCGAGCTTGGCTTGCGCCGCCAAGAGGGCCTTGGAGCCGGTATAGCGGCCCTCGGCCGAGACGCCGCCGATGACCAGGCTGGTTTGCTCGTCCTCATCGTCGCCTTCGGCCACGCGCACCAGCACCACCAGGGGTTTGGCTTGCGCTGCGATGGCTTCCAGCACGCGGCGCATGGTGCCGCTCTTGCCGGCCTGGGCTTGCGCTGCTACCACATTGGTAATGAGCACAGCGGTGTCCAGCGGGAAAGTCTCGGCGTCGGCATCGTCGGCCGTGACGATCACGCCGATGACGGCGGTAGAGACGGTGCGAATGGGGCGTGTCCCCTCGTTGATTTCGATGACACGCACGCCGTGGTGGTAATCGGTTGCCATGGTGGCTTACTCCTCAGAAAAATAGGGTGGAATGTGACTGCCTCAGGTCAGGGTCTGCAGCTCGTCCCGGAGCGCGGACGCGGCGGCTTCAAGCTCCGCCACGCGGGCCTTGTCGGCATCCGTTCCCGTGCCCGCGTAGAGAGCACGAAGCGGGCGCAAACTGGCCGCATCGATCTTGTCCAGCTCCGCGAGGATGAGCAGGCGGCGATCAGGCACGGCATTGTTCTCGCTCAGGTCTGTTCGCCCGGCGGCGTTGATCGTGATGACCTTGCCTTCGGCTTGTCCGCTCAGAAGGCGTGCATATTCGTCGTCTGTGATTTCTACTGCGTCGCCAGGGATCGGACTGTGAATGCGCGAGTCGAGGAACCCTGATGTTTGGGAGAAATATTTCATGGGTGCTCCTATCGCCCGATGGCGAACCAGGTAATGTTCGTATTGACGGCACTGGAAAAGGCGTTGAATCCAGTCACGGAAGTCGAATTGACCGATACGACGCCGGAAGAATAGCCATTCGTGTTAGAAATCGTGAGTGCCAGCAACGCGGTCGGAAACGCGATGGGGAATGCCCACCCCGTCGCAGCCCCAGCGGTGGACGAGACATAGCCCTGGCCCCATTGCAGAATCAGGCCGCCGAGCCAGGTCGGGAAAATGAAATAGCCGGCGGCCGCGCTGTAGTAGGCAGAAAAGCCGGCACGCAGCTTTCTTGGCGTGACGATAGTGGCGTCATCTGTGCCAGCCGTGACCTGTGCTTGCGTCGCGATCTTGGCCGCGCCCATCACCGCCTCGGTCGCCTGCACCAGCTTCTTGGCAATGGCCTTGAATACCTTCAGCGGGGTCATGGCCTTGGTGTCGTCGGCGCCTGCCTCGGCTTCATCAGTCGTTGCCAGCCTGACGATGCCTTGATTGGCTTCTGCTGCCTCGCCGAGCAGTGTTACGACCTTCTCGCGCGTCACTACGTATTGCGGATGAGGGTCGGCCTTTTGCTCATGCGCCGTCACTGCGTCGTCAGCGTACTTGCGCGTCGCCAGGACCACAGCAGGATCAATCTTCAATTCAACAGCGGCAGTGCTTGCCACCAGCAAGACGACGCGCACCACCTGATCCTTACCGGCGCCGTCGGCCAACAGCGGCTTATAGCTGGGCGGGCAGTTCGCCACCGCGCACAGGTTACCGGCGTCGTCGAAGATACCGATTTCGCGCACCCACCAGCCGCCGACATCGGCCGGCAACACCTGCTCGATGATGATCTGGCTGGGGTTCTTCGGATCTTTGTCGAGGGTATTGATGGGCGCGCGGCGTTGCTCTTTCACAAGGGCGGTCTGCTTGCGATCCGGCACCGGCACGGCGCCATTGCCATCGCCCACGGCCATGTGCGTCAACTTCAGCGGAATGCCCAGCGCCAGGGCATTGGCGATTCGGGCCTCGCCGATTTCAGTCGGAATAGAAAAATAGGTGCTCATGGGTAGATGCTCATGATTTCAATAATGTGGGTGGCACAGCCGATGAATGGCCCGCCGGCGGTCTCGATGCTGTCCGGGGTCCAGGGATAGACCGTGACCGCCTCGCCAAACTGCGCGTATGCGCCAACGTTGATTTGTCCACGGGTCTCCAGATGGATACGCAGCCCGGTCAAATGGCGGGACAGCGGCTTGGCGTCGTCAATGAGCCGTTCCATTTCGAGGAACATTTCATCGGTGATGCCCGAATCCAGCACGCCGACCTCAAGTGCGAAGGTGCCGCGCGGGCCGCGTGGTTCGGTCTGCCACCATTCACTGATCTTGATGATGTAACCCAGGGACTCCACGACGCCGCGCACGGCCGCGATGGTGCCCTTGTGCTGGTGGATGTAGCGGGCGGCCTTGATCGTGCCGCGCTTGATGGCCTCGGGCCAGGTATCGTCCCAGCGATCCACCGAAAAGGACCAGGCCAGGAAGGGCAGCAACTCCACCGGGCAGCGGTCGGGATTCCACAGCAGACGAAGGGGCACCGGCGTGTCGGCCAGGGCGGCGCAGGCGCGCGCGAGCGCGCGCTCCAGGTGCGTCGTATTGGGCGGCAGGGTCGGGACCGGGTTATACATCGTCCACCTCTTCCAGCACCTCGGCGGTGATTGTGATGCCGGTGCAGCGTGCCGCTTGCGTGCGTCCGCAGAGAATGTCCGCCGCTGGGGATTTCACGACGACATTGCGCACGCCTTCGACCTTCAGCGCAGCCACATAGGCATTGCGATAGACGCTATAGCCCAGCGGGCGCAGCGGCTTGGAGATAGCGGCCGCGTTCGACCGGGCGGCATTCAGAGCGATGGGTGCCTCGGGGCCTTTTTCGACATACACCACCGCTTCCAGCGCGTAGTCCGTGACCTGGCCCTGTACCACCGAGACCAGATCGCCCAGGGGACGGATATCCTCGGCCGACAGTGCGGCATCGACGGTTTGCAGCAGGTCGGCCGGCGCCTGCCAGTCATCCGAGTTCGCCAGGACGGCCACCACGACTTCGCACGGTGCTGGGCTGACGGCGCGCGCGTCCAGCACGCGGCCGTCAGCACTGCGCGCATGGAATTCATAGGCATTGCGCGGGCCGGCTGTCGAGAGCGCATCAGGCGCTTCCTGAATGCGCAGGCGGTACGCATCGTCGCCTTCCAAGACCTCGGCCACCGGCGGCGAGGCATCCGGATCAGCTTCGACCAATACCAGGCGCTTCACGTTGGTATTGGCGCCGATCTGGTCGAGATCTGAGCCGATGGCAAACGACAACATGACCGCCTTGGCGGCATCGTTGACGCGATTGCGCAGCAATAGCTCTTGATAGGCGTTCTCCTGCAGCAGCTTGGTAGCCGGCTCAGACTCCAGGGACAGCACATTGGCAGCGGCCTCGCGCTCATCTTCCGGCAGCAGTGCCAGCACGGCCGCCTTGCGACTGGCCAGGATGGTTTCGAAGTCCAGTGTTTCCAGCACTTGCGGTGCCGGCAGCAGGGACAGGTCGATGGGCGAGCTCATTGCGTCGCCCCTTCACGGACCTGCACGGAAAATTCGACAGCGGTGCCATTGGTAACACCTTGCAGCACCACCGAGATTGCGCCGCTGGCGTCCCGGTTGAGGTTCACCGACGAAAGAGAAATGCGCGGCTCCCACAGCGTCAGACGATAGGCCACGGCCGCATAGATGCGCATGACGGTCACCCCATTCAGGGGCTGGTCGATCAGCTCGGGGATTTCCGAGCCATAGGCGCGGCGGTAGATGCGGGTGCCCAGCGGCGTCATGAGGATATCGCGCACGGACTGGCGGATGTGATCCAGCAGAGATAGGCTGCTGCCGGTGGAGGCGTTCATGGCGATCATGGCAGCGGCGTTCCCGACTTCTCATCGCCGCGCTTGATCTCGCCGTGCGGGTGATTGCGCAGACTGATATTGCCGGCCTTCACGTCGCCGGTCGCGTTCACCTCGCCATCAATGACCATCGCGGCGCCACCGTCGCCGCCCTGGACCTTGGCGCCATTGTTCAATGCGCTGAAGCCTTCCACCACCAGATTGCCCTTGATGGTCACATTGCCGGTGCAGGTGGTTTGTGGTGCGTCGGCGGTCACCGCATCGGCTTTCACCAGGGCCGAGCTGCCGGCCGGCAGGATGGCCGACAGCGAGTGCTTGCCGAAATCGTAGAGCACAACGGCGCCGTCCGGATAGTGGATGGAGCGAATCTTGAGAGAGGTTTGCGGTGCCGGGGAATCGGCCGAGAACAGGCCGGCCAGGACTTTACCTTGGGTCAGGTCGCCATTGGGGGAGAAGACGATGACTTGCTCGCCGATGGACGGCGGGCACCAATCGATGACATCCCCAGCACGCAGCGCGATCCATTGCAGCCAGGTGGTGAGCAGCGTGGGAGATAAGCGCACGCGCACCTTGTCCGCATTGATCTCGGCAATCTTGCCGGTGCGGATCAAATTGGGGATGGTGCGAACGAGTTCGGAGAGGTCGGGCGTCATGCAACCCATGTTGCCGCATCGCGCGTGCGAAGGCACTTACTGACGGGTTGATATAGCGCTAAATAACTTTCCCCAATATTGCACACGCTCTTGACTTGGCAAGATGCAGCAGCTCAAGTTTGATTAACTTCATGGCATTCGGAGCGTCGCATTATGTCAGCAATATGTCAGCGCCTAGTAAAGCTAGGGTCAGGAAAATAGTAGAAACTACATGATGAGCTTGGAAGACACCTTCTGCATATCTAATCGCCTCATGACAGTAAAATATTTAATGCGCATTGTATCGAAAGTCGTTGTCGCTACTATCACCGCTTTTTCCTGCCACTTTCCTGTCTCAGCACAGACCCAGTTGGATAAGCATCTCGTTGAGGAAATCCCCGGCCTGATCAGAGAGCCAACAATTCTCGCCGTACCAAAAGAAAACGGAGATGTCGCTCAGCTGGATGCATTTATCACCAGACCATCAAAGCCGGGACAATATCCAGTAGTCATTATTACAAATGGTACGGATGGGAATGCAAAAAGTGATCGTATATCGCTGAATCCCAACCGCTTTTCAGCGGCAGCTATTGCCTTTGCTAGACGAGGATATGCTGCGGTGGTGGTCCTACGCCAAGGATATGGCCGCTCCACCGGCATCCCGGAATATTTCGGTGGCAGCTGTCTTTCTCCCCGCCACTTTGCAGCGGGAATGGCCGCTGCTAGCGATATCACAGGAGCACTGGTCGCGATTCGCAAACAAGCTTGGGCAAGTTCAGAACATGCATTACTTGTGGGGATGTCGTCAGGAGGTTTCACGGTATTGGCTGCAAGTGCTGAAAATTCCCCGGGGGTTAGTGGCGTGATTGCATTCGATCCTGGCCGAGGAGCACGACAAGATGGCCAGGTCTGTGACAAGCAAGGATTGATGGATGCGCTCTCCGAGTTTGGCCGGCAAGCAAGGATACCCACTCTATGGATCTACGCTGCCAATGACACGTGGTTCCCACCGGCGCTAGGAAAAGAGATGTGGTCTAGCTACAAGAATGCTGGAGGCCAAGCCGAGCTGTTTATCGCGCCTGCGTTCAAAAAAAACGGCCACACTATTCTGGTCTCCGCAGAAGAGGGCCTTTGGTGGGGAAGAGTTGAGCAATTTCTTCGTGAACATAGTTTACCCGCAGATGAAATCGTGAAACAGCCCGTAGTGAAACTGCCTCCACCTTCAGGCTTGACCGCCGCCGGCTATAAGGCATTTGAAGAATACGTAAAGCTGCAGAGCTACGAAAAAGCTTTCGCCTCGAATGGGGAAGGCATCTGGGGAAGCGCACGATGGGCCAGGACGAAGCAGGAAGCCGCTGAAATCGCAACGAACGCCTGCAATACCGGAAAGAAACCAGATGCACCCCAATGTCGCCTTTATGCACTTGGTGATGAGGTCGTAGAAAACGACAAGAATTGAAGCTGATATCCCTTTTCAGTCTTGTATGAGGTTGTCTGAATTCGTCAACGTCCTTCCGTGCCGACAAACATCAAAATTGATAGCCATAACCTATGCGCCAAATGCATCAATTATTTAACCTGTTCATTCTTATCCTTTCGATGCTCTCGGGACTTTGCGTAACTTGCTCTGTTCACGCTCGAGAAGCCGGGTTACCAATGAATGAAAGCGTTGAGACTATTGATGTTGCCGTTAAGGATGTGCATGGAAATGAAGAAGTCGGCAAAATTGTTATTACAGAATTCAGGCCGGACGGTGCCGGCCCTTTTCCCATTGTTATCATGAATCACGGGCGCAGTTCTGCCAGTCGGAGCGAGCCACCGAGGTTTCGTCATCCCCGGCAGGCACAGTATTTTGTGGATCATGGTTTCGCAGTATTTGAGCCTACGAGGATTGGATACGGAGAGTACGCTACAACATTCGATCCAGAAAGCAGTGGTAGCTGTAGGGGCAAGCATTACGGGGCGGTCGCGGAGGCCGGTAGTGCCGAAATATTGGCAGTGTTAAACCACATAAAAAGTTTTTCTTTTGTCGATCCTCAGAAGATATTGCTGGTTGGACAGTCAGTGGGAGGATATCTGACAATGGCCGCCGCAGCGCGCCATCCAAGTGGACTAATTGGCGCAATCAATTTCGCGGGCGGCCATGGAGGTAACATGAATAAGCACACTGGCACGCCTTGTAGTCCGCAAAAACTTGAGAATATGTTTGAACGGTTCGGAAGGAGTACGACAGTTCCCACTCTGTGGATCTATACAGAAAACGATCCGCTGTTCGGTCCCCGGTACAGTCGCGCATGGTACGACGCATTCATTGCATCAGGCGGTATGGCTGAGTATCACCTCTTGCCACCATTTGACCATAACGGACACGCTCTTTTTGCCAGAGGGATGGCAAAGTGGACTCCAATAGTAGATGCATTTTTGACGAGATTAGGGGTGGCCAATTGATGGATTTTGCTGATCATGAGGAATAAACCCATCCCGTTCTAAGATTCCTTCATCGTTTTAAACCAAGGCGGCTGTACGGCGTGCCACTCTAATTTGAGCAATGTTCCAGCAGGATTCTGCGTAACGCTGAAATGTCAGCGTCCGTGAACCCTAATAGCGGTCTGGCTGGGTATTTGTAGCTCGGCCCGCTTGGAGCAACTTGGTCTTGCAGGCCCTCATGATGCACGCGCGCGATGCGCGCCACCTTCCCAAAGAAACCGATCGATGCTTGATTGGCATCCGCCTGCACTTGCAAATAGGCATTCGTGCGCAGCTTGTTGAACATGGCCGCCTTCTGCCGCTTGATCCGGCCAGACTTGCCGCGCAGTTCCTTGCGATTCTTGCGCGCTGGATAAGGCGTGCCATCGGGCGCCACCTGCTGGGCGATCAGGCGCGCATGCTCGCGCCGCAGGTCATTGGCCACCTGGCGCACCAGCTGGCGCCGTTGCGCCGGCTGCACCTTGGCCATCAAGGCGCCGGCCCACTCTTCCAGGCGTTGCAGATCATCACTCATGGCAGTGTCGGTACTTCCCATTCGGCCAGCAGGCTATCGCCCTGGTAGAGCTGCCAGAAGTCATCAGCGAATGGCGGCGTGAGATGAGGCTCGGCTGCGTGGATGATCTCCAGCCGGCCGCCGTCCTGCCGTTTCACGATGGTGCGTTCCGTGAGCGCCAGCTTGATCGACAGATCGAGCGAGTCCGCGCTGTTCATGTCCACTTCGAAGCGGATGGCCTTTTTGGCGTTCTCTGGATTGGCAAACGCTTCCCGTTGATGAACCCGCATCCACGCCAGCAGCGGCACGAACACCAGATCGAGGTCCAGGCCGATGTCGGTCAAGATCAGATTCAACACATAGTCATACTCGAAGGACAGACCGGCCGTGCCGGTGGCGCGCGATCCGCCTTCATCGATGAAGATGTGCAGCTTGTCCGGATTCTGCGCCAGATCCTTAATGGCCTTGCGCAGGTAATCCCGCAGATTGTTGGGCTTGTACATTCAGTTTCTCGCGCAAGGCATTGTAGGCATCGATCAGGGCATTGCTTTGTCGGATGGCGTCATCGCCTTCGCTGGCGATGTCGTCAAGAAACTCTGCTGCCGCTGGCGTAAGTTCGGATCGCGCTTCCTGACCAGCTCCACCGGCAGTGCCGGTATCTGCGCAACTGGCCCCGGCGGGCACTGCAGCGACGACGGGGACTGACAGCCGGATAGCGCCGCTGCGCACACCAGCAATGTAAGTGTCTTTCTCATGGCGGGCAGCATCCCTTTCATTGGTGAGCTTGTCGGTAATGGCCTGGATGGCGTCGCGCGCGTTGCGCTCGGCCTTCAACACCTGTTGAGTGCGTTCGGCCCTGGCGTCGGCCGCTGCCTGATTGGCAACGGCAATGCCAGTCTTCAGGTGGTCAATGTCGGCATCCTTGCGCCATCCCTGGATAGCCCAGGCGGATGCAAAGGCCACCGCCAGCAAGCCGATGCCGAGAGCGGCACGCAACCGGGTGCGCCAGGTGTCGGTCAGCGTCATGCCAATACCCCGCCGGCATCCAGGAAGGCCAAGTGCAGTTCCTCGCTGGTTTTCAGGGTCGGCAGCACGATGGCGTCACCGCCTTCCCGCGTGAATGCCTTTTCGAGATCCACATAGCGATGCTCGAACTGGCCATAGCCGGCGCCCGGCAAGGATGCCCAGATGTTTTTGCACTTGGCGATGGCGTCGGCCAGGCGGCCGGCGTCGATATCGGGCAAGGCCCGGCATTCCTTGATCTGCTGCAGGGCGATGGCGTCTTGCACCTCCGGCCCGAATCCGGTTAGTCCGAGCTGCTTGCGGTAGATATCGTAGTAGCGCATCAGCAGCTGATAAGCACCGGCCGCCGTGGACCAATTCTGGATACGAGGAATCCAGACGCGCACGCGCGGATGATCGGCGTAGCTGGTAAAACGGGTGCGTCCGACGATCTGGTCATAGCCGCGGTCGCGCGTGGTCGGCGAATTGGACGTGCCTTCGGAGAAGCGCAGCATGCCCAGGAAGGCGCGGCGGTTATCGGTAGCGTTCACAGTGTTTCCTTCACGTCGCGCGCCAACTCGGCAATATCCTTGCCCTGGCGCCGCTGGAACCATAGCGCCACGGCCCGCGTAATCCACCAGGCCGGCGCGCCGACCATCAAATCGACCGGCTTCGGCCCCAGCGCGGCCGCGATGGCCGGCACATGCTGCAGCAGCAGGGAAAACGCCAGGTCGCCGAACATGATGGAGAAGGCGCCCGCGCACGCCAGGCGCACCACGAATTCCTTTTCGTTGAACGAGCCATCGGCATTGCGCGGCGGCAGGACGATGTACAGCAGCGCGGCGCCGACCATGCCGAGCACGGCCTTGATGCCGTAGATTTTCAGGATGGCAGCGATGCCACCGGCGGATTCTGCTGCCATAACGTGATTTCCCCTTGTCAGTAATTTGGTATTCATGTCGTCAGTCCCACAGGCTGATACTGTCTTGCGCCGCGCTGGGTGCTTCCACTGCAGCGGGCAGCGTGACCATCGTGCCCGCCGGCAGCACCGCCCCCAACGCGGCCAAGGCAGGATTGAGCGCAAGCGCCTGCTCCACATAGCCGCTACTGGCGCCCAGGTAGCGAAACACCAACGCATCGAGCGTATCTCCCTGCTGGCTGCGTACCTGCATCAGATCAGCTCCACGGTCGCATGCGTGCGGCCGAGAATGTCATTGATGGCCCAATGGCCGTTACGGCGCTGCACGTCCGGCGCCATGTCCATCCATTCCATGTTTTTCTTGTCGGTCAGCGCGCTCGCGGTGGTGTCGTAGTCCCGATAGCTCTCGAAGATGTCAGCCTTGGCGAAGCTGTAGACGGCGCGACGATAGTGCGCGACGTACTGGCTTTCGCCGTCCACCTTGAGCGCGGGCACCTCTTCCAGCTTCTGAACACCACTGGCCAGGTGGCCCGCCTGCCAGTCCCGTAGCAGTCGATTGGCCGTCAGGATCGCGTCTATCAGGGCCGGGCGGAGCCGCGCATCGGTCACCGTCGAATCCAGCCGCATGGCATCCCGCATGGCCGGCATGCTGATGTCGGGGAAAAATCCGTCATTGGTGATGGCCTTCACATCGGCCGGCATGGTCGGCGCCGCCGTTACCGGCACCTCGTCGATATAGCTCATGGTCTTGAAATGTGTGGGGGGCGGTGGCCGAGACATCCGACGAACAAGGTCGCTTCCGTCTCGGGCCGCCCCTGCGCCGTGGGGTGCTCTTTACTTGGCCGGTTCGGCGAACTTCTTGAGTCGCCGCTCCAACCGCTCGATTTCCTTCTTGACGCCGGCCGCCTGGTGCAGCTCGCTCGCCCGGGTGAGGTGCTGCAGCGAAGCCGTGGCCCGGTCGGCCGTGGCCGCAGTGATGTTCTCGGCATCCACCTGATTGACCAGCTCCAGCAGGGCCAGGCCCAGCGCCTTATGCACCTTGGCGCGCGCCTGGTCGGGCGTATCGGCATTGCCGGTCATGGCCAGCACCTGTTGCAGGATCTCGGCCGCGCGGGCAGGGTCATCCTTCAGCTTGCCGCCCAGGCTGGCGCCCGCGAAATCGTCCTGCAGCAGCGTGGGCAAGGTCCGGTTGTAGCGATCCGGCAAAGTGAACTTGTGTTCCAGCGCATAGGCCGAGAGCTGCAAGGCGCGTTCGTAGTCGCCGACATCGATGTGCCACACCAGCACATTGACCAGCACTTCGTCGTGGGCACCACGGCCGCCCGACAGCACGCCATCAATCCAGTCCTGATAGGCCGGCAGCAGGGTGGCCTTCATTTCGATCTTGCGTTCGATGGATTGGATGTTGGACAGCGTGCGCCGGTCCTCATGCAGCTTCATCAGCATCAACTCGTAGGCGCTGCCTGTGGTCACGCCGCCCGGCTCGCCGGCAGACGCCGCCAGCTTGCCGAGCATGCGCTCACGGTGGCGCGCGGCGGGAGACAGGCGCGACATCAGGCGCCGCCCGCTGCCGCATCCTGCAGCACCACGTTTTCCACCAGGGCGGCCAGGCCCTCATCCTCGATCACGTAGGCGTCATTGGACGATTCATAGTTCTCGATGCGGTCGGCCTTCGGTTCATCGACCACACGGCGGCGGCGGCCACCGTTCTGGAAGTAGATCGACAGGTTGTCCAGGCGGGTAATCAGCATGGCATTGGCCGGGAAGGACGGCACGCGCACCGCCGGCAGGCCGCCGATACGCTTCTGGCTCACGATGATGTCAGCGGCCAGGGCTTCAGTCGGTGCCTGATCCTTGTTGATCAAGGGGAAATACTTGTCGTGCAGCAGCTCGCGGCCGACGATGACCACGAGGCCCGTATCGTCCTGATACCACGGGTCCAGATTGGTCACCGCGTCATACACGGCGGCATCGAGGTTCACGTAATCGGCGCCCGCGCCCTTGCCGATGACCACCTTGCCCGGCAGATCCTGGCCGACCAGGCCCATGACGCGATGCGGCGACTGCTCGCGGATCTGCTGCAGCCAGCCCTTGTTCACGTCCTGCAGCAGCGGATACAGGTCGAGATTGGTATCGGCGGCCACTTTCACGCCGTTGAAACCGATCATGATGCGGTCCAGCGCCTGGCGTTTCAGGATCGCATTGGCCAGACGCAGTTGGAAGTCCGGGAACTTGGCCCAGGCATCCAACTTGGCATAGGTGATATGGGTGTCGAAATTGGTCTTCTCGCAGCGATAGCGGGTGTTCGACATGGCCGATGCGTCGCGAGTACTGCGGCGCTTGTCGCCGCGCGTATCGGTACGGCTGGCGATGGGGCCGGACACGCCCAGGCCGATTTTTTCGCCTTCCTGCTCATCGACGCCGATCAGGTTGATGCTGGACAGGAATTCGGACGATTCCTGCATTTTGTCTTCCAGCTTCTGTTGCACGGTCGGGTCCACCGAGAAGGTCGAATGGACGGCACCGCCGGCAACATCATTCAGGCTCGCCAGGCGCGCAGTGTAGGCGTTATAGGCGGCACGGGTCTGATTCTTCATGTGTTCTGCTCCAGGGTAAATTCAGAAAATAGGTTCGCGCGAGACTGGCTTAGAACTCGGTCTGCACGGCGCCGCTGCTGCCGCCACCGGTGGCAGGCGGGCGTTGTGTGCTGTTCTTGTCGGTCAGGTTGACGGTCTGGCGGAACTGCTCGGCGGCGGTCGATTCATCGCCCACGCGCTTTTCCAGCTTCTCCAGGCGAGCCACAGCGTCGGCCACATCCTTGCTCGCTTGCGCGGCAGACTGCGCGAACTCGCCGACCTTCTCGGCCACGGCGGTCATTGCAGCAACCACATCGGCATGCTGGGCATCGGCCTTCTTCTCGCCACCGCCGATGCGGCTGAACAGCTGCTTGATGGTCTCGGCCACGCTCGGGCCGTCTTCTTCGAATTCGAGCTTGGCCTCGATGGCTTCGGAGAACAGGTTCTCCGGCTTCAGCTTGCGGGGAGTAAAGGGGGAGGCCTTGGGATTGGTGGCCGAGAACTGCAGAATCTCGGTGCCCAGGCTGGCGGGGCTGTCGGTCACAGCCAGGCCCACGAGATAGGAGCTACCGGTATCCGCGAACTTGTCGGCCAGCTCGATGCTGGTGAAGATCTTCTGGCGATCCTTGTTCATGGCGATCAGCGCAGGCGTCGGCTCGATCTGAGCGAACAGAGCCAGGCGCCTACCGTTCTCGG
The DNA here is from genome assembly GCF_037076565.1 of Herbaspirillum sp. DW155. Taxonomy (NCBI): domain Bacteria; kingdom Pseudomonadati; phylum Pseudomonadota; class Betaproteobacteria; order Burkholderiales; family Oxalobacteraceae; genus Herbaspirillum; species Herbaspirillum sp. DW155. Next base: position 4,649,836 of record NZ_AP029028.1, on the reverse strand, counting down.
TGTCGACCTCTTCGGCCTTCAATGCCAGGACATCGCCGTAGGCCTTGAACGGACCATCGGGCAGCAGGCTGCGCAGATGTTCGACCCACACGCGAGCGCCGTAGGTTTTCACGTTATAGCTGTCGGCCATCTGCTGGATTTGCTCGCGGCTGATGCTACGGCCGTCGGTGGTCGCGCCCTCGGTCGCGACGCGGAAAAATTTGCTCTTGGTTGCCATGAGTTTTCGCGCTCGTTATCGGTTGATCGGATAACGTCATCTTCTGCCGATGGGCGAAATGCATCAATGAACTGAGGGTTGAAAAGGGGGATAGCGACTCGGCAAAGTCCCCGCTACGCGCGCGCGCCGCCTACGCTTGCGGCATGTTAGAAATTCCAGAAGACATCAAAGACAACATCGACCAGGCGGCCGAGCCTCGGCACGTTGCGCGCCGCCTGTATTTCGAGGGCTGGCGCATCTCGTCGATTGCGCGCCACCTGAAGATTAAGCGATCTACCGTCAATAGCTGGAAGCACCGCGATGAATGGGAAAAGGTCTCGCGCTTGGAGCGCGTAGAGATTGCCCTTGAAGCGCGCATAGTGCAACTGATCGCCAAGGAAGTAAAGGGCAATGGCGAGTATAAGGAACTCGATGCACTGATGCGCCAGCTTGTGCAGGCTGCGCGCGTGCGCCGCTATGAGCAGCCGGGCGGCAATGAGACCGACCTCAATCCCAAGCTCGCCAATCGCAATGCCGGCCCGAAGAAAAAGCCGGTGCGCAACGAGTTCAGCGAAGAGGCGCAGCAACGCATCGTCGAGGCATTCAACGATTCCCTGTTCGACTATCAAAAGGTCTGGTACCGAAACGGCAGCGAGCGCACTCGCATCATCCTGAAATCGCGCCAGATCGGCGCGACCTGGTACTTCGCCCGCGAAGCTTTGATTGATGCGATCCAGACCGGACGCAATCAGATTTTTCTCTCGGCCTCGAAATCGCAGGCGCACGTCTTCAAGCAATACATCATCCAGTTTGCGAAGGACGCATGTGGCGTGGAGCTGTCCGGCGATCCTATCGTGCTGCCCAATGGCGCGCACCTGTATTTCCTCGGCACGAACGCCCGAACGGCCCAGGGCTATCACGGCAACTTCTATTTCGATGAATTCTTCTGGACGCACAATTTCACCGAGCTGAACAAGGTGGCGTCAGGCATGGCCCTGCATAAGAAGTGGCGCAAAACCTACTTCTCGACACCCTCGGCCACCACGCACCAGGCCTATCCGTTCTGGACCGGTGATGCGTTCAACAAGCGCCGCGCCAAGGGCGAAAAGGTCAACATCGATGTGAGCCACAAGCGCCTGTCATCGGGCTTCACCGGTGAGGACAAAATCTGGCGCCAGATCGTCACGATCATGGACGCCGCTGCTGGTGGCTGCGACCTGTTCGACATCGACGAACTGCGCGACTTCGAATACTCGCCGGACCAGTTCGACAACCTGTTGATGTGTAACTTTATCGACGATTCCGCGTCGGTGTTCCCCCTGGCCGACCTGCAGCGCGGCATGGTGGATTCGTGGGTGGATTGGGACGACTATAAACCGTTCACGGCTCGCCCCTTTGGCCACCGCCCTGTGTGGATCGGCTATGACCCATCACTGACCGGCGACAGCGCCGGCTGTTCGGTGATTGCCCCGCCGCTGGTCCCTGGTGGCAATTTCCGCATCCTTGAACGCCACCAGTGGCGCGGTAAAGATTTTGCGGAACAGGCCGCGCTCATCAAGGAAATGTGCGGTCGCTACAACGTCCAGTACATCGGCATCGACACCACCGGCATGGGCGTGGGCGTCTATCCGCTGGTGAAGCAGTTCTTCCCTGGTGCGACCGCCATCAGCTACTCGCCCGAAGTCAAAACGCGGATGGTGCTGAAGGCCCAAAACATTATCCGCAGTGGCCGCCTGCAGTTCGATGCGGGCTGGACGGACATCGCGCAGTCCTTCATGGCCATTCGCAAGATCCTCACGCCCAGCGGCCGCGCTGTCACCTATGACGCTGGCCGCTCGGAAGAAACCGGCCACGCTGACTTGGCCTGGTCGGTCATGCACGCCCTCGACTATGAGCCCTTCGAAGGCACCACCGCTAACAACACATCATCTATGGAGTTCTTCTGATGAAACACAGAGCACGCCGCCGCGCGGCTGCATCCGCCAATACCGTGCCGGCCAAGGTCGAGGCGCCGCCGTCGCCAGCCGTCGAGGCGTTTTCTTTTGGCGATCCGTCGCCCGTGCTGGAGGGGCGGGACATGCTCGCCGATGTCGAGTGCTACCGCAATGGCGATTGGTACGAGCCGCCCTTGAGCATGGGGGGCCTGGCCAAGTCCTTGAATGCCAGCGTTCATCACGCTAGTGCGATCTGGTGCAAGGTCAATATCCTGGCCTCGACCTTCCAGCCGTCCGCCGTATTGTCGCGCGGCGACTTCACGCGCCTGGCCCTGGATTTCCTGTTGTTCGGCAACTGCTATGCCGAGCGCCGCGAGAGCATGACGGGCAAGCTTTTGAGCCTCAAGCCGGCATTGGCCAAATACACGCGCGTGGGCGTGGAGTCAGGGCGGTATTTCTTCGTCAATGGCTGGCGGGATACCTACGAATTCGAGCGCGACACCATTTGGCACTTGCAGGCGCCCGACATCAATCAGGAGGTGTATGGGGTGCCGCAGTACGTGAGCGCGCTGCAATCGGCCTGGCTCAATGAGTCAGCAACGCTCTTCCGCCGACGCTACTACCTCAACGGCTCGCATGCGGGCTTCATCCTATACATGACCGACACCGCCAGCAACGTCAACGACGTGGACAAGCTGCGCGAGGCGATGCGCAACAGCAAGGGACCGGGCAACTTTCGCAACCTGTTTGTGTATGCACCAGGCGGCAAGAAAGATGGCCTGCAGATCCTGCCGGTTTCCGAGATCGCGGCCAAGGACGAATTTTTCAATATCAAGAACTGCACTCGCGACGACGTGCTGGCCGCGCATCGCGTGCCGCCGCAATTGCTCGGGACCATGCCCAATAACACTGGCGGATTCGGCGATGTGACGAAGGCCGCTGCCGTCTTTGGCTGCAACGAGATTGAGCCGCTGCAGGCGCAGTTCCTTTCCTTGAACGAGTGGGCCGGTCAAGACGTGGTTCGGTTCCGCCCCTACCAACTTCCTACCAATGAGGGCAAATAATCATGAGCGATCACGCCGACAACGCAGACAGCAGAATCTATCGAACCATCGACGCCGGCTTGGCCGCCGCACGACGTGCGCCGGCATTGCAGCCTGACTGCAGGTGCCACTTCTGCGACGAGCCAGTAGCCGTCGAGCTGCTGTTCTGCGACATTCATTGCCGGGATGACTATCAGAAGATGGACTCGGCGCGGCGCCGTACGGGAAGACGTTAGCTATAGATTCGAAAAACGAGGAAGCAAGTCTTGATCTGCAAGGCGAATCTCAATCGCGTTTGCAACCTTGATGTGCTCCTTGTTTTTTACAGAGAACGTTTCGTTCGGAACGCTGACGACGATCGTTCCTTTCTGCTTCTTGTCTTTGTCCCAAACTGGAATCAGCTCTGGAGCCTCTGGCACCTGTGCGGGTGTCAGTATCTCAGGCAAATACAGCATCCAGCCGACGCATGGGCGATCTTCGAAGACGGCATGTCGGGTTTCGTACGGAGGAGGGCTGACCTGGATAAAGGGTGCAGGGAAGATTTCTAGAAGTGTATTGATAATCTGAACAATATTCCCCTTTTCCTCCAGAGTATGAACGGCTTTTGCATTGATTTCAAAGGCCGAGTTCGAACTATTCGACGCGACAGATAGTTCATGCAGGATGACTGCTCCACCAATATCTTCCTGACCGTTCCATACACCTAATGCTCTAAAGGTTGCTGATGGATCGTTTTTTTCCTCTTCTTTGAAAATAGAAATAGCCGCCTCCGACGGCCCATTTTTCTCAAAAGCGACGTTGCGGCGTGCATTGTCAGGTGTATCCGCTGGCGGGCACCAGTCTTCAAGCGGCATACCTATTTTGTCTAGCGACGTAGCTACCTTCCATAGCTGATTGAGCTGTTCGGGAATACTAGGAAGGGTATCGATGCCGGCTTTATAAGCGAACTGAATATTCATGAGATTAGGGCATAAAAACCACAGTGATGAGTAAACCTCTGGCGCTGAACCGGCGCCGCATATGGTTGGCAACGAATTTCTCCATGAAGTACCAATTGAGACGTGCAGGAGACGATGCTGTAGTCACCGCATTTTGCTTTGCTGCTTGCGTCAGAAGCTTCCTATATCCGGTGAACGAAAAAAAGAACTTGGGCTTGTCCGCCTCTTGATCAAAAAATTGGGCGTATCTTGCTTTGGCCTCCTGCAAGAGGCATTCAGGAGAACGGAATCCATCAAAGTCCACGCCAGAAAATGCCCACTCAGTATAGGGCGCAAAGCCCGTCACTCGCGCTTGGTACTCGCGAGAGATATCGGACATATTCCATCGCCGCGATACTACTGCGCCACCGTTAGGCGGACATTCCTTACATTTTTCGCTCTGCTTTGTCACGTCCACTTGGGCAAGCGGCTTGCTTTGAGCTTCTTCAGCCTTCTTGGAATTTGTATAGACCGCAGCGGCTCCACCGGCTACGGCAGCAGTGCCAGCTAGTCCCAGCCATGCTGCTACCTCAGCAGAGATGGCCGGTACGAACGGGATAGCGAGAAAGCCCATGCTTATTCCTCTTCTTGTTCTGAAGTGCGAGCAAAGTAGCGCAGCACATCTTTCATATCGCTCAGCCGCTGCTCAGGCGTGGCACCGGGCTTGCTCAGGTATTGTTGCGTCTGCGGCCGTTGGAATATTCCGGGCAGATCGGCGGACATGTACATCATGTAGATGAGCGAAGGCGTCTGCGTGAATCCCAGGTTCAGCCCATTGTCATAGGCGGCGCGCATTCGTCCGATGATCTCGGCGCGGCCTGGATGCGCCTGGAGATCAGGCCGATCTGCCAGGAACTCATCGGCAACCGCAGCAACGAAATTGTCAGTGTCGCGCGCCTGTATCTTCTGGAATTGTTCTTCAGTGATTCTGAGCATGATGCCTTCCAATGCGCACACGGCGGCCATCCATGAAAAACAGCCATTCGGTAATCCCATCGAACAGATAGCTACGCTGCGCCTCATCAAAATCCCGCGCGGCATTGGCCAGCGCTCGCGGATCCCATAAACGCAGCAGGGCCTGTCGACCGTCTGGCAGCAAGACCTGCACGCGGGCCTGCAGCGTGGCCGCCATTTCACCCAGATCCATTGAACTGATGAGCCATGACACTGCGGGCGACCTTGCCTCCAGTCGTGTCACATTGTCGTGCAGATCGGCGGGGGCGTCTTCGGCATCCAGCAGCCACGGTCCTGATGGAGCGAGGTGCGCATCGACTGTACCGAGGAAGAGTCCGCGCACGTGCAGATCTTCCTCCAGGGTCTTTTCATAATGAGCCTGGTAGTGAAAGCCATCCACCAGGGCATATAGCTTGAGTTGCGGCATGGTGCTGCGCAGTTGCGCAAGCCGCTGTTGAATGTCGGCAGGCATCAGTCGCGCACGATCATGGTTGCGCCGGACTTCGCTGCATTCATCAGGCAACTGAGGCAGATGCCAGAATCTGCTGGGGGCAGTGCATTGGTCACGGTGCTGGCGGCAGCGGAAGCGTTGGCGGCCGTACCTGCATCCTGTTCGATGGAGTGGGTAGTGACCGCCTGTGTGGCCATCAGGACCGCACCACATGCGGTGCGGTCTCCCTCGCGAGCAGGTGCCTTGCCGTTAGTGATCATGTCTTCGGCACCGGTGGTGATCGGGAAGGTCCCTTTGCAGCGCGGGCAGAAGGTCAGATCGCCGATGCCTGCCACGGCCTTGCCATGGATCAGAAAGGTCTGATCGCCGCTGATGACCGTGCCGCCATGGCTGGTCTTGTCTCCAATGGTGATGAATGGACGACTCATGATTTTCTCGCCAGGTTAGACATGGCGCACCAGTGCTGCGCTGTTGTGCTGACTTTGACGAGGGGCAACAGAATTTGTTCCCAGTGTGCGGGAAAGCCGCTCTGATGGCTCCCGATGCGTTCGAGGGCCGGGTGTGGAGGAGGGCGGGGACTGAAATGATTGCAAAAATGCAATTATTTTTGTCTTTTTCAGCCCGGCGCGCGCGGTTGCCCCCACCCCGCGCCTGCCCGCTACATAGGTCGGTTTTGACTCAAATTTGCGTCAGGCCCGGAAGCCCGCCCAGCCTGGGGCCCCTTCCGACCTGGCGGGCATCAGATCTGACGCATTTTGACTCAGCTACAATCCCTCATCTCGAGCAATAACGGCCCTCAGGCTGGACCGGGCCATTCGATCAAGTGATTGATCCAAATCACTCTGGAGAATTGAACCGAGAGGGGGTAATAGAGTTGCCTTCGGCGAGCCTCATGGCCGAAAAAAAAACCGCAGAACGCGGTTTTTTCATTTGTCTTTGTAAGCGGACAGGCTTCATCTAATTTAACCCACCTCCCATTAACTGCCGGTTACAGCCATGTGCGCTCATATCGAATAGGACGAAACAGTAAGCTCGTCCTCTTAGCTGTGCACGGCTCACTTCCACAAACCGGAACCAGCTTCCTCTCCTTACGGGACAATCTGCCCTATGCAACCAGCTTTGCAAGGAAACCTTCGGCACCGGCGATGTCAACAAAGTGTGCTCGGATCGAATCGCCATTATTGTAGTCAACGATAATCTCGACCTTGCTGAAATTACCCGATGGATTCTGCATATCAATCTTCTTCAGAATATTAATTGCATCTGCCGGGCTGCGAGCGGCTATCTTGTTCCCAAATAAAGGTATAACCCAAATAGCCGAAATAAGACGTTCAAGGGAGGCCTTTAAAGCGGTCATAAACCGATCCGTTTCATCTTTTGAGACGTTGGTGAGGTCGAGCCGGAGCTTTTCTTTCTGCGCGTCAGTAAGGTTTGCTAATTTTCTGTTTGCATCAGCATAAACATCATCAGGAGTATCTTCGTCGAACTCAATGTCAAAGCCAATCCCACGAAATGCCTCTACAACGCTCTGATAGGGAATATACAAGACCGCAAACTTATTATTCCGCAGTTGGGTCAGCGCATTACCCGTAAATTCCCCAGCTAAAACTGCACCGTAAAACGGGGCGGATAAATGGTGCAATTCAATAATGGGGAGGATCGCGCCTTGAATCTCCTGTGCTTTATTCTTCGAGTGCTTAGTGTAACGCCTCCACGCCGCCTCAATGAACGCAACCGGGGTGCCCCGTTTAGTTTCGGTGCCACCGACCTCGATAACGAAGTCCAAGTCGTGCTTGTTGCCGTATTTATCCTCCCAGGTAACCTTTTTGCCCGTCCGCGCCGGCCGCTGCTTCTGCCAATCCAGATAGTAGTTCTTTGAGTTCGCAAACGCCTCTAGTCTCGGCTTTAAGATTCTCTCGAGCACTATGTACTCAAGCAAATTACCTAGGTCCTGCCCAAATTTGTGGCCCGGCGCACTCGCCATAGAATTATCCCCTTATCCAAAGTCTACCTTCGTGAAGCGGAACATCATGCTTCCTATTTTTCCACTTTACGTTGCGCTCACGTATTTTTTCAAACGACCACTCGCTGAAACCACAGGCTATAGCCTGCGCCCCTAGCCACTTTTCAGCCGGCGCGTGAACGCCGTATGGTGCCGAATCGCCTATAACCAGGCACATATTACTGCCGCTTTTGGTCACTCTCCGCAGCGCCTTGAGAGTTTCTCCCATATCCGAATAGTAAGCGGCAATCATCGTATGATAGTGCTTACTCCCGCCTTTTGTCATCCTGACAACTGCGAGCTCATTGCACACCTTGGAGATTTCATCCCTGATGGGGGCTAATGAAGGTCTGGCAAGCAGCTCGTCTAATTTCAATTTTTCCTTAGAAGCGTGCTGCGAGCTTGAACAAATCAGAAATTTTCTTACAGCTCCATGCAGGTCACCCCACGAATCAATCTCGCCCCAAAAGGTCATTTCCAGTCGCGTCGCATCAGCATAGTCATAATTGTTCGCGTATGGTGGTGAGGTCACAACAAGGTCTACTGATTGGTCGGGAACGCCAGCGAGCTGGCGGGCGTCGCCTTGCAATAGTGTCGCGATCGAGGCGGAGCGTTCAGATCTGACTTTTGCCATGTCTTCGGCCATGATCAATGATTGAGCGGTAAGCGCTTCAGCAGGCATGGTAACCGTAGCTTTACGTTTGTTCGGCAGAACGTATTGCCACTGCGCAGTACCGACATGGCTTGTCGGTCGCAAGATGGAGTTAATAGCTAAAAACAACAGGGAGCGCGCCCCAATTGCGAGTTCTGGCGAGACATCGATTGCAGCCTGTCTCAGCTTTAACAATTCCAGCAGTACTTGCGGTTCGTAGCATTTCACTAGGAGGTCTGGAACCTTTGGGGGAAGCTCCAGCGAAGAAAGCGCAGCACGTTTTTCTACCTCAGCGATGGCGCTTCTGAACTCTTCTATAGAAGTCGACCAGGCCAACTTACCATGCGCTAGTCTAAAGACAAATGGATGTGATTCGACGCCAAAAGAAGGGACACCTGCAATGTCAGCCTCGACACAAACTGTACCGGAACCGACGAAAGGGTCCAAAACTGCAACAGGATTGTACTGTTGGATAACGCTCCGCACCCAATCGGAAGAGAATCCAGCCGAGTACCTAAACCACCTGTGTATCGGAAGTTTCATATTGGGGGTGAATGTGCCAGACTGCTCGTTAGCGCGTTGTTCGACGCTCTTGCCCCCATCTACCGGAGACGCGCCAAAAAGATCATCTTGATATGGAGTTTGCATATGTATAACACTCAGATATTTGGTTACAGTAGAGCAGTCCGCCAATGAAGCGGAAATCATAGCTCGGGACCAGAAATTCAGGAGGAAGTTAGGGGATTTTGCAGATAATCCACTAACAGAGGCAAGCTAGGCTGGGAAGGGGGGACCAACCTTAGCAAGGGTTGGCGCGGCTGGCGGGGATCGAACCCACGACCCTTGGCTTCGGAGGCCAATACTCTATCCACTGAGCTACAGCCGCGCGGGGGAGAAAAAAGAAGCGAAGCATACCGCTTTTCCTTCGCCCCGTCTACGGAACCGGGACGTTAGGTTAGCCTTACACGCTGTTTCTGAATAACAAATCCCGCCCCGATTTGGATAAACAAACGCCCGCGTAATGCGGGCGTTTACACTGGTAGAAAAGTCGACCCGCCGATTGCGGTCATTGGTAGCTGTAGCAAACATTCGCATCTGCCGACCAAATTTCTGCTTCGCAATTTGGAAATGGTTGAGGCCCAGTAAGGGCTTGCGCGGCGCTAAATTTCTCAATTGCGAAGCAAAAAATGAGCTAAGTATTTGATATAATTGAAATTCGCGCCGGACTTGTAATCAGGGGGTGGCGGGTTCAAGTCCTGCAGCCAGCACCAATACCGAAGCGGCTCACAGCGATGTGAGCCGTTTTTCTTTTGCTCTGCAATTTGGGCTGTCGGTCTGCATGCTGCCCGACATGCGTCGCAAGATGAGTAGAGTGCTCAATACCGGCAGGAAACGCTGGTGCAACGGCACCAGGCTATCATCGAAGCTCTTTTGCGCGACGACCGATAGACCCGCCCCACGGTCATCGCCGTCGCCACGACAATCTTGTGGGCCGCTGTCGCTCACGCGCCTTACCGCCATCTCTTCGGTTCATTCTCGGAATCTCGCCATGGAAATCAAAGTCAACTTCCTCGACAAGCTGCGTCTTGAAGCCAAGTTCGACGACTTTACCGTCATCGCCGATCAGCCCATCCGCTACAAGGGAGACGGCTCGGCACCGGGTCCCTTTGATTACTTCCTGGCGTCATCGGCCCTGTGCGCGGCGTATTTCGTGAAGCTGTACTGCAACACGCGCAATATTTCGACCGAGAATATTCGCCTGTCGCAGAACAATATCGTTGACCCGGAAAACCGCTACCGGCAGACCTTCAAGATACAGGTAGAACTGCCGGCCGACATCGAGGAAGCAGATCGCCGCGGCATCTTGCGCTCGATCGAGCGCTGTACCGTCAAGAAGGTGGTTCAGGAAGGGCCGGAATTCGTCATCGAGGAGGTGGAAAATCTGGATGCCGATGCGCAGTCCTTGCTGACCCTCAAGCCCGAGGCCGGTGCCAGTACGCATATCCTGGGCAAGGACCTGCCGCTGGAACAGACCATCGCCAACATGTCGGGCTTGCTGGCCGAACTGGGCATCAAGATCGAGATTGCTTCCTGGCGCAACATCATTCCCAATGTGTGGTCGCTGCATATCCGAGACGCGCATTCGCCGATGTGCTTCACCAACGGCAAGGGCGCCACCAAGGAAAGCGCGCTGGCCTCGGCCCTGGGCGAGTACATCGAACGCATCAGCAACAACCACTTCTACGCCGGTTCCTACTGGGGCGAGGAGATCGCCAATGCCGAGTTCGTGCATTATCCCAACGAGCGTTGGTTCAAGCCCGGGCGCGGGGACAAGCTACCCAAGGAGATCCTCGACGCGTATTGCCTGGAGATCTACAACCCCGACGGCGAGCTGCGTGCTTCGCATCTGATCGACACCAATTCCGGCAATGCGCAGCGCGGCATCTGTTCGCTGCCTTATGTCCGTCAGTCAGATGGTGAAGTGGTGTATTTCCCGTCCAACCTGGTCGAGAATCTCTTCGTCAGCAACGGCATGAGTGCCGGCAATACCTTGCCGGAAGCGCAGGTGCAATGCCTGTCGGAGATCTTCGAGCGCGCAGTCAAGCGCGAAATTCTGGAAGGCGAGATCTGTCTGCCGGACGTACCCCAGGAAGTCCTTGCGAAATACCCTGGCATCGTGGCAGGCATCCAGGGATTGGAAGAGCAGGGCTTCCCCGTGCTGGTCAAGGATGCTTCGCTGGGCGGTGCCTATCCGGTGATGTGCGTGACCTTGATGAACCCGCGCACCGGTGGCGTTTTCGCCTCCTTCGGTGCGCACCCGAGTTTTGAGGTGGCGCTGGAGCGCAGCCTGACTGAACTGCTGCAAGGGCGCAGCTTTGAAGGCCTCAACGATCTGCCGCAGCCGACCTTCGAGAGCAATGCGGTGACCGAGCCCAACAATTTCGTCGAGCACTTCATTGATTCGTCCGGCATCGTGTCGTGGCGTTTCTTCAGTGCGAAGGCCGACTACGAATTTGTGGAATGGGATTTCTCCAGCCAGGGTGCGGATTCCAATGCTGATGAGGCGGCTACCTTGTTCGGCATTCTGGAGAAGATGGGCAAGGAGGCCTACGTCGCCGTGTACGATCAACTGGGCGCTACGGCTTGCCGTATTCTGGTGCCGGGTTACTCCGAGGTCTATCCGGTGGAGGACCTGATCTGGGACAACACCAACAAGGCGCTGCTGTTCCGCGAGGACATCCTGAACCTGCATCGCCTGGATGACAAGACGTTGGCGGCCTTGCTCGACCGCCTGGAGAACAATGAGCTGGATGATTACTCGGATATCGCCACCCTGATCGGTATCGACTTCGACGAGAACACCGAATGGGGCCAACTGACGGTGCTCGAACTGAAGCTGCTGATCAACCTGGCCTTGAAGCAGTTCGAGGAGGCACATGACCTGGTCGGCGCCTTCCTGCAGTACAACGACAATTCAGTCGAACGAGGTCTGTTCTACCAGGCCCTGAACGTCGTGCTGGAAGTGGAACTGGATGACGAGCTGGAACTGGCCGACTACGAGGTCAACTTCCGCCGCATGTTCGGCGATGCGCGCATGGACGCGGCCATCGGATCGGTGACGGGAAGCGTGCGCTTCTTTGGCTTGACGCCGACCAGCATGAAGCTCGAAGGCTTGGAGCGTCATCAGCGGCTGCTTGATAGCTATCGCAAGCTGCACAAGGCGCGGGCGAGATTTGCGCAGGCGGATGCCGCTTGAGGGAATTCATTCACTTCATGAGGGTGCAGTCGCAATAGCTAAGCCTGCATCCGCGTTGAGATTGATCATCAAGTCTTTGATGTTCGTTGAACCCATGTCAGGGTTGGAGTCCACTGTTTGTCTTCATTTCTGATCGGAGTCCCATTGCCAGTTGGTGGCGCCATAGTGAGAACTCACGGTTGGCATGATCTCTTCGCGCTTCAACTTGCTTCGGGAATTTAGTTGGGCCGGTTTGAAATAATATCCATCTGCCGGGCAGAGTTCTCCGCTTGCAACGCGTCGCTTGAAATCCTGCGGTGCGCTTAGCGATGTTACCTTCCGTTGATGGTCACCTTCTTGACCAGCGTCCATGTGCATGGAGCGGTCTGATGCGGAGCTTCTTCACCGTATTTTTCTGAGGTGTGCGGAATATAGAGAGATTGCATTCCCAGGAATATGCTGCATTCGGGTGCCTCATCAATGTCCGGGCCGAGGAACTGAGCGCTGGAATTGGATTGGTCTGGAACATAGATGCCTGGTATTGGCGGTTGCTGTCCTGTTCGCGCGGTGGTGGAAGGATCAAGCATGTAGCCAGGCCAAGTATCCGGCGCATCAAGTGGCCCCCGGTCCTCGGGGGTATAGCCGGGTGACAAGGTTCCGGCCGACCAGTATGCACCTTGAGTAGATATGATGTTGCGAGCCCGGACGAGCGCCTGACTCAATAGGCGTCGATACGTACGAACGCCTTCATCGCCCATCCAGTCAGCGGAAAATTCGAGCTGCCCCTTGAAGTCCGAGCGCACTCCATGCGCGCTGTTGAGCCCATCGAAGTCTCCATCAGACAACTTGATATAACCGCTGCAGAGGCCGTCGAATGTATCTCGGAAGTTGGGAAGCATCTGTTCTCCCAAACGATATCAGGTTGTTCAGGTAGAGCGCGGTTGCGGTAATCGCGCGGCAAGTTTTGCATGAACTGATTCAGCCGCGATTCCACAAATTCAAGTAGCTCTTACCAGCTGTCTCGCAATTGGCTCAGGTATTCAAGAGAGGTGTAACGTTCCAAGAGAAAAATCTCTTGTGGATCGATATGGCCAGGAGAGTTAATCATTTCTTTTTTGACGCGTACCAATTGTTAGTGAGAACCGGAATGCTCACCAAAAAGAGTACTTGAATATCCAGATGACCGAGCGGCGAAAAAATGGTGAAGCAGCGAGACATGTCTCTTCTGGCACGTCATGTATTCAATCCTGATCTGAATCCCATTGCCAGATAGTTGCGCCATATTCGCTATTGAGATCAGGCATGGTTTCCCCTTTGCTGAAATACCTGCGGGAATTGATCTTGGACGGGGTGAAGTAATATCCTGAACGGCTACAGATGGCACCGCTTTCCAGTCGAGCTGCCGTTCCTGCCTGATCAAGGGGAACATCTTCAGAGAAATCGACAGGCTGTCCGTGAAGTTGTTCTACATAAATCCAATCGCAGGGGCGTGACGTGAAAGCTTGTCGAGCTACCAAACTTGGAGCCAGTTTGGGTTTACTAACACTTTCCTTGAAGTATGGATCTACCATCAGGCGAGGATCTTGAAGGTGGCTCTGCACAAATTGATTCATGCGGTGATCATCTAGCCACAGAGCTTGACGACCGACACTTGCTAGTGCGTCCAGTCCCAGATCGTTAAACGTACTGCACTTCTTGAGTCCTCCAGAAGGATTTCCGGTCCAGCAAAACTGGGGAGTGCCATGAGGGTCGTCGAGCGGCAAATAGACACCGGTACGTGGCGGCGTTGCGCCGCTACTGGAGATGATGTCGCTACGAAGTCTTAATGCCGTGGCATCTCTAAGTGCCTCGGGGTGTTCGGCCAGGCAAAGCGTCAAACCAAAATCATTCCACCCTCCAGCAACGTTGAATTTTGTTAATGTTCTGTCGATTTTGTCCGCGTAGAGATAGACGTCATTGAAGAGGGATTGGAAGTCACCTTCCTCTTCAGGTGTCATCCATGCCAGGGAGAACTCTGCCAAGGCCCGAGCACAATTATCCGCAGCGGTAAATGAATAGACTTCGAATGCACGCTGTGCGATTTGCTTGGCGACAGAGAGTTCGAAGTCGGCAAGAAATGGCCAGCCATTATTGGCCCAGTTCTCCGAGGTGTCACGTGTTCCCCAGCGGCTATTGGTCAGTAGTGCGTCGCGGCCTTGAAGCTTGGCTTTGTCCAGGGTGGGGTCGATGAACTGCATTAGCGATCGAAGGCGATCCTGTAATCCTTGCAGGTAAGAAAGCGACGCAAAGTGATACAGCAAAGAGACGTGTTTCTTTTGTGTCAAACTGAGTTGGAATGGAATATCAGACATTTTGTTTAGTGATTCAGTTTTGTGATTTGACCCGGAAGACTTGGTAGTCCGATCTTTTCTCCCAATCCTGCTCCTCCGAAATCCGAATAGCCCCATCCGGTATCAAAGGGGCCGCTGATGTTGGGGTGATTGATTGATTCTCGCAGGCTGACGTAGTTTTCTCTTTGTGCAGCATCTAGCTTGTCATATTCTGTTGTGCTCAGAGCATTTTGCAATTTTTGGGACGCATCACCATGGCGGGGGTAGTAAAGCATCGTGTCGTTGCGGGCATCATTACGGGGTACGTTAAATACGATTTGCTCCCAACCGCCCTCAAGATGTCGATCTGCAAGACTATCCTTGAATTGGGTGGATGCCTTCCCGCGCCAAACTTTCAGGCTCTCACCAGATTTGACGTCATAGATCACAAACTGACCATTCACGTTCCAGTCCGGCCATACCGCCAGGTGCTTGCGCCATGCCGCACGTGGATCGGCTGCCGCCTGCAATTGTTTGAAAATATCTTCTGTAACCCAGCAATCACTCATGGCTCGGCTATTTGGAGATAGGATTCTGTAGAGCCGAGCCGGACCCCTTATTTCATCTGCTATCAACGTGTTGAAAGATTTTACGTTGTGTGGGAGAAGCGCCGGCCATCCTTCGGCAACTTTCTCATCAACATATAATTTACTTTCCGAAGGGACCAGTCCCGGATATTCTTTATCTTCTCCCTTGCTGAGCCAAGACGGCGGAGGCTCTGTCTCCCGCATCAGCTTGACCGCCTCCGCCTCCGGAAGCGCGCCACGATAGTGTATGTTATTGAGATTGATGATCCCGCGCTGTCGCTCCAGCGACTCACGCTCCAGCCGCATGATGATGCTATCCAGGGCATTCTGGACCGGGCGCAATGCTTCTCCGAGATGCTTGTCCGCTAGCCGGCAGATATTGTGCACCTCTTCAAGATAATGTTTTGCTTTGGCGCCTATATTGGGCACCCAGGTGACCTTGGCGGCCAACTGTTCAAGTGCGCTGATGCCACGGTCAAAGGCTCTTAGCAGCGAGCTGACATTGACCTTGCCACGAACAGTCCTGATTTCATTTGCCGACCACTTGAATACTTCGTCCACTTTGAGCTGGCGCAGGTATTTTTGCACATCACGCCTGCGCAGAAAACCGACGACCATCGTCATGGCCGCATCGATCGCCTTGATGGTAGCGTCGCCACCCATGCGCCGGATAAAGTGGAAGAAGATCTTCAGTACGCCTTTGACCAGCGAACCCAGTGTCGGGAACAGCCCGATCAATGTCAGTGCCAAGGCGACCCAGGCCCAGGTGTCCGACGTGTCCTTGCGGAGCTTGTTGCAGTTGGCGATCAGGTCGCGGACATCACACACCTGATCGACCAGGGGAATCATCGAGATGGCTGCATCGGTCATCAACTGGCCAGTGGAGCGCTCTTCATTGAAGTCCCCTTGCATGGCTTCCCAGAACCAGACGAAAGGATTGGTGCTGGGTTCTTGCGCCTTTTTCTGATCGTCGGTTACCCACGCAAGTGCATCGCGCAGCTGGGTCGAATTCACATCAGCCATGCGTTTTCCTTCATATTGACTCCTTGGAGCTTTATGCCGTTGATCGTTGCATTCGACGGTGGATTCCTGTTGAAGCCCAAGGCTTCAGTCGAGCGCACTTAAAGAGAAATGGAACAGGGATAATCCACTCAGCCGTTGCTGAAGTCTTCCAGCGGGGCGGCAGGCTTGTCGCTTTCTGGTTTGCGTGGCTTGTAGACAACCTTCGTTACCTGCTTGCGTTCGATATTTTCATGCAGAGCTTTCCCCTGATCGTCCAGCTTGCCTGTGAGTTTGGCGCCGTCCTTGAAGTGGATTTCGTAATCTGCTCCACTGATGCCCGAGCCGGTTTCAGGCTCCATGTAATGCAATGCAATCCAATTATTTTCGGCAGACATTCCATCGGGTAGTGGCGGAAGCATCGCCGCTGCACTCGCCCCACCCGGAAACGCATGCGTCGCCCCCTTCACCGAAAACGTCCCCGGACAAGCAAACGTAATATTTCCGCCCTCCAGCGTCACCGAAGCCTGTCCCGCCTGCAGCACGATCTTCTGGCGTGCCTTGATCTCGATGCCTTCATTGACGCTGATCACGCTCACATCCTTGTCGGCCAGAATCTCCAGCGCATCGGTATGCGCCTGCAACGAGACCGGTCCGTTGCCCGCGTAAGCCTGGATACCGCCCTCATGCGCAAACAGGGTGGCCGCCTTGCCAGCGGCCAGACTGGTGGTGTCGGCAGCGGTCCAGTGGGTATCGCCCTGGCTGGTCCAGTGCAGATTCTCGCCGGCATAGAGCACCGTGGAGGCAGTGCTTGCCCAGTTGATGTTGGCAGGGGATTCCATCAGCACCGCCGCCTTGGCGAACTTCTCGACCGGCTGCGCGCTGTCGCTCTCGCGGGATCCCTCTTTGCTCTTGAATGCATCCTGACCATTGACGCTACCCGGATGCTTGCCCTGGTCAGCCGGGTCGATGATGGAGATGAAATCGGTCTTGGCCTGCAAGGCAGCCGTACTATGCAGCGCCTGCTGCTGGGTAGCGGAGTCGCCCATCGTTCTGGCCAGTTGCTGCGCTCCCTTCAGTTGGGCGACGGCTTCATGAGCATCCATTTGCGTGCTGGTCACGCTTGCCCCGGCAGCGGGACGCGCCGTCGAGGAAATCAGCAAGCCCTCCGCACCGCGGACCACGCCCCAGGCATCGCTGCGCAATTCAAAGCCCTGGCCGCGATAGCTGCCACGCCGGGCGCCGGTGTCGGCCGGCGGCGGTAAGTTTCAGCCAGTTAGGCAGTGAGTCACTTGTCTGCGCTGGTCCGCAATCTTCATGTGAATGGTCACGAGTACCAATACGTGTGAGGGATAACAGGAAACTTCTGGTCAAGCAGATTCTTCATTCAGCCAGCACCCAGCGCACTGTGCGTCCCTGATGCAAGGGCAATAGCTCACCAGCCTTCAGTTCGATGCTGGCTGTTATATCGGACTCCACCAGCCATCTACCGGTCTTGGGGGCGGCCGTACCGCTTTCAGTCCAGGTGATCTCATCGCTTACTGACATGATTGGATCTGCCGATTTCTTTGCTTCAGGCTGGGCGAAACGGTAATGCTTTTCCTCTTCGGGGATAGAGCCGTTAGTATAGCGATCATCACGCCACAACAATCGCCAGGTAGTGTCCATATCCACGCTGTCATCAATGATGAAGGCGCTCGTCGTAGGCGCGGGGGAGCCCCCATGCAGATAGTTCATCGCACCCATTATGGAGAAAGGTGGTTCGGGTTTCTCTGCCTTTCCGAGCAGAAGCATTATCAGTGATGGCTTGGGAACATCGATCGGCTCCCAGATTCCCGAGCAAGGTATCAACTCACCAGTTCGAACGAATGTATTGTCTTTGGGATCAGTGGAATAGCCCCTTGAATCTCAGGACACGAAGACTCTCTTAAAATAGAGGATAGTCTTATGACCAGTTTTACGACTAGGCAAACCGTGGAGCACATCGAGATTCTGACCGAGCCGGAGCGTCGCAGAAGACGCACGCCCCAAGAAAAAATAGCCATCGTCCAGGAGACCTTGGCTCCTGGAGCTTCCGTATCAGCCGTTGCCAGGCGACACGGGGTGAACGCGAACCAGGTGTTTGGTTGGCGCAAGCAGTACCAGGAAGGCAGTCTGACCGCCGTCAAGGCTGGCGAGACGGTAGTCCCGGCCTCGGAGCTGGCCGCGGCCATCAAGGAAATCAAAGAACTGCAGCGGCTGTTGGGCAAGAAGACCATGGAGAACGAGATTCTGCGCGAGGCCGTCGAATGGGGCCGGTCAAAAAACCTGATTGCGCGCTCGCCCTTGCTGCCGGAGGACGACCAATGAAAGTGGTCTGTGACGTTCTCGGTGTGGCGCGCTCTGCAGTGGCAGTAAAACGAGCCCGGAGCCCGGAATGGCGAGATGGCCGTAGTGCTCGCAAAGTCGGCGACAGCGGCTTGCTCGAAGAGATTGAGCTGTATGTCGCGAGCTTGCCGAGCTATGGCTATCGCCGCATCTGGGCTTTGCTGCGACGTAGCCGGGAATCTCTGGGGCAAGCGTGCGTGAACCATAAGCGGGTCTATCGCGTCATGCGAGAGCACGCGTTGCTGCTGCGCCGACCTGGTGTGAGACGCGACAATCGACGCCACGATGGTCGCGTAGCGGTCAAGCAAAGTAATGCGCGCTGGTGTTCGGACGGCTTCGAATTCCGTTGTGATGACGGGGCTGCATTGAGAGTGACGTTTGCACTGGATTGTTGTGACCGTGAAGCCATCAGCTGGGCGGCCACTACCGGTGGGCATAGCGGGGATGTCGTGCGCGACGTGATGCTGGCCGCCGTGGAGCAGAGGTTTGGAAGCACGCAGACTCCACAGGTGATTGAATGGCTCAGCGACAACGGCTCGGCCTACATCGACCATCGCACACGCAGCTTCGCTCGCGAGCTGGGATTGGAGCCCTTGACCACGCCCGTGCGCTCGCCACAGAGTAACGGCATGGCGGAGCGGTTCGTAAAAACGATGAAGCATGATTACATCGCCTTCATGGACAAGCCCGATGTGCCTACGGCGCTCACGCATCTGGCCTCTGCCTTCGAGCAATACAATGAGCGCCATCCGCACAAGGCCCTGAAATACCGCTCGCCTCGCGAGTTCAGACGGGCTGCAGCATCAGTAACTTAACGATGTCTGAGTGTCCTGAATTGCGGGGGCAACTACAATCAGGAACTTCATGGAGCAAGGGCGGATATTTCCAAGACTGAAGCCGTTTCTTCAGCCATTCGTTGTAACGAACCGGTGCCGCTTCATCAGTGAAGCGAGATTCAAGGATGTATTTTGCGCATTGGCCCCAAGCCTTTGCCAACTGGATAAGCGCTTCACGGAATTCAGCCCATCGTGGCGTATGCTCCTCGTCGATTCGATTTTCTCCAATGTCGATGCGCTCCAGAAGTTGTGAATAGTGAGACAAGATACGCCGCGCCATAGCAAATTCTCCATTGGCGTCAAACTTGAAAACACGTTTATCGCCCTTTTTCAGGCGTATAACACCTTCTTCGCAGTGGGCGAGGCATTTAAGAATATAGGCGTATTCGGTATGCGATAAGGAGGTCTGATTGGTCCAGCCGCGATCATCAGCCTCGCGCACACTGGTCTCGGCGGCGTCCGCCCATGCGTTATAAAACGTTAGTATTCGCTGCCACGCAGTCAGCGAAGTTAGTTTCTTCAGAAGATAGAATAGCTGCTGTCGCTCGGACGGAGAGGGCAGCATAATGCCGTTGATTTTTCTATTGCCGTGTTGAGGCATGGATTAATGAGAACCTGTTCGTTATCTTTTCCCGCCTGTTCGCGAGCGCCGACACGTGCAGTTTGCACTTCTTCGCAATGGGCCAGGCTTTTTAAAAGGAATGTGTAGTCCGAATAAGGTAAGGATGTCATTTTCCCCCAGCCCCGGGTATCTGCTTCCCGAACGCTACTTTCTGCCACGTTCACCCAGGCTTGGTAAAACTCGAAAATCCGCTGCCACGCAGTTAGCGAGCTGATCTTTTTAAGATAATGGAAAATTTGGCGCCGCTCGTTCCTCGATGGGAGCAGGATGTCTTGGATATCCATATCGCTGAGTTGCCTTGCGGTCGGACTCACAGTTCGGTAAACCTTCGCAATCTTGGCTGGAGAGTTAGGGGGGGGGCTAGATTCTGATTGAAATCCCTCGCCGGTTACGTATGGGCAGTGCACTATTCTTAACGAATTGTCAGAGGAACGCTGTGCGATCTTCCTGGCGAAAGACAGTGTGAAGTCGTGAAGAAATGACCAGCCGTAATTGAGCCATTTCTCTGAGATGTTACGTGTTCCCCAGCGGCTATTGGACAGAGGTTCATCGCGCCATTTCGGATTGGTCCGATCAAGAGTTGGAACGCTGAATTTGTATTGAATCACCATCTTGTTTTTGATGGGGCCGGATGAGCGTCAAGGAATCGGCGGATCCTTATAGGATTCATCAATCCTTATTCCCTGTTGGCGCAAGGCGTTTTCAGCCTGCTGACGCTCCTCTTTCATTAGCTTTATTTCCGCAGGAAGCGCTTGCTGAAAAATGGTGCGCTTGTCGGGTCCAACCAATTGGCGGAGCTGTTCCTTCTCGGTCCTGAGATTATATTCAACGAAGTACGCGCCAGGTTGATGTACGTCGCCACGTGAAAGGTCGCGGGACAGAGTGATCGTCAGGTAGCCACTCTTGCTCGAAAACTTCCAAAGGGTGCGCTCAGGCAGATGCATCCATTCATTCAGTGTAGGAGGGTGGGCAGGATCCAGTCCATAGATGGAAGACGTAGATTGCGCATAGCGGATTGCCTCCGTTCCCGACAGGCGGGGGGCGTCCAGGTCGATATACCGACTCCAGGACGCCTTGCGTAGCCGTTCAAGAATGGATAGGAATTGCTGCCTGGCGGCGTCGTGCATGATTGGACTGCTGTCCGCCAGTCCAGCGTTGATGTTCCATTCGATGATGTTTTCGCTGGGAAAAGAAGCTGAGTAATTACCGGTCACGCTCAGTGCATGATTGACAACGAATAGAGTGTCAGCCGTCCCGACTTCAATAGTGCCGCGAGCATCCGTGGTCCATTTTGTCGAATAGAATTTCGCGCCGGAAGGATGGTCGCTCAATATAAAACGCCCAGGATATCTTTTGAGAATATCGTCACCGGACTGACCAAGTTGAATATGAATTTTCTGATCCATTGTGGGGTTTTCTCCTTTATCTTGCTTACCACAGCCACTTAGCATAGCGGAGGCCAAAGCAGCGCAAAATATTCTATAAAGCCATTCCTTTAACGAGATCGACATAGGACTCATGAAATCCTACAGAGGGTTATAGGCAGGAATATTCTGCGATTGATCTTCATTGACCCATCCGGCCATCGCATGAAGTTCTCTTTCCATATATTGCTTTTCATTCTGCATTAAAAAGTGGAAGCGTCTTGCCGCTTCGGTAATCCAATTCATGCGGCTTTCGAAATCTTCAAGAATGGTCGAGCCAGATGCAAGCGATTTTTTTTGTGCATCTTTGGTATCGCAGGCACTCGTGAAAGCCAGTTTCAATTCCGGCGATACCATATCGACAACGGGCCAGCGTTGCATGCCCACAAAGAAGGAAAAGCATTTGTCTTGATAGATCAGAGGTTGCAGAATGACTTTTTGTTCGTGATTTGCAATAGCCAACAAATGAGCCATTTTCAACTCCTCTTGCCTACTTCCAGGTCGGCTCGCTTCGATCTGCTTGACGAGATTGAACCCACTGATGATGTAATCGCATATGCTCATGTTTTTGATCTTGGCAAGTGCATCATCTTTCCACGGATAATTGGCCACTTGATCCTTGACAGGCTTAATGTAGCCTGATGCATCGCGACACCGAACACAGTCGTCAAAGCTTTTGTGGAAGCGTGTGTAGTACCAGTGCCACCCGCTGATGTCATAAAACAACCATAGATTTCCTTTAGCGAGCCCTTGAAATACAGGGTTGGCAATTACTACTCGGCCATCGTCCAATGAGCAAGCTACAGTTTTGCTGGCGAAGGCGCCGAGAGCCATCCAATAAAAGCGTCCTTTTTTTGTTGGGTCACCGTAATCTTCCGTTTCGAGATAGAAGCGTGCATAGCTAGCCGATATCCTACGAGCCCGATCACTGTAGATCGGGATGATGGAACCTTCATTACGTCCATGCAGCCTGCAGAGGCGTTTAGTGCTCATTTCCTGAATCATCGACCACATCAGAGTGCAGTCACACTTGAGCTCTTTCTTCGAGTTCTCAATGGTGTTGGTTTGCGACTGGACTTTATCAGAGGCGCCCATTTCATCTCTCCTTTGCATCTTTTTGGCTGCTCAAAATTTGGCCGGTACGATCTTGAACCACTCCATGGTGAACTCCACATTCTCGCTGACATCCGTGCTGACGCGCTCGCTCATGCCGTCCTTTGCGGTAGCTGCCAGCTGATCTCCGGCTGAACTCTTGATCCGATAAGGGATGCCAGAGAGTGGAGTCCCATTGGGATCCTTCACCACGAAGGCTTCGTCGAAGAGCTTGTACTTGGTGTCTGGCAGCGCAATGAGATCCGGAGAGACGCTCGCCCCACCCGGAAACGCATGCATCCCCCCCTTCACCGAAAACATCCCCGGACAAGCAAACGTAATATTCCCGCCCTCCAGCGTCACCGAAGCCTGCCCCGCCTGCAGCACGATCTTCTGGCGCGCCTTGATCTCGATGCCTTCATTGACGCTGATCACGCTCACATCCTTGTCGGCCAGCATCTCCAGCGCATCGGTATGCGCCTGCAATGAGACCGGTCCGTTGCCCGCATAAGCCTGGATACCGCCCTCATGCGCAAACAGAGTGGCCGCCTTGCCAGCGGCCAGACTGGTGGTGTCGGCAGCGGTCCAGTGGGTATCGCCCTGGCTGGTCCAGTGCAGGTTCTCGCCGGCATAGAGCACCGTGGAGGCAGTGCTGGCCCAGTTGATGTTGGCAGGGGATTCCATCAGCACCGCCGCCTTGGCGAAATTCTCGACCGGCTGCGCGCTGTCGCTCTCGCGGGATCCCTCTTTGCTCTTGAATGCATCCTGACCATTGACGCTACCCGGATGCTTGCCTTGGTCAGCCGGGTCGATGATGGAGATGAAATCGGTCTTGGCCTGCAAGGCAGCCGTACTATGCAGCGCCTGCTGCTGGGTAGCGGCGTCGCCCATCGTTCTGGCCAGTTGCTGCGCTCCCTTCAGTTGGGCGACGGCTTCATGAGCATCCATCTGCGTGCTGGTCACGCTGGCCCCTGCAGCGGGACGCGCCGTCGAGGAAATCAGCAAGCCCTCCGCACCGCGTACCACGCCCCAGGCATCGCTGCGCAATTCAAAACCCTGTCCGCGATAGCTGCCGCGCTGGGCGCCGGTGTCAGCCTGTTCGATCAGATGGCCGAGACTGAGCTGGGATCTGGCCCGGCTGGAGGCCAGCCGCATGCGTAGTTGCGATTGCGTGTCGTCCACCACCCATTGATTGAAACCGCTGCCATCATGCGCCGTGCTGTGCCATCCCGAGATCGTGCCGGCGTGGTTGGCTGCGGAATCAGCACCGGCCGGGAAAGGCGGCACATCGCTGCCGTTGTAGAGCTGCGCGACGACGACAGGCCGGTCGATATCGCCCTCGATGAAATCAATCAGCACCTCGCTGCCAATGCGTGGCGTGAACTGGCTGCCCCAGTTGGGGCCGGACTGGGCTTCGGCCACCCGTACCCATGTGCCGGAGGCGTCGTTGCCGGGCGCGTTGCCGTCTTTGTCATCGAGGTTGCCGGTCTCGCGCAGGCCGCCAGGATTCGGCGCCTGGCCGCGCTGCCAGTGGAACTGCACCTTGACGCGATGATTGCGGTCCGTGGTAATGGCAGCGTCCGGCAGGCCGGTGACCAAGGCGGTCTGCGTGCCGCGTGCAGTGGGCTTGAGACGCTCCGTGATCGCAGCCGGAACGATGGGAACCACATCGCGCACGGCCACGAAGCTGTTGCGGTAGGTGCCGGCTTTGAGTTCATCGTCTGAGCTGGCACGCGGCGATGGTGAACCGGCCCAGCCCTGGCCGAACGACGCGGGCAATACCTCGTCAAGGATCCGGACGATGTTGCTCTCGAAATTGTTGCGGGCACTATGGCTGACCGAAAGCAGCTTGAAACGGTTCTCTCCCTCGGGATAGCGCTCATGCTGGGTGAGCGCGAACTGAGCACCGGCACTGAACTGACGCACTGCGCCCGCACCTTCGAAGCGCTTGTTCTGCAGTTCCATGGCCTGCAGCATCAGCAGGGCATGCTCCGATGCCGCCTGCTGGTCGGCAAAGTCCTGCTGGCCGCTGCCGTCGTAGATCGGCAGGGCAGGGAGCTCGCCGGCATCCAGGCTGGAGCGCTCTTCGGCCGAAGGTGAAGAAATCTTCTCAGGATGCCAGCTGGCCAGGGCCACCGCGTTGGAACGGACGCTGCGCACGGCGCTGAAGTCGGTGATGGCATCACTGGACTCGGTGGCTGCGACACGGTGAAAGCGAACGCGCGTATCGCCACCCGGCAGGTCCGGCGCCTTGGCGTTACGGTCGAAGATGACCAGTTTGTGTCGCGCCTGTTGCTGGCCGGAGGCTTGACCATCGTCACCATCCTGCTGATGTTCGAAGCGGAAGTTGAGGCCTTCGCTGGCCAGGATGCGGCGCAGGAAGGCAAAATCGCTCTCACGGTATTGCGTGCAGATATCGCGCCGGGCGAGCGTCTGCGTCACGTCCAGCGAGAAATTGGCTTGTGGGTATTCCTTCAGGACTGCGCTGGCGATGTCGGTGATGCTCATGTCCTGGAACAGAAAGCTGTCGCGGCGCCGGTCGAGGAAGGCCAGGAAGGATTCCAGCCGCAGCCGGTAGCGTGCCAGACCGCCATCGGCACCCAGCCAGGAAGCCTGGGTGCAGTAGCCGTGCCAGGCGCGCCGGCTGCCATCGGCCTGCAGCAGCCGCAGGGTCAGCTCGGTGCCGATGAATTGCTTGAGATCGAGATCGGTGGAGACGGACAGCGCATCGATGTCGAACAGGAAGTTCTCATTGACGCTTTCCTGGCCGTGGAAGCGTTCCACCACCAGCGATTGAGGCAGGTCGGCAGCCTGGACGCTGCTCAGGGTGATCAGGCGAGCATGTTGCGACAGGCCTGGACCGAAGAGCTGGCTGATGACGCTATTGAGAGTATCGGGAAAGGGCGGATTCATCCGAGTGGCCTTCCATGAAATTCAAGGGAGATCGCGCTCAGGGCAGCGTAATGGTCAGGTTGGCCGTGCGTGGCGCCAGCTTGACGATATCGGAATAGCCGGCAAGTCCGTTCTCGGTGCCGCTGGTGAGCATCCAGTTCAGGCCCAGGTAGGCAAACAGGGCGATCAGTGCGAACAGGGAAGCCACCACCCACAGTGGTACGTCATTGCGCAGCTTGTTGACGATGGCATCGGGCCGCGCCCAATGCGGCGCGAATCCTGCGCTCTTGCCCTTGAGGTGGGCGATTTCGTCACCCAGCCGGGCGGTCAGATAATTCAGTTTTTCCGGACCTTCCAGCGCGTACTTTCCCTGGAGCCCTAGCAGCAGGCACATATGAAAGACTTCCAGCGCCTGGATGTGCGCATTGCCGCGTACGCGCAGGTCTTCCAGCTGCTTGAAGAAATTTTCACCTGCCAGTTGATCGCCGAACATGGTCAGCTGCAAGGGACGGCGCTCCCAGGCATCGCGGATGCCAAAGCTGGAGCGCAGGATGATTTCATCGACCGAGGCGCAGAAGGCATATTTGGCGGCATAGACGTCTTCGGGCGAGACATCGAGCTTCTTGGCATTGCGCTCCACGTCGCCGAGGAATTTTTGCATCTTGACCGCGAAGGAAGCTTCATCCACCGGCGCGCTGCCGTTCTTGAGCATGAAGAGCGCGTAGAAGCCGTCATACATCAGATCCAGCAGCGAACGCGCATTGACGGGGGCGCTGGCCATCTGGGCCGACGGCAGAGGGTCGGCATCGAGCAGGGAAGGGGCTGAAGTCATGTTCATTGCGTCACCGCCAGGAGTTCAAGTTTGAGTTCGCGGATACCGGAGGGCACATAGATGCAGATCGATTGCGCCTGCAGCATACGTTCGTACATGGCCCCCTTGCTTTCGAGCGTGAAGTAATAGGTGTCCGGACGCACAGGCAGCGCAGCGGGCACCTGGGGCGAGTGCACCAGCTTGACGCCCGGCAGTGCCGCCAGCACGAATTTCTCCACATCGTCGGGCGCGCCGATCTTGAAGCGCAACGGCACCACCTCGACCAGCTCGATGGCCGGCAGGTCGGCGTTGACGGCGAGATAGAAGCTGGTCTTCTCGTCGATCTTTCCCGAGTCCAGCATGCCCATGTGATAGGAGGGCTTGTTCTCGTGCAGGGCGATGGCGAAATAGCGTGAGGAGATGACGGTATCGAGCAGCTCGCGGATGATGCCATCGAGCCGGGCGAACGGCGGGCCGGGATCGCGGTGGTCATAAGGAGGCAGGTCCGCCAGCGCCAGGCTGCGCGAGAACGTCATCAGCGAACCGGCCAGCGCCAG
Organism: Herbaspirillum sp. DW155; assembly: GCF_037076565.1. Lineage (NCBI taxonomy): Bacteria > Pseudomonadati > Pseudomonadota > Betaproteobacteria > Burkholderiales > Oxalobacteraceae > Herbaspirillum > Herbaspirillum sp. DW155. Next base: position 4,623,395 of record NZ_AP029028.1, on the reverse strand, counting down.
CAGTTGTTCAAAGAGGCGCTCGGGATGCAGCTGGGGGGTGTTCAGATAATGGGAAAGGCTGGCGTAAGCGGTGCTGGCTGTATGCAACAGCCAGAACGAGGTAATGTCGCCGGAACGGAATTCCACCACGCTCTTGCTCGGTTCCCGATGATGACCGTAGAGCGCGCTCACCTTGGCCTGCAGGGCATCGAGCAGGCGCCGCAGGCGCAGGAACAGCAGGGGCGCCGCCTGCACGGAAAGGCTGGGCGCAACGAAATCCGGGTCCAGCTCGAATCCGGATGAGCTTGCGCGGCGCAGGCGTACGATCGGGATGCAGACCAGCGAATCGCGCGGTTCGTTTTCCGATACCAGCCTGACCGCTTTCTTCAGATAGCTCATTTCGGCCTTGGCGGCGTCGGTGAAGAGATCGGGCGTTTCGATATTGTCTTGAACGTAGCGGCTCGACTGATGATTGCCGGTGCCGGAAGCGAAATTGCTGCCGAAGCTCTTCAGTGCCGGCAGGGCCGCATAGAAGGTGACGGACTGCTGCGACAGTGGAATCTCGGTCAGCTCGATGGGATCGGGCAGGTCGTCGGCGTCCGGGGCCTTGTAGATTTCACCATCCTGGAAGATGGCCGACAGTTCGATGATACGCAGCGTATTGTTGTTCAGGGCATCGCGATCCACCTGAAGGGAAGAGACGCCCCAGCAATAGGGATTGAGCGCCAGCGCGGTCTGGTGCAGACGCGTTTCGTGATAATGATCCTGGCGCTGGAAGTGTTGCGGCCGGAGGAAAAGACCTTCGCCCCAGAGGACTTTGTTGGAGTGATTCACCTGGATTGCCCCGTTGTGATGATAGTCATGTCGCGATGCCTTGCGAGTTGTTGTTTGAATTTCAATGACACTGAACCGGTGCCAGCATCAGATTCTTTTCCAGCGGCTTGCCCTGCGCATCGATGGCGACCGCCCCTGCGCCCACGGTCAGTGAGCAGGATTGCAAGCCGACGGTGATGCCGTTCTTCTCTGCTTCGTCGGCCTTGAAGACCGCGCGCCAGCGCTGCTGCGCCGGGTTGACGAACAGCGCCACCACGCCGATATAGCCGGCTTCATAACTGACCTTCTCGGAAATTTCATAGCGCTGGCCTGGTACCAGCGTGACCTCCTTGACTTCCAGAAGATCGGCTCCCAAGGCTTCCTTCTCTTTTTGCGCGCTCAGGAACGTGTCGTATGACGCTTGTTGAAAACTAATGTTCTGCTTGAGCTTATAAATTTTTACGACCAGGGCCAAGGGGCGCTGCTGCGGGTCCAGGTTGAGCGCCTTGGAGGCATGCAGCTTGATGGGGACGGTGCGCGGCTGCTTCATGGCATCGGGCACTTCCGGGGTATCCGGTTTTTTCAGGCCCAGCGCCTCCAGTGTGGACTTGGCTGCCTGTGCGACCCCGGTCGCCGCGCCAACGGCGGCACAGCCGGACAGGGAAAAGATGGCAACTCCCGTTGCCAAGTAGTTAATCAATCCTTTTTTCAACTCTGCCCCGTATGTTCTATTGGATTTCTGATGAGCGATTTCTCGCGTGCCGAAAAAATTTTAGGAAGTCTCTACAGATTGCGGAACTGCGTTTTCCCGTGAAGGTCTATGCGATACATTTGGACGAGCTTAAGTTCAAATTACTTAAAACTATTAAGTCGGGAAACAACCTGATAGTCGTAATTAGAACGTGGCGTAGTTAAAAAGTGCGGTTTCCAAAAGCATCAATTTCGCCCGAAAACTGTCGTCGCATCTCATTCGCAATCTAAAAATCAGGAATCTCCGGAATTTTTCGGTCCCGGCTAATTTGCTTGTGCGATCTCGTGCAAGGCTTTCTTAATGTCATAAATATAAGGAGTGGTTTCCAATGCGTGCGAGCAAATTGAAGTCAGGTCTGATCATCCCGGCGTTGCTGGCAGTGATGTTGGCGGGATGCGCCAATACCCAGACCAAGCCCAGCCCCGAGGACGAGGCCAAGAACACGTTGGAAAGCGGAGTGGCGCAGGCCAACACCGCGCAGGCGGAAGGCAAGAGCGATGAAGCGGTGTCGGTACTGAAGGTGGTGGCGAGCCGCTTCCCCGCCGACAAGACGCCGTGGGTGCGTATCGCCCAGATCCGTTTCGATGCGGGTGACTACAGCGATGCGATCGTCAACGCCCAGGAAGCGCTCAAGCGCGACCCCGCCGACAAGGTGGCCAACAGCATCGTGACAGTCTCGGGGCTGCGTCTGGCAACGAAGGCGCTGGGGGATCTGCGTTCGCAGAATGCTCTGAATGGTTCGGTCAAGACCGAAGCTCAGGATCTGACCAAGATTCTGCGTGAGAGCCTCGGCGAAAACACCCTGGTCCCGCCGCCGGCCAAGGCGGCAGCAGCGCCGCGTGCTCGCGGCAAGGTGGCGCGCAAGGCGGCACCAGCCCCGGCTGCGGACGCCGATGCCGGCAATGGCGGCAGCAGTGGCAGTGGCCCCAATCCGTTTGGCAATCTGAAGTAAGGCGTGCCGGCGGGACACTTACCGTGCTCCCGCCTTTCAAGCCGCCTCAGGTGATGGGGCGAGTCACTCAATACAGCAGCGGAGCAAACATGGCCAAGAGAGAAAGCATCCAGAAGAAACTGCAAAAAGTGCGTCCCCCGCGCGTGCAGATGACTTATGACGTCGAGATCGGTGACGCCATCGAAAAGAAGGAGTTGGCCTTCGTCACTGGCGTGGTCGGAGATTTCGGCGGAAATTCGGAGGTGCCGCAACCGCGCCTGAAGGATAGAAAATTCATCAACATCGATCCCGACAATTTCGATGAAGTGATGAAGGGGATCGAGCCCCGCGCCGTCTACCGCGTCCCCAACGAGCTCTCCGACAAGGGCGGGGAATTCGCCGTAGAGCTGAAGTTCCGCTCGATGGAAGATTTCCGCCCGGAGTCAGTGGTGCAGCAGGTCGAGCCGCTGCGCAAGTTGCTGGAAGCGCGCACCAAGCTGGCTGATCTGCGCAACAAGATCGCCGGCAACGACAAGCTCGAAGACATCCTCAGCGACGTGCTCAACAGCACCGAGAAGCTGGCCGAACTCAGCAAGCAAACCAACAAGTAAAAGAGATCCTCATGTCCGTTCAAGCCCACACCGACGCTGCCGCAAGTGCCGCGCCTGCCGCTGCCGGCAGTACTCTTCTGGACGATATCGTCGAACAAAGCAAGGTCGCGAAGTCGTCTTCCGAGCATGACCGCGCCAAGGATCTCATTTCCGAACTGGTCAGCCAGGTCATGGAAGGCACCGTAGTCGTCTCCGAGAATCTGTCGGCAACCCTGGATGCGCGCATTGCCGAACTGGACCATCTGATCTCCAACCAGGTCAGCGCCATCATGCATGCGCCCGAGTTCCAGAAGTTGGAAGGGAGCTGGACCGGGCTGAACTACCTGGTCCGCAACACCACCGTCGGCGAGAACCAGAAGATCAAGATCCTCAACGCCACCAAGAAGGAACTGGTCAAGGACTTCAATTCGGCACTGGAGTTCGACCAGAGCGCCATGTTCAAGAAGGTGTATGAAGAAGAATTCGGCACCTTCGGCGGCGCGCCCTTCGGTGCCTTGCTCGGCGATTTCGAGATCACGCGACAACCTGAAGATATGTACTTCATCGAGCAGATGTCGCGTATCGCCGCCGCTTCTCACGCTCCCTTCATCACGGCCGCCTCGCCGGAGCTGTTCGGCCTGGAGAGCTTCGCCGACCTGGGCAAGCCGCGTGACCTCTCCAAGGTCTTCGATACGGTTGAATATGCCAAGTGGAAGTCCTTCCGTGAATCCGAGGATTCGCGCTATGTCGGCCTGACGCTGCCACGCTTCCTCGGTCGCCTGCCTTTCAACCCCAAGGATGGGACCACGGTCGAAGGCTTCAACTTCGTTGAGGACGTGGATGGCACCGATCATTCCAAATACCTGTGGTGCAACGCCGCCTATGCCTTCGGCAGCAAGCTTACCAAAGCCTTCGAGGATTTCGGCTGGTGTGCAGCGATCCGCGGGGTGGAGGGCGGTGGCCTGGTCGAGGACTTGCCTACCCACACTTTCAAGACCGATGAAGGCGAAGTGGCCCTGAAGTGCCCCACTGAAATTGCCATCACCGATCGCCGCGAGAAGGAGTTGTCGGATCTGGGTTTCATTTCGCTGGTCCACTGCAAGAACACCGACTACGCCGCTTTCTTTGGCGCGCAGTCCGCCCAGAAGCCAAAGAAGTACAACACGGACGCCGCCAACGCCAATGCGGTCCTGTCCTCGCAGTTGCAATACATCTTTGCCGTCTCGCGAATCGCTCACTACATGAAGTCGATGATGCGGGACAAGATCGGCAGCTTTGCTGCCGCCTCGAACGTCGAAGACTTCCTCAACCGCTGGATCGCGCAATACGTGCTGTTGGATGACAACGCCACGCAGGAAGCAAAAGCGCAATTCCCGCTCCGTGAAGCTTCGGTACAGGTGTCGGAAGTGCCGGGACGGCCAGGTGTTTATCGCGCCGTGTCGTTCTTGCGTCCGCATTTTCAGTTGGATGAACTGTCGGTGTCGCTTCGGCTGGTTGCGGAGTTGCCGCAGGCAGGTAAATCCTAACTATTTTTCCTCCCTCATGTTTACAGGATAAGTTATGGCAATTGACGTCTATCTGCAAATCGACGGCATCAAGGGTGAATCCACTGATGACCTGCACAAGGATTGGATCGAGTGCAAGACCGTTGACTGGGAAGTCCTGCAGCCGAAATCGGCAACTGCATCGACCGGTGGTGGTCACACCGCTGAACGTTGCGAGCACAAGGACATCGTGTTCACCAAGGTGGCTGACCTGGCTTCGCCCCTGCTGCTGCAAAACTCTTCCTCGGGCAAGACCATCCCCAAGGCGAAGTTCGAATTCATGCGCGCCGATGGCAAGGGCGAGCGCGTGCGTTACTTCGAAATCGAACTGACCAACGTCATGATCAGCAGTGTCAAGCCGTCCATCGAATCGGGCGAGATCCTGAACGAAAAGGTCGGCCTGAAGTACTCCACCGTGAAGTGGAAGTACACCCAGCAGAAGAAGGATGGCGGTACCGCCGGCAATACCTCGGGCGGCTGGGATCTGTCCACCAATAAGGTCATCTAAGGGAATCTTGCACTGAACGGATGAGCTGTCGTCAAAAGAACAGACATTCATGAAGCTGTACGACGTCCGCCGGTCTTCCGGCGGACTGCCGTTTTCAGCGCCAATCGATACCAACATCCGATCACCAGAAGCGGGAAAGCATATGAAAGGCTTCGCGCCCAGCCTGTTTGACAAGCTGATGAATGATGGACCACGTTCTTCCTTCAGCCCTGTCGTCAGCCGCCTGTCGATAGAGGAGCTCAAGGATGTCGTGGCGCGAGACCTGGAGGCGATGCTCAACACGCGCTCGGTCGTTCCCGAGGAACTGCTTCAGCAGTATCCGGAATGCAGCAATTCCATCATCGCCTATGGCCTCAATGATTTTGCCGGCATGAGCCTGGCCAGCCTGGATGACCGCACGGCGATCTGCCAGTCCCTGGAGCAGGCCATTACCCGGCATGAGCCCCGGCTGCGCAACGTGAAGGCCACGCTGGAGATTCAGGAAGGTTCGATCAACCGTCTCAACTTCGCCATCAGTGCCTTGCTGGTGGTCAATGCTGCGCGCGAGACCGTCAATTTCGATGCCGTGCTGCAGCCTTCTACCTTGCAGTATTCGATCAGCAAGTCGCGAACGACCCGCATAGGAGTTTAAGTGCAAGAGCTGCTACCTTATTACGAGCGCGAGCTGAGCTTCTTGCGGCGGTATTCGCGCGAGTTCTCCGAGCGCTATCCCAAGATCGCCGGCAGCCTGCTGATGGCCGGCGAGATCTGCGAAGACCCGCATATCGAGCGCATGATCCAGTCCTATGCGCTGCTCAACGCGCGTGTTTCCAAGCGGCTGGATGATGATTATCCCGAATTCACAGAGGCCTTGTTCGAGGTTCTCTATCCGCATTACCTTCGTCCTTTCCCCTCCTGCTCAATCGCGCGCATGGATTACGCGGCATCAGCCGCGCAGTTGACCAATGCCACCATCATCCCGCGTGGTACAGCGCTGTCCACGCGGCCGGTCAAAGGGGTGGTGTGCCGGTTCCAGACGGCGTATGACGTACCGGTGGCACCGATGCGCCTCTCTCACGCCGTCTTCTCGCCCATCATCGATGCGCCGGAGGCGGTCGTGCTGCCGACCTCAGTGACGTCTTCCCTCTCCATTACCATCGAGACCACGACGGAGCAGGTCACACTGGCCAAGTTGGGACTGGCATCCCTGCGCGTATTCATCGATGGCGAGGCATCGTTCTGCGCGGCCCTGCGCGACAGCCTCTTCATGCGCAGCACCGCAGCCTGGGTGGAATTGCCACGTAGCGGTCGCTGGACCGCCCTGCGCAAGCTCCCTCTGGCGGAGGTCGGGTTCGCCGAAGAGGATGCACTCATCGACTTCCCTTCCCAGTCGCATCCGGCCTACCGCCTGTTGACCGAGTATTTTGCTTTCCCCGAGAAATTCAATTTCTTTGATATCGACTTGTCGGCGATCCTCGCCGTGCTGCCCGCGAATACCAAAAGCTTCACCTTGCACCTGGGCTTGTCCGGCCTGCGTGCCGATTCGCATATCGCCCGGCAGCTCGGGGGCGTCAGCGCTGCCAATCTGCTGTTGGGCTGCACCCCCGTCATCAATTTGTTCAGCCAGCGCGGCGATCCGATCCGGCTTACCCATGCCGGTGCCTCCTATCCGGTCTTGCCCGACGGCCGGCGTGCCTTCGGTTATGAGGTCTATTCCATCGATTCGGTACAACTGGTGCGGCAGACCCCCCAGGGCGAATCGATCACGCAATTCCGCCCTTTCTATTCGCTACGCCACGGACAGGCCCCCGAGAGCGAGGGCCATTACTGGGCCATGCGTCGTGATGAGCTGGTGGCGCTGAAAAGCCCCGGATATGAAACCGAGATCACCATCGTCGACATCGATTTCGATCCCGCCAAGGTCGAGACCGACACGCTGAGCATCGAGCTGACCTGCACCAACCGCGATCTTCCGGCCCTGCTGACCTATGGCTTGCCCGGCGGCGACCTGAGCCTGGAAGGCGGCGGCGTGATCCGTACCGCCGCCCTGTTGCGCAAGCCGACACTGCCTTCGCGCTTCGAACGCGGACGCGGCGCGCAATGGCGGCTGATCTCGCATCTCTCGCTGAATCACCTCTCCTTGATGCGTGGGGGGCTGGAAGCCTTCCAGGAGATGCTGACGCTCTATGACCAATCCAATTCGCCCATTTCGCAACGCCAGATCAGCGCACTGGCCGCCATCGACCATCGGCCCACGACCGCATGGTTACCCGGCAATCCCTTTGCCAGCCTGGTCCGTGGCATCGAAGTCAAGCTGACCGTGGACGAAGAGGGTTTCGTGGGAAGCGGACTACACGCCTTTGCCGGCGTGATCGACCGCTTCCTGGGCTTGTACGTGCACGCCAACAGCTTCTCGCAGTTGACCGTGATATCCAAAAGAACCGGGGAGGAACTCTTGAAATGCAGGCCACGCAGCGGAGATTTGAGCCTAGCGTGATCGAGCGGCTCTTCGCCGCTCCCCATCGCTTCCAGTTTTTCCAGGCCGTGCGCATGATCGAGCTCTGGTTCAAGCGCAATGGTGTGCCGCACGAACGTGCGGTCAGTGATTTCCTGCGCTTTGCCAACCGCACCGTGCTTGGTTTTCCGGCCAGCGAGATCGAAGGGATCGACACCTTCCCGCCGCGCGACGAGGAAACGAACTCGATCGCTCAAATGGAACAGGCATTACGTAGCGGACAGATGAAGTACGTCCGGCTCACGCCGACCTTCATGGGCTTCCTGGGTGGCAGCGGTTCGCTGCCGGCGCACTATACCGAGCGTATTGCACGTCACCAGATTGAGCAGAGAGATGAAGGGCCGCGCGCCTTTCTGGATGTGTTTTCGACACGTTCGCTGGCCTTGTTCTACCAGGCATGGAGCAAATATCGTCTGGCTTTTCAATACGAAGCCGGTCGCCGCGACACCTTCCTGCCCTTGCTGCTCTCGCTCTCCGGGCTGGGCTTTCGTTCTCTGCGCGAGCGTCTGCAGGATCTGGAAGGCAACGGGGTACGCGACGAATCGCTGGCCCATTTTGCAGGTGCTTTCCGCCATCGGCCTGCCTCTGCGCCGTATATGCAGAAGGTGTTGGGGGAATATTTTTCGGTGCCGCTGGAAATCGAGCAATTCGTCGGCTATTGGTACAAGGTTCCGCGCGAACACCAGACCATGCTGGGATCGACCAATTCTGCCCTCGGCACCGCCATGGCGGGCGAGCGGGTATGGCAGCGCGACCTGCGCATGCATCTGCGCATCGGCCCGCTGGCGATGAAGGACTTCGAGCAGTTCCTGCCCGGGAAAAGGGCCTCGCTGGCCCTGGCGCGCATGTTGGGAATGTTCACCAGCTCTACCCTTGAATATGAAGTGCAACTGGTACTGCGCGCCCAGGATGTCCGCGGGATGGCGCTGACAAGCACACGTGAAGGCGGACGTCTTGGATGGGATACCTTCATCGCCACCGCGCCCGAGACACGGGACCGCGCCGATATCCGCTACGAGATTGCCATGCAGTGACGTGAACGAAAAGTACAAAAACCAGGACGGCCGCCGCGGCCGTCACCACCACCAGCAGGAAGGAAGAGCAGCATGGGCATCAACCTCAAATCCCTCATCAGCAAACTCAACGACACCGCGCGCCTGGCCACTGAGCGTGCGGCCACGCTGTGCATGTCGCGCGGCCAGTATGAAGTCGACCTGGAGCATCTGTTCCTGGCGCTGCTCGAACAGCCGCAATCCGACTTCAGCCTGATCGCGCGCCGTAGCGGCATCAGTACCGACAGCCTGCAAGCCGATCTTGAGCGCGAGATTGCCACCTTCAAGAACGGCAATACCCGCACCCCCGTTCTGTCGCCGCACCTGCAGACGCTGTTTGAACACGGCTGGCTGATCGCATCGCTGGAGGGTGGCAATCCCTCCATCCGCAGCGGACATCTCTTGCTGGCACTGTTGACACAGAGCGAACTGTCTCAACTGGCTTATCGTGGCTCCAAACTATTCGCCAAATTCAAGGTGGACGAGCTCAAGCATGACCTGCACCGGCTTGCTGAAGGCTCCATCGAGTCGCCCGCGACGGGAAATGCCGACACACACGATGATGCAGAGCATGGCGGCGATCCGGTGGGCGAACTCAAGCAGCGTACCGCCTCGAAGACGCCTGCGCTGGACCAGTACACCACGCCGCTGACCCAGCGCGCCCGCGATGGCAAGATCGATCCGGTCATAGGGCGCGATGCCGAGATCCGCCAGGCCGTCGACATCCTGCTGCGGCGCCGTCAGAACAATCCCATCCTGACCGGCGAAGCCGGCGTGGGCAAGACTGCCGTGGTCGAGGGGCTGGCGCTGCGCATCGTTCAGGGCGACGTGCCGCAGCCCTTGCAGGGCGTGGAGATCCATACGCTGGACATGGGCCTGCTGCAGGCCGGGGCCAGCGTCAAGGGCGAGTTCGAGAATCGCCTCAAGAACGTGATCGATGAAGTCAAGAAGAGCCCGCATCCCATCATCCTCTTCATCGATGAGGCGCACACCATGATCGGCGCCGGTGGCCAGGCCGGGCAGAACGATGCGGCCAATCTGCTCAAGCCGGCCCTCGCGCGTGGCGAGCTGCGTACCATCGCTGCCACCACCTGGAGCGAATACAAGAAGTACTTCGAAAAGGATGCAGCGCTGGCCCGGCGTTTCCAGGTCATCAAGGTCGAAGAACCGACCGAGGAGGTGGCCTGCGCCATGTTGCGCGCCATGGCCCCGCTCATGGAAAAGCACTTTGGCGTGCGTGTCTATGACGAAGCCATCACCGAAGCCGTCCGCCTTTCACACCGCTACATCAGCGGCCGTCAGCTGCCTGACAAGGCCATCAGTGTGCTCGATACCGCTTGCGCCAAGGTGGCGCTGGGGCAGAATGCCACGCCCGCGTTGCTGGAAGCCGTCACTCGCCGACTGGAACGTCTGGATGCGGAGATCTCCGCCCTTCAGCGCGAGACAGCCAGCGGTTCGCCGCATCAGGCGCGATTGGCCGATCTGCAGAAACAGCATGCTGCCGCCCTGGCCGAACAGCGAGATCTGCAAACGCGCTGGCAGCAGGAGCGCGAACTCAACGAACGCATCCAGCAAGCCCGGACTGCGCTGGAAGACGCCAACAAGGATGGCGCTGCAGCCTCGGACGCAGAAACCGCGCGTGCTGAACTGAAGCAATTGCTGGACGAGCTCAAGGAGCAGCAGGGTGAGGCGCCGATGGTCCCGGTCCAGGTGGATGGGCAAGTGGTCGCCGAGATCGTGGCTGGTTGGACCGGCATCCCGCTGGGCAAGATGGTCAAAGATGAAATCAAGACCGTGCTGGGCCTGGACGACCTGCTGCGCGAGCGTGTGCTGGGGCAGCCGCAGGCCACCTCCGCCGTGGCCCAGCGCGTACGCACCTCGCGCGCCAATCTGGATGACCCCGGCAAGCCCAAGGGCGTGTTTCTGTTCGTAGGGCCGTCCGGCGTCGGCAAGACCGAGACGGCGCTGGCGCTGGCCGATGTGCTCTACGGCGGTGAACGCAAACTGATCACCATCAACATGAGTGAATACCAGGAAGCGCACACCGTCTCCGGCCTCAAGGGTTCGCCACCGGGCTACGTCGGCTATGGCGAAGGTGGTGTGCTGACCGAGGCGGTGCGGCGCAATCCCTACAGCGTGGTGCTGCTCGACGAGGTGGAAAAAGCCCACCCGGACGTCCTGGAGCTGTTCTTCCAGGTCTTCGACAAAGGCGTGATGGATGATGGCGAAGGGCGCGAGATCGACTTCAAGAACACCATCATCATCCTCACCAGCAATGTGGCGTCGTCGCAGATGATGCAGGCCTGCCTCAACAAGACCCCGGAGGAATTGCCGACACCCGATGAACTCGACGCCCTGATCCGCCCGCAGCTGGTCAAGGCGTTCAAGCCGGCGTTCCTGGGACGGTTGAAGGTCATTCCCTACTATCCGATCGCCGACGAGGTGCTGGTCGAGATCATCAAGCTCAAGCTGGCACGCATCGCCAAGCGCATTGCAGAGAATCACAAGGCCGAGTTCAGCTACGACAAGGCACTGGTTGAGGCCGTGCTGGCGCGCTGCACCGAGGTCGATTCGGGCGCACGCAATGTGGACAACATTCTTAACGGCAGCCTTTTGCCGGAGATCGCCGAAAGCGTTCTGGCGCGCATGGCCGAAGGGCAGGGCATCAGCCGCATCAAGGTATCGGCCAGCAAGAAGGGCGATTTCAAATACACCATCCAGTAAGCCTCACGAAGTGATCAAGACCATGACGTGTTCTTCCCCTTTCCTTCATCTGGCGTGCGTCGCCACTGATCCAATGCAACCAGAAACGGTGCGGCCATGATCACCTCGGCCATTGCCGCCCTGGCAGGCGCTTGGAACCAATCCACGCGGGTGATGCGCCTGTACATGACATCAGGCGCGGACCTGGGTGCGGATACGCTGATGGCGGAAAAATTGCAGGCCGTCGAAGCGATCAGTCCGGTTCAGGAGGGCATCGATGGCAGCCGTCTCGATGCCGCCATCGCGGGCTATCGTCTTCAACTCTCCTGCCTTAGCCTGAACGCCACTATTTCGCTGCGCCAGCTGCTGGGACAAGCGGTGCTGCTCGAACTGGACACGGACGGTGCTCCGCGTTCCTTCCATGGCCACGTCACCGATTGCCGGATGGAGGGGGCCAACGGCGGTATGGCGCGTTACGTGCTGACCATCGAGCCGTGGCTGGCTTTCCTGCGGCACCGGCGAGACAGTGCCGTGTTCCAGGACATGACGGTCCCGGACATCATCGAATCGGTCTTTCGTGACTACCAGGGAGAAGGCAAGCTGCAGCCCGCCTGGCGACTGGACCTGCAGGATGCCTCGGTGTATGCCAGGCGCAGCCTGACCACCCAGTATCAGGAAACCGATCTGGCCTTCGTCAACCGCCTGCTGACCGAGGAAGGCTTGTTCTACTACATCGAGCACACTGGCGATACGAGCGGTGCCAGTCTGGGGATGCATACGGTGGTCATCGCCGACCACAACGGCAGCTTCAAGCCCAATGCACGCGAGCGGATCGCCTTCAGCCAGCCCGGCGCGGTCATGCCCGAGGACAGCATCGACCGCTGGCGCAGCGTTCGGCGCTGGCAGAGCAATGCAATCGAGATCCTGACCTGGGACTATCGCCAGGCCGCTGTGCGGGAAGCGAGCAGCATGAGCAGTGCAGGCGGCGATAAAGGCGATGGCGGTGGCGATGCGGCGCCGGGCGGCCTGGTACTGGCCCTGCGCGATGCGCCCGGCGTGTATGCCAACGAAAACCGTGCCCAGGCCGAGCGCCAGGCGCGCAACCAGATGCAGGCCATTGAGGCGCGTAATGAAGTCTTCACCGGAACGGGCACCGTGCGCAGTCTCTCACCCGGAACGACCTTTACCCTGACTGGTCATTACGACCATGGTGGCAGTGCAGATGATCAGTTCGTGCTGCTGCGTGTGGTCCATCAGGCGCATAACAATCTCAACGCCGACCTCAAGGCTGAAGCCATGCGACTGCTGGGCGAAGCCAGTCTGGACGAGGATGGCGGCACGGCCAGCCTGCTCGATACCGCCTTGCAGCCTGCTCGCGGAGAAGTGCGACCGGTCTACCGTAATCGCTTCGAAGCCATTCGCAACAAAGTTCCTTATCGTCCACTGGTGACCGATGCCGAGGGTAATCGGCTCCTTCCCAAGCCCGCCGCGAGCGGCCAGCAGACCGCCGTCGTCGTGGGCGCGCAGGGACAACCGGTGCATACCGACCGCGACAACCGCATTCGCGTGCAATTCCACTGGCAGCGCGGCGAGCGCAGCCATAGCGGCCTGAGCTCGCCGGCACCGGATGGTCACGTGGGCGCGCCCGCCAATGAACAATCGGGCACGTGGGTGCGCGTGTTGGCAGGCATCGCGCCCACGGCGGGCGCCAATTGGGGCGGCCAGGCGGTACCCCGTGTGGGGCAGGAAGTCCTGATCGACTTCATCGAAGGTGATATCGACCGCCCCGTGGTCATCGGCACCTTGTACAACGGCCGTGGCCAGGACAATGCCCAGGGCAACCAGGTCGGGCAGGGGGCGGGTGCGGCCACTGGCAATGCGCCCGCCTGGTTTCCTGGCGACAGTGAGGGGCACCAGCATGCGGCCGTCCTCTCGGGTATCAAGACCCAGGCGCTGGGCGCCAGCCAGAGCGGTGGTGGGGCCTACAATCAGCTGGTGTTCGACGACACGCCCGGCCAGTCGCGCGCTTCGCTGCAGCAGCATGCGGACAGCCACGACGGTGCCAGCGAACTCAATCTGGGCCTGTTGCGCCAGCAGACTGACAACCAGCGCCTGGCCACGACCGGACAAGGTTTCGAGCTGAAGACGCGCTACAGTGCGGCCGTGCGTGGAGGACAGGGATTGCTGCTGTCAACGGAGAAGAGCGCGGCCGCGCAGCTGGATGTGCGTGGCGCGCTCTCGCAGCTTGCGGACAGCGTGGAGAAGCAGAAGCAACTGGCCGAGACGGCGCAGAAGCACAATGCCAAACTCGACGGTGAGGCTGAAGCGGGCAAGTTGCCCGCCGTGGAGTCTCTGGCGGAGTCCATCGAGGTGCTCAAGGCGAGCGCCACGGCTTCGGCAGGCAACGGTGGTGGTGACGATGGTGGTGAATCAGGCTCAAGCGCCGCGACGGCTTTCAGCGCACCACAATTGCAACTCTCCAGCCCGGCCGGTATCGCTGCGGCCACTCCGACCAGCGCCATCCTGGCTGCAGGTGTGACCACCAGCATCACGGCAGGCAAGGACATCAACCAGATTGCCCAGGGCAATCTGCATCATCTGGCCAAATCGGGCATCAGTCTCTTCACCTATGGCAAGGCCAGTGATGCCAGCAAGCCGGTTCAGGATGCCGGCATGGCCCTGCATGCGGCGTCGGGCAAGGTCAGCGTGCAGAGCCAGGCGGGAAAGACCATGCTGACATCGGCCAAGCAGTTGACCGTAGCCAGTGTGGGGCAGGATGTGCAGATCACGGGCAAGCAGCATGTGCAGTTCAGTGCGCAGGGTGCGTGGCTGAAACTGGAGGGCGGCAACATCGAGGTGCATGGGCCGGGGGCGATGGAGTTCAAGGCGAGTGCCAAGGAGTTGACGGGGCCGGCCAGTAGCACCTCGTCTTTGTCTATGGCCAGCGGCGACGTCAAGGGGTGCTCCCAGACCAGTCAGGACGCCAGTGCCGCGATGGCCGCTATCCAGACGCTGTAGGGCACAACAGAATGGAAGAGAACAACACAGTTATCGCAACGCCTGTGTGGGATTCGCATATTCGGGCTTTGCATTCCCGATTTCAAGACGAGCCCTGCATCGCCTGGATCAACCCCGCCCAGGGTGATCCATTCGAGACAGATGAGCTTGTAGGAACCCGGAAAGTACCGGTGCCGGTAATGCATCCACGCTTTGACCAGCGCTATGCTCCTTACCTGGTTGAGCTCGATCTGTCCCGCTTTCAGGATGGCACTGTGCTGGCTCGCACCGTGGAGTTGGCTGCCAACGCATGGACTCTGGATAGCTTGCAGCAAATGAATGGCCAGCCGGTGTGCGGCTGGGTGGCAGCCCCATGCTCGGCGCGCGAGCTGGCGACTTACTGGGCTCGGACCTGCCACGTCCATTACCGCAACGGGCAGGCCAAGTTGCTGCGATTTCATGATCCGGGGGTGCGCGAATGGCTTTGGCCTGCGCTCGACTCTCAGCAGCGCCGCGTCCTGCTGGGGCCAGCGTTGCACATCATGTCAGTCGGACGCGATGGCGATCTGCTGCATCAGTCTATCGATGATCACCAGCCGCTGCGAGAGAGCGCATCCCTGACGCTGACCGCCAAGCAATGGAACGAGGTGGAAGATTATGCGGTCGTTCACGCTGCCTGGCTCGCCCTGTGTGGACAGAACGAAGCATGGCGTAGCCGTCTATCGACGCGCCCTGGCTGGCATCAGCATGTACTGAATAGTTTGGAAAGAGCCACTGAATACGGCATCACCGACTCACCGGATCGTGCATTGTTCGCACGGCACGCCCTGGAAATTGGTACGCATTTCCATTTGCATGCTGCGCTCGCGCCGGTATGGGAAAAGACGCGTGTCGGTGAATTCTACGGTGGAGCGCTCGAAGAGGTATTCGGAGACAGTGCCGACCGCCTGTCTCTCCATCTGCATCACGAGGTTTGAATCATGGCTTGCACCAATCCACAGAATCCGACTTGCCCCAACTGCAACAAGAGTGGGCTGGCCATCCTGCCAGCACGCTATGCGGTGGTGCCCATGGATATCGATGCTGCCGTACCAAGCCCCATGGGCAACAAGGTGACTAGCGTCAAGCTGAACCACCACAAATATGCGCTGCGCGCGTTGAGGGCTGGATTTCTTTACGTGTTTCATGAGAAGCATCCGCGCGGCAGTCACATCAAGTGGGAGGTGTACGGTGTCTCCGAAGCGGGTACCTTGTGGAAGATGCCTTCTGCCAGCGCCATCAAGGCCGTGCTTGAGGAGCCGCAGTGCTCACGTAACGGCCACAATCTTTCGGCCTCGGTCATCACGATTGAATCCCCCGAGAAATGTAAGCGTGTCTGGATCGCTTTCTCGGAGCATATCTGGAGTGCCGAGACGCTGGCAGACTTCGAGAAGGACGCCAAACTGCGTGACCGGCGCATGCAGACTTTCCTGCCTGCGACCTGGGTCACCGCCGGCGGCTATCGCCATGGGTTGCCTGCAATAAAGGCAAACATTGAGCAGATTCTTGAATACAAGCCAGGCTTCCGAGCCGACAGCCTGAATCAGAAAGCGGTACCGAAGATCAGCCGTCCTGCCAGGAACGGAAGCTACTTTGCTGACGTACTCAAGAAGCAGAGTACCCTTTATACAGCCATTGAGCGAAGTGGGCAGAGTGAGCCGGTTGCCAAGCTCATGGCCGAGATCGGGAAGAATTCAAAAGGAAAAGACTACCTGCCGCTGGTCATGGGTGTGTGGGATGCGGTGGGCATCGTTCACGAACTCAACGGTTTTCGCAATGATGTCGTTGGCTGCTCCGAGAAATACATGGAAGAGCTGCAGATGGAGGTCTCGGCGATGATGGCCATCGACGGTCTCAAGGAGGTCTTGGGCCAGCGAGCAGCCGATGCGCAGGACAGCTTTCAGCAAGACATGAAGAGCCACAACATGCCTCAGCCCGATACCAGTGGCCGGCGCAAGTATGCGTCCACGCTGCCTCCTGCGGAACAGGCCAAGGCCAACGAAATTAGCGACTTCATTGATGAACTGAAGCAGAAGCAAGTTCCGACGGTCGTTATCCAACCGACCTATCTTGATCATGTGAATACGATGCCAGAACCTCAGCGTAGCGTTGAATTGGCAAAGTTGCGCAAGCAGGCCGATGACTTCGTAAGAACGCGGGACAGGAATGCCACCAGCAATATCGAGGGTGCGAGAACCAGCGCTTGGTCAAAATACGAAAAGAAGCTGGATAAGAAGCGCTATACGGAGTTCAAGAAAAATTATGCGGCTTTCCAGGACGACATAACGAAGATCGCCAACGACCGAACGGGAGATTTGGTGAGCTGGCTTGAAGCGAAGAACCTGATCGATGCGTTTACCGAGTTCCACGGAAAGAGCGTGAGCGACGGCGTGGTGTTCGATGATCAGGTGGGCAGGGCGATCTTTGGCATGAATCATAGCAATGTAGGACAGGACAAAATCGCTGCTTGGGTCAAGGAGATGAAAACGACCGAGACCAACCTCCTTTGGCGCGCCATGGCATTGAATCAGATTGACGCGATGCCCGAGTTGGATGCGTACCTGCAGGAGGCCAAGCAAAACAATGAGAAGAAGATCCTGGCGAGTACGGTCGATTGGATTGCCATCGGTCAAAAGAGCCTGAAGACCCTGGCTGATACCTATAAAAAAGCCATTGGCATCTACAACGCCAATACCAATGCCGCCTCCGAAAAAGGCTCAATGGCATTCAATGTCAGGGTCAAACCGATCAAGACCTTCGGGATCGATCTGAAGATCATGACGGTCGGCGATGCCATCATGAGGAACTTCAAGTTGGCCAGCACGCTTGATTATTTTGGCGAAAAGATGGTGCAGCACATGCTGAGTGTGCGAGCACTCGTCAACCCGCTGGATTCCTTGCAGCTGATTCAGGCGCAGGCCAAGAATGACGGCGTGATCAGGCAGCAGACCATCGAACGCTTACGCACTGCACGTGCGTTTCTGGCCAGTGATCAACCAGCCATGCGCAATGCGCAGACTGAAAGCATGCGTCGCGCTTGGGAGGACTTCAAGAAAAGCGAGAAGGCGCCCACCGCGATCAAAGATGTACGTGTGGCGTTGCTGGTGATGATCATTGAGGGAGTTAATTTCTCCAAGATGGCGCATGCCTGCATAGAAAAAGGGGATGCGAAGAGCTGGTGGGGGCTGGTGGCCTCTGGCATGACCATTACTAGTGGTCTGTTTGATGTGGCCGGAGGCATTCTGAAAAATATGACGCAGAATGCCAAGGGAGAGTTCGACAAGGGTGCCAGCTTGTGGAGTTACCAGCGGCTTAAGTTGTTTGGTGGAGTGTTGAGTAGTGCTACGGCGGCTATTGGAGTTGTTTTGGACATTAAAGATACATTTAAAAACTATGACGAAGGCCAGATAAAAATTGCTACTTTATATGGTGTCAAGGCCTTCCTCGGAGGATTGAGCGCAGCTCTTTCTTTTGCTACAGCACTTACGTATTCAACACCATTTTTTAAGCAGCTTGTAACGCGATCCGCCGTAGCGCTAAGTGCTCGCGTGGCGAGCTCTGTCGGCATGGAAGTTGTTGCAGCACGTATCTTGTTAATGTCTGCTGGAGCTTGGGCATCCTTGGCGGTCTTCACGGTACAGGTTCTAATCTGGATATTCAGTGATGACGAATTGCAGATATGGTGTGCGCTTTCCTTCTTCGGTGAAAATAATATGGAGCCAGGTGCTTATCGTTCCTTACGTGAACAAAATGATGGCCTTAATAGAGCCCTGATTGGTATTGGATTAGCATAAGTCATTCCCAAGAGCGGCTGGCCTTCAATTCAAGATGGCCGCCGGTCGGCACTTGAGTTAGTTACGATACACCGTTATTAGATTACCCATGACAAATTACGTAGATCATCCGCAGAAAAATCCTTTGCAAAAAATAGCGGGGAAAATTGAATCCTATCGACAAGAACGGCTAAGTGCTAGTTTTGTATTTACCAGGTCCGACCAAACAAAAATGGGGGCGATCGCAGTTGCCTCGGCAGCAGCAGGTTTGGCCGGGCAGGCCGCGATCATGTCGAACTACGTTTCTTCGGTGGAAGAAGAGGCTGACTATATTCAATTTACGTTGGATGACAAAAAAGTTAAAGGCTGGCTCTGGAGAAGTCCATTCAAGGAAGGAGATGAAATCGTTGCAGCGGTCGAAAAGCGAGGAGACCATTATGAGTTGTACGGGTTGATGCGTCCTTCAGATAAGGTAATTTCGCTGTACCCGCATTGCTCACGTGGACGAGCGCGGCATGTCAGAACCGTTGTGAAGTGGTGGCTTATTTTGACGTCGATGTTCTTTCTGTTTTTACTTATGTTGCCAATGCTCGGAGGACGATTGGGGGTTCTTGAGTTTTGGTCTCATGCCGTTAATCGAGATCCTACTATCATCCTTATTTTTCTTGGTGTAGTTATTTTCTTTATGGTCATGTGCTTTAGCTTGGGGAGAAAGTGGATGCCCTTTGTACGATTAGCTGAAAAGGTCTTTCGAATACTGGAATTGCCATCGCCTTCCAATATTGATCTGAAGAAGTCCACCAAATTGCATAAGACCGAGAACGATCCGCCTGAATGTGGCGTGATGTATTTCAAATATTAGGGTAATCATACGGGGGCGATGTGATTGAGCTGGCTCCCGCACCTACCTATGGCTCAATACTTATGCTGATTTGCCAGCACCACACCAGCAGCGACGTCATTGATTTTGAACCGACTACCGGACTATGGCGGTACGTTGACACTCCTTGGAGAGGCAGTGACACAGATCTCAGTGCTCACTTTGCTCTACCCATAAGGGGTTCGTACATTGAAGTAGAAGGAAAACGCTTCTACGCCTATTGGACAGCAGATCGTGTATTGACGTTTGTCACGCCGGACAACAAGCAATTTGCACTTTTCCGTCATCTAGCTGGAGCACTGTTTGAGGATTTGCGAGACGGCCTGCAATTGGATCTGGTCCCCGCGCAAAAAAATGACGGCAGTCTTGTGCCCGGATACTCAACCATGATTTTGCGAGACAAGGATGGGGGCTTGCTTCATACGATCACGTACAACTCAAATTATTATCTGAAACTCTATCTCGCCGACTTCACTCCGTTCACCGATAGAAATCTAGCCTCGTGGGATTTTTTTGTCAGCCTGAAGAACGGAATTGAAAAGATATCGGGCATGTGTATATCCGCAGAAAAAATAGCTGATGTTGATACCAGTCGGATTCGCATCAAGTCAGGAGCGGC
The DNA here is from genome assembly GCF_037076565.1 of Herbaspirillum sp. DW155. Lineage (NCBI taxonomy): Bacteria > Pseudomonadati > Pseudomonadota > Betaproteobacteria > Burkholderiales > Oxalobacteraceae > Herbaspirillum > Herbaspirillum sp. DW155. The sequence goes on along the minus strand of NZ_AP029028.1, from coordinate 4,603,722 downwards.
GTGTCCGCAAACTGGCTATTGGTTGGTCGCGGATGTGGTCGACGATAAAGAATATGTTGAAGCAGGATCTCCCATGCCACGCTCATTCGATAGGGAGGTGACTTGGGAGTGGTTATCCGAAGACATCATTCCACATGATCTATTCCCGGAAGAATCGATGGAATGATCGCTTTCCCCAACGAGATACGCCCTCTCAAAAACCGCGTAGGTCACCGTAAATCCGGATGAGCAGATGAAGGAAATGAAGATGCTGATCTTTGATCATGTGACCGGAGATGACATTGTCGATTTCGACCCAGCGACCGGGCTCTGGCGTTATCCAGAAAAGCCGAGAGTGACGCCTGAGCTTGAGATCATGGCAAGGTTCACCCTCCCGGTGAGAGGAAGCTTTACTGAAGTCGATGGCAAGCGTTATTACCTTTATTGGACAGCGGACCGGATCTTGCTCTTCAGACTTCCGGATGGGACCGAATATACGTTGTTCCGCCACCTTTCAGATGCACGTTTTGAAGATCTGCGCGACGGGCTGAAATTCGAGATTGTCCCGGCGGAGAGAAGAGATGGCAGTGCTATTCCCGGATATTCAACAGTGCGAATGCACGACAAAACCGGTACGTTATTGCACGAAGTTTCTTATTTTTCGCAACGGTATCTTCAGCTCTACATGATGGATATCACACCCTTTACCGATAGAGATCTTGGAACATGGGATTTCTTTGTTGCGCTCAAAGATGCTGTCGAAAAAATAAGTAAGAAATGCTCGAGCGAGCAGAACGAAATTCCGCTTGCCTCCAGGATACGGGCGAGAACTGGAGAGCGCTGCCCCCTGGATGGTTTTTGGTTGGTAGCCGATTCCGTGGATTATCGGATAGAGGCCAAACAAGGCGAGCTGATGCCCTCCAGTCAGGACCGCAATGTGAATTGGGAATGGATTTCTCGTGAACTGATTCCTGCGGGCCTTTTCACCGACTAGAACAAATCGAGATATCTCTCACGGCACAGCGCACCTGCGGATCGTTGAGGAAAATAGCAATGCTTGTTTACCAGCACCATACAGGTAGCAAAATCATCGACTTCGATCCAGAAAATGGGCTTTGGCGATACCCCGAAGAAGAGCAACGAACCTCCGATCTGGAAATTTTGGGCCGATTTTCGCTGCCCGTTCGTGGAAGCTACATCGAGGTAAATGAAATACGCTACTACCTCTATTGGACGGCAGATCGGATATTGAATTTGATAACGCCTGACAACAAGACATATCCATTGTTTCGACATCTCAAAGAAGCGCTCTTCGAAGATTTGAGCAATGGCTTGCAGATAGCCATCGCACCTACGCAGAACAATGATGGGAGCGAGAAGCAAGGTTACTCTACGGTTCGTCTATCAGACAAGGATGGCCGTATCCTTCACGAAGTATCGTATAACTCACGATACTATCTGGAGCTATACATGAGCGACCTGACCCCATTCACCGACCGGACTCTATCGACCTGGGATTTTTTTGTGGCGCTCAAGGACGGCGTGGAAAAAATCAGGAAGAAGTGCGTACCGTGTCCAGAGACAATAACGGATGTCGTACGCATCAGGTCAAAGTCTGGCCAAATCTGTCCGAAAAGCGGCTTCTGGCTTGTCGCAGATCTTGTCGATGAAAAAATCGAGTGCGAGCAAGGAGACATCATGCCTCTATCGATGGGACGTGATGTGGCATGGGAATGGATATCTCAGGATATCGTTCCTCGAGAACTTTTCCTCGACGAAGATGAAGGGGAGCCGCAAGCATCCATCGGATCGTGAGGTCCTATTTCATGGTCAAACACGTCCGGAAAGCAAAGAGAACTGAATCATGCTGCTGTACCTCCACCATACCGCTGGCGATGTGATTGAGCTGGCTCCCAGCACCTACCTATGGCATTACGCAAAGACATCTCGAGGCGGTACAGATACGTCGATTATGGGATTCGTGGTCGAGCCAATCCGTGGTAGCTACACCGAGGTGGATGGAAAACGCTATTACCTTTATTGGACAGCAGATCGAATTCTGAAATTTGTCACACCCGAGAATAAGGAATATAAGCTCTTTCGTTACTTGAAAAAGGCTCTTTTTGAAGATCTAAGGGATGGACTGCATATGGAGCTGGTGCCCACCGAAAAGAAGGATGGGTCTGCAGTTCCAGGTTATTCAACCTTTCGCCTGCTCAACAGCCGTGACGAGATATTGCATGAGGTTTCCTATCACGCTCAGTTCTTCGTCGATCTCTATCTCGGAGATTTCACTGCATCAGTTGATCGCGATCTCGGAACATGGGACTTCTTCGTGGGATTGATGCGTGGCGTAGAAGAAATCGCCAGCAAGTGCGTAGAAAATCCTGAGCTGATCGGTCCGGACCTGGATCGTATCCGTGTACCCACAGGGGCAACCTGCCCCAGGACAGGATTTTGGCTTGTCGCGGACTTATTCGACGATAAGACAAGAATTGAAGAAGGAAAGCCTATGCCGCCCTCGCTCGGGCGGGATGTGGTGTGGGAATGGCTATCGGTTGATATTGTTCCTCCAGAATTCTTCTTATAACCTGTCACGTTCGATTGCAGGCGCGACAGGATCCAACGCTGTGACCCAGGATCATACTTATGCTGATTTTCCATGGCTTTGAATCAGATTGACGACGCTTGAGTTGGATGCGTACCTGCAGGAGGCCAAGCAAAACAATGAGAAGAAGATCTTGGCGAGTAAGGTTGATTGGATTGCCATCGGTCAAAAGAGCCTGAAGACCCTGGCTGATACCTATAAAAAAGCCATTGGCATCTATAACGGCAATACCAATGCCGCCTCCGAAAAAGGCCCCATGGCATTGAACGTCAGGTTCAAGCCGATCAAGACCTTCGGGGGCGACCTGAAGATCATGACCGTCGGCGAATCGTCCAGTCCCAGAGGAACAGTTCTGTATGAGGAGTTGTAGATGAGTCGAGTCCGGTCCCGCTTTAATCCGCCCAATCAACATTGGTACGAGGATTTACCCGACCATCAGGCAGACCTCGGTCGCGATATAGAGTCCCCTACGCTCGCTGACGACATCAATGCAATCAGCGAAAGCTATCTGGAAGTGTCGCGCGCGGGCAATGTGATCCGGGGCGGTTTGCTGATGGTGGGCATCGTAATGGTTGTGTTCTTCTCCTGGCTAGTGATGCACCTGGTAGCGGCGAGCATTGGGCCAGATGACGCGCTGATCTTTCCCGTCATTAGTTGGAGTTTGCTTGCTTTGGGAATGACATGTGCCATTTTCAGTATGGTTCTGGACTGCCGCATTCCGCGTGATATGCCGGTACGTTTCGACCGCGATAAAGGCAAGGTCTATGCCTATGATTATCCAATTCGCTTGATGCCGTTCCCACCCCGTCGGTCGAAACTGAAGATATTTTCCTGGCAAGACGTGCAGGCCGAGATTACCAAGCAGTCCGGAACCACGGAGGTGCTTGAGCGGATCACCCTCAGAGGCAACGACATTACAACCCAAGGCTTGCAGTCTATCTGGTCCTATGTGCGAAGGTACATGGAGCAGGGCCCATCCAATCTGCCAACGCTACATGTGCGTGAGCGGCGGATTTCCTTGTTGAATAGCCTGTTCTTCTACATGCCCTATCTCGCTCCGGGAGAAGAAGGGCGGTTCTATCGTAGCCGTATGGGCGCGGTAGAGTTGATTCTTGCGTTTCTGATGATCTGGTTCTTCTGGATTTGGCTGCCGTTAGGGCTGTGCTACTACGTTGCAATGAAATGTGCTCCACAGCCAAGCTGGCCTGAAGGCTTGGATCGATGGAGCCGTTGGGGAAAAATTGAGATATCGCTCTTTGGACAACTGAGGTTCAGTAGATGTCCGTTTTGGAATCTGAAGAGTCCTGATTGACCGACTCGATGGCGAAGAAAAGTCATGGCTGACAGGAACAGTTGTCAATGAGGAGTTGCTCGTTTCTGTCGCTCTTATCCATGGGCGGGGGGCACCTGCTCATCTCCTCATACAATTTCATACTTATTCATCTGTCGCCGCGAACACCCGCCCCCAACCCTTGTCCAACCCGCTCCAAGGCCCGCCACTTCCAGCACGCACATGCAGGACCAGCGGGGATCATCATGACAAGAAAATAACTGATCGGGATCGCATCGACCATGAAACTGCCCACCCTGAAATCCTTGCTCGGCGTCAAGCCGCCCACCTCTGCCGTGGACCCGCTGCTCAAGCCCATCAATGACAATCATCCCGCCGGCGAAGACCTTTCCTTCACCGCCGACCTCGACGCCATCGCCGAGGCGCGACGCTTCGATGATCCGACCCTGGATCAGGGCGAATGGGTCACCGACATCAAGGAAGCCGACTGGATCTTCGTCGAGCAGCGCTGCGCCCAGCTCATCGAAACCCGCAGCAAGGATCTGCGCCTGGCCGTCTGGTACAGCGAAGCCGCCTGCAAGACGCGCGGCCTGCGTGGGCTGGGCGATGGCTTCCTGCTGGTGGCTGGCCTGTTCGACCAGTTCTGGGATCACCTCTACCCCCTGTCGGAAGAGGGCGACCACGACCGCCGCGTCGGCAACCTCACCTGGTTGTTGTCGCGCTCGGTGCAGATGTCGCGCGAGATTCCGCTGACCGAAGGACGCGGCAGCGCCTTCTCCCTGCTCGACTTCGACGGCGCTCGCACCCGCGCCGCCAATGCCGAGCGCATCGCCAACGAGGGCGGGCAGCCGGAGGAGGGCGTCAAGCTGGCCGTGATGGAGTCGGCCCGCAAGCGCAGCTCACATGCCTTCTATGAAGCCATGCTGGCCGATACCCAATACTGCCTGCAATGCCTGGAGCAGTTCGAAAAGTCCGTGGACCAGCGCCTGGGCGTCGATGGCCCCGGCTTCTCTGCCGCACGCGAGGCGATCACGCTGGTACACGACACCATCGTCCGTTTTGCTGCCGACACCGGGCTGCGTTCAGTTGCGCCTGCGGAGATCGCCGTCGCAGACGAGAACACCGCCGCCGTCGCCGCGCAACTGAGCGAGCCTGGCAACCCTGTTGCGGCGCCGGTCCAGCATCAAGGCCCCATCCGCACCCGCGCCGAAGCCATCGCCCAATTGCGTGCGGTGGCGGAATTCTTCCGCCGTACCGAGCCGCACAGCCCGGTCGCCCACCTGGCGGACAAGGCCGCGCAGTGGGGCGAAATGCCCTTGCATGCCTGGCTCAAGACCGTCATCAAGGATAATGCCGCGCTGTCCCACGTAGAGGAACTGCTGGGATTGCAACCGCCGCCGCAGGATTGAGGCCCCGGCGGCCTCAGCCCCAACGAAAAAAGGAACCGCCAAAAGGGTTCCTTTTTCGTTTGGAGAAAATCCGCTCGCCGCTATTTGGCAATGCGAAATTCGATGCGGCGATTCTTGGCGCGTCCTTCCGCCGTGCTGTTGGAGGCAACCGGTCGGTCCGGCCCCTGGCCGGAGGTGCTCAGCAGGCTTTCATCCACACCCTTGGCGCTCAGGTAAGCCTTGACTGCATCGGCCCGTGCCAGGGAGAGCGAGATGTTGCTTGCCCGCAGACCTTCATTGTCGGTATTGCCGATGATCTCGACATGCCGGCCCTTGAGCTTGAGCATGGTCGCGGCGATTTCATCGAGGATGCGTTTGCCTTCCGGCGTCAGCGTAGCCTGTCCACTCTCGAACGACACCACGCGGTTGGCCAGGGCGTTGTCCAGCAAGCCCTGTTCCGAGGTCGAGACCCGCAGGCCATTGTTGACGGTATAGGAAGAATTGAGACTGCTGGCCATGTCGCTGGCAATCTGCTGGCGCTGCGCTTCGTTGGCCACTTCTCCGGAAATGCTGACGGTGGTGCCGTCGATCTTCAGCTGTCCACGGCTGACGGCTTTAAGATTGGGGGAGATCAGTTTCTGCACGTGCGTGTTCCAGTTGGCTGGCAAGACCACCTGGCCAACAGCGATCTGGTCCACCACGCGATCAGCACCGTAGACTTCACGCAGTCGCGCCAGCGCCGCTGCCTTGCTGGCTTCGTCCGGCACGGTGCCGGTGACCAGGACCTGGCCCGGCGCGGGGGTGGCGACGGGCGGAGCGACGTTCTGTGCCTGGCTGGCGGCACAGGCGAGCCAGGTTGCGCTCAACAGCGCCAGCCGGCAGGAGTGGGAAAGTAGGTTCATCTTCAAGATTCAGGCTCCGATGAAAGCTTCGCGGAACGACGCGATGGCCGAGGTTAGCGAGAGGTCGGGGTGGGCCAGGTAGCTGGAGAGTTTCTGGATGCCATAGTCACCACCCACATGCTCTTCCACCCAGTCGGCATCGTCGAAGGGGATGTTGTGCTCGGCACCGGCCTGGGTATCCATGACCGAATGCAGCGTGCGCGGCGAGGCGCCCGAGAAACCGAGGAACATCGCCGGTCGCTCATCCAGCCGCGTCACAAACAGTGCCAGCTCGAAATCGGAACGCGTGAGGAATGGCGTGATCAGGTGCATCCAGAAACTGGCTACCAGGCTGCGGTACATCGGGTCGCGCGGCAACGGCAGGATCAGGTTCTTGTCGAGGCGGCTGGAGGTGCTGGCCATGACCGGTTGCAGCAGCAGGCCCAAGGCCAGTAACAGCTGGCGCAGGTTGCCGGTGAAGCCGGCCTCGGCCAGCATCTGTTGCAGCGAACCGGTGGTTTGCAGTTCCAGGAAGTCGGCAAAGGCAGCATGGTAGCCGGCGCTGTTGATATCCAGCTCCAGCGTGGCCGAGGCCAGCGTCTGCAGCGGCTGGCCGGGATCGGGGGCGTTGAGCACGCCTTGGGTGAGCGACTCCAGGCGAGACCACAGGCGCGACAGGATCAGCGGACTGTTGCTGACGAAAGTCACCGGGTCTTCGACATCGAAGGCACTCATCGCGATAAACGGGAAGCGGCGCTGCGACTGGTCGCCGCTGGTACGAAGGTGGCCCGCCACGGCGCGCCGGCTGCGCGGGCCCATGACCACGAAGTGCAGGGGCTTGACGCCATCGTAGATGATCTTCCAGCGCGCATCGCGCGAAAGCAGCTCCATGGTCTGCGCCAGCCAGTTGTCCAGCAGCGTGATCAGGGCGGCATTGTCGGTGGCCTTGATGAAATCCCCGCGGGTCGGAATCTTGCCGAAATAGCCGATCTTGATGGGGGTGCCGGTTGCACTCATTGCTTAGCCCCTGTGGTGATGGATTGAGTTTGCGGTGGTACTTGTGGCGCCGGCGCGCCGGCCGGCGAGGGAGCCGGGGCCGGCACCGGTACTTCCGGAGCCCCGCCTGCGATGGTTTCCGGCAGCTTCAGGCCACGCAGGGCGGCCGTGCCGCGGGCGGCGCCATTGCTGCTGCCGGAGACCTCGGCGCTGCTGATGATCTTCAGGTTCACCACCACCGTCACGCCCTCGTTAGTCCACGACAGTTCGAAGGCGCCGTTGTCCTTGCGCTTGCGCTGGGCCGTGTTGATCAGGCGTTCCAGGCCGAAGCGTCCGGGCTGGTTGGCCACTTCTACGGTCTTGCCGTCGTAGGTCACGGCAGTCACCCTTGCGCCCGGCGAACCCTGTGGATTGGGCCAGACGAAGTTGGTCCATTGCGCCTGGGTGTTGCGGTAGCGCAGTTGCTGTCCATCGATCTCGATGGTGTATTCCAGCGCGCCCGGCGCCGGCTGGGGCTGGATCTGGAACACGGTCTGTGCATCCGCAGCGCCGCCACCGCCTGCGCCAGTCCCGCCCGGTGTGCTGATCCAGTCGGCGAAACTGGTGGTGATGGCCGGCGACAGGGTGATGCCCATGTCGGCCCACTTGCGCGGTGACAGCGTGTCACCCCGGCGTACCACCAGCGGTCCCATGGCCGTGGTCACGAACTTGGAGATTGCACCATTCTCGCCAAAGACGGTGCCGATCTCGCCGCTGTTGGCCTCGATCTTGGAATTGGGCGAGAACGGATACTTGGCGGCCAGATTGTTCTGGAACGGCTCGTACACCTGGGCACGCCAGATCTTGTTGACTTCGCCTTCGGTCGGACGCACCAGGGCATTGAAACCCTGCACCAGCGGACGCACCAGCAGCGGACGCAGGGTGGTCTTCTGCTGATCGTTCAGGCCGGGCAGCATTTCCTCATCGACGAACTTGAGCGAATCCGACAGTTCCGAACCATTGCCTTCCAGCGTTTGCTGCATCAGCTGCTTGGCGCCCGGGCCGGTGTCGCCCTGGTTCTTGATGGTGTTCAGGCGGGTGCGCAGTTTGGAGAGATTCTCCATGTAGCCGCGCATGAGCGAATTGCCCTTGTCCTTGCTCACCACCAGCCGTGCCACGCCCGCGAATTCCCGGCCTACCGGTCCCATCGGGAGGGCGGTACTGCCATCGGTATTCAACTGGGTCGGCACGGGTGCCGGGGAGCGGCGCAGGATGGTCTCCTTGAACCAGCCCATGAAACCCTTGCTGGCATTGGCGAGGCCTGCATCGACCAGCGACGGGTTATCCCACGAGGTCTCGTCGTAGACCGTGTTGATCACCTTGTTGAGCGGCGAGGTCAGCGGGTCACCCAGGCGGTTCATCGCATTGGTGGCATCGTCCAGGTTGCGCAGTTCGACGATGCTGACGCCCTGCAGGAATTTCTGCCACTCGCGCGCGTATTCGGTCTTGTACTGCGACACCAGGGCTTTCTGGATCTGTTCCGGACTGCCTTCCAGCGTCAGGTCATCCTTGGAGGAAGTCTTGAGCACCCAGTCGGCGCTTTGCAGTTCCTTGTTGGCGGCTTCCTTGAAGGCGTCCTGCACGAACTTTTCCCAGGCGTCACGGGTGAAGGTGCCGGGGATGGCGTAGCTGCCCATCACCAGTTCCTTGTCCTTGTCGCCGACGATGCGGGCTACGGTCATGGAGGCAAAGCGCGTCGCGGCGCGCGCCTTGACATCCGCATACACCCGTTCACGCGCCGGCATGCCACGCACCACGCGGCGTAGGTTGTCACGCGTCTGGTCGACCAGGGTCAGCTTGTTTTCCACCGTCGGCCAGGACGGATCATTGATCTGCTCCAGCGAGAAGCTGATGAGACGCTCCGCGCTGCGGATCATCTGCTCGCGCGGCATGGTGCCGCGATTGGTTTCCAGCCAACCGCGCCAGAAGCGGGTGATCTGGTCGCTCAGGTGGCTCGATTCGGCACGCGACTTGTCGGCCAGCATCAGGTAGGTCTTCAGGGCATTGTAGGCATCTTCCACGCTGGTGGCCGAGCTGTCCTTGTAGGTGCGCAGGGCGCTGGTGGCCTGCCCGATATTGTCCGCCACCGGGGTGATGCCACCGGGTTGGGGCGGCTTGGACATCGGTTCCAGTTTGCCGGAATTGGCGTTGACTTCCATCAGATAGGTTTCGATGTTGGAGGCCACCGGCTTCAACATGATTTCCTTGATGCCGGCAAAGTATTCCTCACGCAGCTTGCGTTCCAGCAGGTCGCCCTGATACAAGCCGAGCCCCACCGAGATCGGGCGGCTGGAGCGATAGCGATCCAGTTGTTCGATGCGGTCTTGGAGGATCTCCAGCGCCTCGAAGCGCGATTGCAGGTCCAGACGCTTTTCCTGCAGCTTGACGGCCTTGTCCATGTCAGCCTGGACATTGGCCACCAGCTGGCGGTTGCCCATGTAGGACCAGCTCCATCCGCCCAGCAGCGCACCCAGCAAGGTCACGGCGGCGAAGAAGGTGACGTAGCGCATGCGGATCTTGTTGCGACTGGTGTACTGCGCTACCAATTGCTTGTCGGCGAAGATCACCTGCTTGAACAGGTTGTGCAGGAAGAAGCCGTGCTGGGAGAAGAGCTCGCGCTGCGGCTTGTGTTCCAGCGTCAGGCCGAAGCGGTCGGCGATGCGTTGCGAGGAGGCGCTGACGGTCGCGCCTTCCTGCAAGGCGCTGGTGAAATAGAAACCGCGGAAGACCGGCTTGAACTGGAAGGGATTCTCTTCGAACAGCGTAGTCACGAAGGAGCGCAGCACGCCCTTGATGGAGGAGAATTCCAGCGGGAAGGTCAGCACTCCCGGCGCCAGGTTCTCGCCGCGCTTGACCGACATGTTGGCCAGGCTCATCTCCTTGAGGCCGGCATAGAGTTCATCGAAGCGCTCGTCGAAGAAATTGCTGACTTCCTGCCCGCTACGCTTGCGGTTATAGGCCAGCGTCGCCCCCCAGACGCGATCGCGTTCGCTGCGTTCGGTATCAAGGAAGAATTCATTGAAGCCGGTGATGAGGTCGGCCTTGGTGAAGACCACATAGACCGGCGCGAAGACTTCCAGCTTCTCGGTCAGTTCCTGCACGCGCTGGCGCAGGTTCTTGGCCAGGTTGATGGCGAACTCGGGGCGGTTGCCGGTCAGCTCGGCGATGCTGACCGCAATGATGATGCCGTTGATCGGTGCCTGTTTGCGATAGCGCTTGAGCAGGCCCAGAAAGCTGAACCATTCATTTCGGTCTTCTTCGTACACCGAGTAGCGCCCGGCGGTATCGAGCAGGATGCCATCGGTAGTGAAGAACCAGTCACAATTGCGTGTACCGCCCACCCCGTGGACGATCTTGCCGCCCTTGTCGGCGAAGGGGAACTGCAGGCCGGAATTGGCGATGGCGGTGCTCTTGCCGGCCGCAGGATTACCGATGACCATGTACCAGGGCAGTTCGTACAAGGCCGCGGCGCCCGACTTCTGTCCCAGCTTGGAGGTCTTGATGGTGTTGATGGCTTCCAGCATGCGCTGGCGCAGGGCCGCCACATCGTCGCGGCGGGCGCTGTCGCTGCTGCCCGTCGCCGGCTGGGCGGCTTGCTGCTCCAGCACGTTTTCCAGCTTGCCGGCTGCGCGCCGGACTTTCCAGCGCTTGTAGAGCCAGAACGCCAGCCAGGCCAGCAACAGCAGGCCGAACAGGGCGGCGGCCCAGGTCAGCGCCAGCTCCAGCTGGTCGGCACCGATGAAGAGGAAGGCGGCCAGGGCCGCGAAGCCCAGGAGGATGAGCACGCGCGTGTCGCTGAGGATATGCCAGAGTCGTTGCATGATGTGAGCGCTTTGGAGTGGAGTTCTTGTTATGGGGTCGCTGGAGCAGGCACCGAAGATGCCGGGGATGCCGCAGGTGTTGCAGGATCGGGGGTTGATGCAGCCTGTGCCGGGATCGCCGGCGCACGGCTGAGGGCGACGACGGCGCGCTGGTGGGCGTCCTCGTTGCATACGCACAGGCTGGGTTCGCCGCTCTCGTCAGTAGCCGCGTGGGCCAGCACCAGGGCCGACAGCGCCGTGGCCAGGCCGGCCGAACCGCAAGTCGCTCCCAGCTTCACGCACTGGCTGCCCAGGTCCAGCTCGGGCAGCACGGCATAGCCCAGCTTCATGATTTCGTCGGTGCGGCTGGCGCGATAGTCGCCATCGCTCACCAGCAAGCTCAGCTGTTCGGGCGCAATGGCGGCGTCGCGCAACGCTCCCTGCGCGAGCTGGATCAGCAGTTCGCCATTGAGGCGGCGTGCCTGGTCGACGGATTGCTCATGGCGGCCCAGGCTGGCGCGGTGCAGCAGTACCGGATCGGTGGTGCCCATGGCCAGTGCCTGTGTCGTATCGGCCAGGATCAGGCCGGCGGCGGCTTCGCCCGGCGATTTGCCGATGCTCTGCGCGCCTTGCAGCAATTGCTTGGCTTGCTGCCATGCCTGCACGATCTGCGGGTCCAGGTTGGACTGAGCCGCAATGACCATGGCCAGATAGGACGAGGACAGATAAGGGGAGGGCTGCTGGCTGCGCGCATCGCGGCTGGTGGCGATCAGACGGTCCAGGTGCAGCAGGGGATGGGCGTTCTCGCCAGCGGCGGCAGGCAGCACATTGAGCTTTTCGGCAGGCCAGCCTTGCCGGCAGACCAGTTCGCCCAGCCAGTGCGCGGCCTGCAGGCGTTGCTCGCCGGCCCAGGTGGGGGGCAGCAACACCAACAGATGCAGATGGGGCAGGCCAACGGCGTCCTGCTGGTGGCGCGGAGCCTCCCGGTACTCCTCCAGCAAGGGATGCCATTGCAGACGGTCGCCCAGTTCGCGGGCGATATCGGCGGCCAGGGCCAGGCTGCGCCAGTGGGCATCGTCAAGATACATCGGGCCCTGCTCGGGGAAATGCTGCTGCTGCCAGGTTTCGAAGATTTCGCGTGTTTCTTCATCCTGCACATCAGCAATGCGCCCCGCGAGGATGGGCATGTCCTGATCGTTCACCAATTCGCTATCCAGCGGCAAGCGCAGGGATTGCGCCTTGAGTTGTTCGAGCAGGCTGCCGGCGTCAGCGCCGAAGGGCGAGCGCAAGGCGGTGGCGACGATGGCCAGCGTCCAGCGGCGTTCGGGGGGAGGTCCGGGTTCGGCGGTAGCGGCAACCGGGGCAGGGGCCGCCGCCGCTGCGGCCGCCTTGGCTGCGGCGGCGGCCGCCAGGGCAGTCCTGGCCTTGGCCACGGCCCAGACCAGCAGCAGAAATGCGGCCGGCAGCACCAGCAGATAGAGGATGACGTCACCGCCGTCCGGCATGTGGTTGGCGCCGGACCAATAGGTGATGAACATCACCCAGGTGACCAAGAAAACTGCGACGGTCAACAGACCCCGCTTTATCCATGTGCTCATCAGCGTTCGCTTTCCGGATTTTTATTGTTGTGTGAGCCCTGCCCCTGCCGTGATGGTTTGCGCTGCTCAGAGCGTCGTGGTGGCCTGGCCGGCGATCAGCACCGCACCACATGCGGTCTTGTCACCGTCGCGGGCCACCGGGGAGCCATCCACCACCATCGTGGGATCGCCGCTGACGATGCTGGTGGTGCCATGACGCGGGCAGCTCACCTTGTCGCCGATGCGCGCCACCAGCTTGTTGCCGACCAGGGTCTGGCCGGAGCCTTCGATGACGCTGCCGCCGTGCGAGGTCTTGTCTCCCAGGACGATGATCGGTTTGCTCATGGTGATTCCCCTTGTATTTTTTACGGTCTGTCTTTCGCCGGATCGTGATGAACGTCTTCGCGTAAAACTTTACTTTTTCATCACGCCCGGCATGCGATATTCGGTATGGCCGAAATCCATCAGCTTCCAGCGACCACCCCAGGTCAGTCCCACTGATTCGGCGACTTCGCCATAGAGGCGATAACCCTCCATGGCCCATGGATCCTTTTCGCTGATCACCAGCTTGCCGTTGCGGACAAAGGCACAGTCGCCAGCCAGGCCATATTGGTGGTAGCTCTGGAATGCCGCGGCGTTGGTGACGTTGCCACCCATCCCGGCCAGCATGTTCTGGCGCTCCGGACTGCGATAACCCTCGATGAGCGCCATCTCGTAGCCATGCTTTTCCTTCATGATCTTGAAGACCAGGAGCAGGCGTTGGGCGTATTCAGGATTGAGCAGTTGCCAGTTGCGGCTGGCATTGACCAGCATCGGACGGACCTGGACCACTTCAGCCGTCGTAAACATGTCCGGCGGCAGGGGCGGCGGTGGTACGAGTTGCTCGCCTTTCAAAAGTTCCGCGATTTGAGAATTGGTTACGCGCTGTGTGTCATCGAATCCCTGCAGCATCGATTTCCCGCTTAACAGAAAAGCAATGACGGCGGGACCGATCAGCAAGACGGCGATGGTCGACACGATTACGTAATTACTGCGCACGTAGTTCACACCCGCTGTCAGGGAACTCCGGACATTCGATGTGGTCCCTGCAATCACCTCATCGCCTCTTCTGTTCCAGCGTTCCCACCAGGACCGCAGACCGGAAAGCCGGGCGTGCAGGAAGCGTAGCGTCAGCACTCTGCCGGATGGAAACAGCAGCAGCCACATGGCAAAGCCGGTGACCAGCAGATAGGCGGCAATGAGAAGGAACAACACGAAGAATCCCCTTTTTATTCTGACCGGCGCTGGGAGGCTTTGAAGTGCGGACGCCGACATGTTTCTGGAATGGAGCCGGCTCACTGGCGAGTGATCGCGCAAGACTGGCAGGAAACGGGAAATCAATAAAAATCAAACAACTTGTTTCAAGTTGGATAACACAGGAGTACGGCCTTGCAGCCTCCGAACCAAGAGAAACCTGCGTCCAGAAGACCGAGCTTGATGCCTGCATCCGACACTTCGTCTGCGGATGAAGTTCGCATCCTCAATTCGATTTCGGATGGAAAGAACAATGCCCGCAGCAGCGCCGGCGCCGCTGTGCGCAAGCCACGCCGCGTGCTGGCCATCGTGCTGCTGCTGTTGCTGGTGGCAGGCGGGGTCACGCTGGCGGCCTTGCGTATGAATGCTCATGAGGCTGCGAGCGCGCCTGTACAAGCGTCGTCGGTACCGCCGGTGCCTCCGCTGGCGTCGGCCACCCCTGCGGCCACGCCCGCGCCCGCGCCTGGCGCGGTCAGCGAGCCCGCTGTGGCGCCTGCCGATGCTGCCGTCATCAACGACACCAATGCGCCGGCTCCCGATGTTGCTGCCGCACCCGCTCCACGCGGGCCGGACCAATTGACCTCGGCGCTGGAGGAGGGTGTCAAGCCGCCACCGGCCGCCCTGAAGAATGCGCTGGAAGCCAAGCCCGAGAAATCGGACAAGCCCGCCAAGCAGAGCGCCCAGCACGATGAAAAAAAGAAGAAGAGTGCCAAGGCCGACAACCACAATGACAGCGACGTCGATCTGATCAAGGCACTGGTCGCCCGCTCCGGCGAGACCGACAAGAAGCACGCCCCCAAGAGCGGCAATGGTGGCAGCAGCGACGCCCCGCAAAAGCCCCTTCCGCCCCAGGCCAGCGCGCCCAGACAGAAAGAGGCCCGCAACGTCGACGTAGTGGAACGCAGGAACGGCGAGAGCACGGCCTCGCTGCTGCAACGCTGCCATGCGCTGGGTTTCGTGGAAGGTGAATTCTGCCGCTGGCGTATCTGCTCGGGCCGCTGGGACAGCGATCCCGCCTGCAAGGTCGCCGATGCGAACAACTGAAGCGAGCCGCTCTACCCGCGGCCGTATGGCGATCATTGATCTGAAACCTGTTCCTCATCCTGCACAACCGGTGACCGATGTCTGAGCTGCTGAACCAGCTGGTGCAATTCACCAGCGCGACCCGTCTCTATCGCCTCTCCCTGGGAGAGGGCGCAGCGTCCGGCGATTTGCTGGTGGAGGCCTTCGCCGCCTCCGAAGGCGTGCACGCGGTCGGCGTGCGCGAGATGATCGCCCTGAGCCTGGATGCAAGCCTCTCGCTGAACGCCTTGATCGGCCAGAAAGCCAGTTTGGAGGTGAGCCTGGCCGACGGCAGCAGCACCAGTTTTTCCGGACTGGTCAACGAAGTCGCCAAGCTCGGCAGTGAAGGCGGCTTCGCGCGTTATCGACTGCGCCTGGTGCCGTGGATCTGGCTGCTGAGCCAATCCCGCAACAGCCGCGTGTGGCAGGACAAGAGCGTCGTGGAGATCATCGAGGACGTCTTCGCGGGCTATGCTCCGCATGCGGCCTGGCACTGGTCGGACGAAGCCATGCCTTTCCTGCGGGACCTGCCGCCGCGTAGCTACACGGTGCAGTACCGCGAAAGCGATCTCGATTTCGTGAGCCGCCTGCTGGCTGCAGAGGGCTTGTCCTGGCGTGTTGAGGAGTCTGGCGATGCCGCTGCCGGTCATCGCGTGGTCCTCTTTGCGGACTCTTCCCAGACCAGTGCCTTCCCTGAGGATGCCAGCAGCGCCGCCAGTCTGGGCGGCCAGGGCATCCGCTTCCATGCCGGTGGCGCCCGCGAGGAGCAGGACAGCATCCAGGCGCTGGCGGCGCGACGCAGCTTGCAGCCCGCTTCTTTCACCTTGCTTTCCTACGATTACAAGAGCAAGCAAGCGGTCGCCACCAGCATGCCCACCCGACACGAATTCGGCCACGAGGATGCCCCCCGCCTGGAAAGCTACGACAGCCCCGGTCTCTACGCCTATCGCAATGCCGCCGAGGCCGACCGCTACGCCCGCTTGCATCTGGAAGCCAGCGAAGCTCGCAACAAGTTGTGGCAGGGGCGCAGCACGGTGCGCACGCTGCGTCCGGGCACGCGCTTCACGCTCACCCAGGGTCCGCTGGGCCTGGCCGCTGCCACCGGCAAGCCGCCGGAATACGCAGTGGTGTCGGTCATGAGCGCAGGCGTAAATAATTTACCCAAGGATGCGCAGGAGGGCCTGGCCGAACTGTTCGGCCCGCTGCCGCCGCTGCTGGAAGAATGCCTGGCTGCATGCCAGGCCCAGCAAGTCGGCGCGCAGGGCAAGCTGCGTCCTGATTCCATCACCGTGAGCAATCGCGCCGACCTCGATGCGATGATCGCGCAGGCCCGCAAGCTCGGTTACGCCAATAGCTTCGAAGCGATCCGCTCCGATGTCGTGTGGCGTCCTGTACTGGCCGATGGCACTGGCCTGTATCGTCACGCCGGCGCCACCGCCAGAGGCAGCCAGAGTGCCATCGTGGTCGGTCCCAATGGTGAAAGCACGGCCAACGGCGCCGATGAAATCCATTGCGACCGCCTGGGCCGGGTGCGCATCCGCTTCCACTGGCAGGGCCGCAACAACGATGCCGCTGCAACCTGCTGGGTGCGCGTGGCGCAGCGCTCGGCCGGTGGTGGCAATGGCATGCAGTTCCTGCCGCGTATCGGTCAGGAGGTGCTGGTGCAGTTTCTGGAAGACGACATCGATCGCCCGGTCATCCTGGGCGCACTCTACAACGGCCAGGGTGAAGGTTCTGCCGCGCCCACGCCCGGCGGCGAAGCCGCACAGGGCAGCGACCAGGAGCGCGGCAAGGTCTTCACCAGTGCCACTGATCTTTCTCCCAGTGGCCAGGGCAATCTGGCCGGTGGCCATGCGCCGACCTGGCACGGTGGCAGCCAGGATGGCGATGGCCACCGCAACGCTGCCGCACAATGGGGCATCCGTTCCAAGGAATTCGGCGGATCCGGCTACAACCAGTTGCTGTTCGACGATACCGATGCCCAGGGTCGCATCCAGCTCAAGACATCGCAGGCCGCCACCGAACTCAATCTCGGCCACCTGATTCACACAGCCGATAACTACCGGGGCAGTTTCCGTGGCACCGGTGCGGAACTGCGCACCGATGCCTATGGTGCGATTCGCGCGGGCAGTGGCATTTTGTTCTCCAGCTACCAGATCCAACATGGCGCCGCCAGCCGCGACCCGGCCAGCGACAATGCCGGCGGCATGGCCCTGTTGAAGCAGGCCACGCTGCTGGGCAAGACTTTCAATGAAGCGGCGGTGACCCACAAGACCGTCGCCCTCACCAGCCATGTCGGCCCGGTACAGGCCAATGCCAGCGTCATCAATGACAGTGCCGCGCCCCTCGAAGCCATTCGCACGGCGGCCGCCGGCATGGTCGATAGTGCGGCCGACAAGAGCGGCGAGGACGTGGCGGCCGCCAATACGCAGATGGGCGATGGCAAGGTCCCGCAGAGCACCTCGGCCCTGATCGGCATCGCCGCGAAGGAAGGCCTGGGCGCGGTCGCGGGCCAGCATCTGCAACTGGCCAATGGCGAGACGGTGAGCCTGATGTCCGGCCACGACAGCCAGCACGTGAGCGGCAACCAGTTGCGCATGCGCAGCGGTCAGGCCTTGGGTGTGCTGGCCGGTGCCATGGCGGCTGGCGAGGGCGGGCAGGGTTTGCAGATGATTGCCGCGCAGCAGAATATCGATGTGCAGGCGCAAGGCGATACGCTGGCGGTGCAGGCGCGCGATCAGGTGAGCGTGGTGAGTGCCAATGCCAGCGTGGATTGGGCGGCGGCCAGGAAGATCACGCTGTCCACGGCGGGCGGGGCCAACATCACCATCGAGGGCGGCGATATCACGGTGCAGTGTCCGGGCAAGCTGACCATTCATGCGACGCAGAAGGTGTTTGAGGGGCCGGTGCAGCAGCAGGTGCCGATGCCTGTGTTGCCCAACAGCGTTTGCAAGGAATGCATCCTGGCGGCGATGAAGCAGGGTGCGCCGGGAGTACTGGTATGACCGATCATGCCTGCCAACCCCTGCTGGACTGGCTTCATGCGCCCGCGCAAGTGCCACTGCACCGCTTTGCCCTGCTCGATAGCGCGCCGGTGGAGGGCGCATTCCGGCAGCGGCCCCTGCAGGGTGTGCGTCATGCTTCATTGTTCGAAGGACGGAGAGAAGCCATCCTTCCTGAAATCGCCCCCTTGCTGATCGATCTGGACACCGCGCACAACAGCGCCTTGCAGCGTCTGTGCGAATGGCTCTGGTCGATGGGCCTTGAGCATCCTTGCCTGTCCTGGATGGCATCACCCTTACCGCTTGATGCGCTGGCAGCTCATCTACGGCTGTTCCATACCGTGGATCTGAGTGAGGGCCAAACCATGCTGTTGCGCTGGTACGATACCCGCATCCTTCCGCAATGGCTGGCCTGCCTCACGCCACAGCAACACGCGCAGTTCTGCGCTCCCCTGGCGAACCTGTCCTGCCTGGACCGTACGGCGTGTGTGCAGACATTTATCCAGGGCCGCCAGGCAGACCGCATGGAGCCCCTGTCCGAACCTGCATTGGGCAGATCATTGGTGCAACTTGATGACCATCAGTTTGCGCAGCTGATGCATGCCTCCCAGGTCGATACCCTGATCAATCGTTTGCAGTTGCTGATTGCCCCCGAACTCGCGCGTGTGGCGCGCGCACGGCTGGCAGCGTTCATACAGACGCATGTCGACCAGCTCTGCGCTGCGGGGATAGACGATACCGAGCGCCAGATCCAATGCCTCTTGCCGGCCCTGTACACCTCGGGTGCGGCCTGGCGGCATCCTGCCTTCGCCTCCTTGCTGCAAGACCCTCCAGTTGGGTTCAAGGCCTTCGCGGCGGCGATTCAGGGGCTGCCGGATGATATCTATGCGGCCGATCTTCCCTTGTGGGAGAAGGAAGATCCTGCCGGCAGGCAGCATGTGGCGGCATGAACGGAGGCGCGTTGCAGTGTTGCCAGCGGCTGAAAAATGCTCGTGCCATGAATGCGCAGATGAGGGTAATGATAGGGAAACTTCCTGTTGGCGCGATGCTTGTAGTGCTGACGGGATATGATGGATTTTCTTCCGAACCGACCTATAGCGGCTTGAGTCTGGAGGCGTTCAACTACACGCCTTCAACCTGGACCGCTTTGTGATCAAAGACAAATACGGAAATAAAGGTTCAGGTGGTGGAGATTTGCCACCTGGTTCGGGTGAAGGGGTTTGCATTTTTATCCGGATGGTCATATCGAGCCTGAATTCAGAACTGATCTCGGTGGATCTCGTTTCAACTATGGCGCCATTGATCAACGTCTGGTGACGCAGTACGGCAAGCAGATGCCGAGATACGCCAGATCCCCTCACGGAAGCTGGGAGACGAGGCGGATTGATCATGAATGTTTCTGCTGAAACTGTGTGAACAGGAAATTAAGATAACAGGAGATCGGATGAAAAAAATTGGCGTCGCCTTGTTCAGTGCAGTTGCGGTGATAGTGGCGTTGGTGGGATGCGATGGGCTTTCTTCCGAACCTACCTATACCGGCTTGAGTCTGGAGGCGTTCAATTACACGCCCTATAACCTGGACCGCTTTGTGATCAAGGATAAATATGGAAATAAAGGTTCTGGCGGAGGCGATTTGCCACCAGGTTCCGGGGAAGGGCGGTTGTCATGCTGCTATGAATTGAAAGGGACTGAGTTTGAAGTGGAATGGGAGGCATATGATGCAGACATCGCTTCGCGGGACCTTTATGCGCCGATCAAAAAAATTAGGTCTACTACCAAGGTGAATATTTCGCCGACGAAGATAGAAGGGGGCTCAGGCACCAGGATTCTGGGGTTGCATTTTTACCCTGATGGTCATATTGAGCCCGAGTTTCGGTCGGATCTCGGAGGGTCGCGTTTTAACTATGGCGCTATCAACTATCAAATCGTGACTAAATACGGACAGCGGATTAATCCGGGCGAACAGCTTAACTCCGCTGAAGTATTTAGACGGACCGCAAGATTGGCGGGGCAGGGGTGGATTAAGTATCGTTTAACAGATGATGCAGACCTAGAGCAGTATGTGTATTTCACCTTGTTAGTCAGTAAGAATTTCGACGGTCACCCGCAGGTAAAGAAAATTTTGGAAGACACCAAGGGAAAGCCTGGTGCATTCGCGGTAGCAATGAAAAATTTGCCGCCTCGTGTCATCGCTGAGATTAAGGCGATGCCATCATCAGATAGTAAGGGGAAGTAAATGACCGAGGCCAAACAGGATGACAAGAGTAGGAATGCTGATCCTGTCGACAGAACTCCTCCCAAGGTCGTTACTGCGATGGGAGCAGCAGTCAGCGCCCGCCAACGAGCGCAGGCTCTAACCTGTCAAGCAGACATCCATATAGGTTTTTTCTTCGACGGTTTTGGTCGAAATCGCGACCTGGATGATCCTGAAACTTCCCGTTATTCGAATATATGTCGGCTTTGGGAAGCACACAGAGACAATAAAGATTCTCGACGGGATTTCTTGCCAAATCAGTTTTGGTATGCGTTCTACTATTCCGGACTCGGTACAAAACTCAATGAAGACGCCGCCAACCGCGATATCGTCCGTGCGGCTACCAAAATTGCGAAGAATGCCGGGGGCGCAGCCCTGTCTGCGGCGAGCAAGATCGCTGGCTACGATCGCGTAGAAAAATCGGTCAAGACAGTAACGGGTGTTACTGATCCGATGAAGATGGGCGGTAAAGTATTGAAGGATTCGTTGACGGAGATGTCTTTCCGTCCGGTGGTCAAAGCCTACAAGGACGTCATCAAGGAAACGAAGGCCTTGCCTGGCAATGTCCGGCGAATGCTGACCATGGCCAGCAGCGATCGCTGGGTCATGCGTGGCAAGGCATCATTGCGCGGTTTTCTGTACGACCTCAAGAAAAATCCCCTGAAAGCCAGCTGGTCTGCCGCCAAGGTGTTGATGGCCGATGTGGTGGCCGATTCCATTCCCATGGTGCGCGACAGTGCCGCCAGTGCCAGTCTCTTCGGAACCGGCGTTGATGTAAGGCTCAGTGCCGCATTGGACCAGTTCAAGGCCGCCTATGAAGATGCCAAGGGAAAGATTCCCAAGGTCCAGCGTATCCAGGTCAGCGTCTTTGGTGCAGACCGTGGATGTGTCATCGCGCGTGCTTTCGTCAATGAACTGGCGCGTATCTACAAACGTGCCAACGAACAGGACCTGGCCATTGAAGGTAACCCGATCGAAATCAAATTCGTCGGATTACTCGATAGCGTTGCTTCGATCATGGAGGAAAACAAGCTGATCGGTTGCTTTCCCCTCGTAGGTTCCATCAAGCAGAACTATGGCGATCGCCCTTTGGGAATACCGCCGGCGGTACAGCGTTGTGTGCATTTTGCTGCGGCACACGAGCTACGTTTCTATCAGCGCCTCGATAGTCTGGAGAAGACACGCGGCGAGCAATATCTGTATCCGGGGACGAGTGAGGATGTCACCGGACGGTACGCTCAATTTCCGTGGTGAACTTCAACGGGTGCCGTTGCGTGACATGCTCAACGAGGCGTTGATTTCGGGTGCAATGATGGACAGGATGGAGGATCTCGCAATCTATAAACCGATTACCTTTCAGCGTTTCTCACTAGCTGCTCCCATCGTCGACGACAAATCCAGCTACCGCATGATGGAACTGGTCAACGCCTATCGTGACGTCGTTCCGCGCACGCCAGGCCTGGATTTTCTCAAGCATATGAGCGTCTTCATTTCCTGGCTGGCGGTGCGCTATCAGTCCAAGGAATTCCGCGAATCCGTGACCACCCATGCAGACGCAGTGCGCGCTGCCCAGGATCAACGGCGCGAACGGCGTGAACGTGCGGAGAAGGCGTTCGCAGAGGCGCGCCGCACGGCCTCGACCGATCGTGAAGCTTATGGCCGCGCTATGGCAGAGCTGTTTGCGGCTCAGGATGATGAAACCCGGAACATGCCAAACACCGTCTTGGAAGTGCATCGCCCCTTTGTCAGCGTCTGGGAGCGCCTGGACAAGGAGGCCCAGGAAGTCGTAAAGCAGCGGGCCCGCTACCAGAAACAGCAGGACGACGAACCCGAACGGAAGATGAAATGGCAGAAGTACGTTGACGAGCATCCGACCGCATTCATGGATCGCTCTGGCCAAAAGCTCTCCTACCAACCGGAACGTCCTGTGATGACGCCCGAGCAGGTCACGCTGGCCGATGCCTGGATCAATGCCTCCAATGGCAAAAGCCCGCTGCCCGACAAGGTGATGGCCCTGTTCGACCTGCTGGTCCATGACACCATGCTCACCAGCTGGCACGACCATGTGTTGTCGGCGACCTTGTATTTCCAGACACGCTCCGTCGATACCTTCGGCAAGACCGACCCCAAGAAGGAAGAAGAGACCCGTAAGATTGACGACCTCAACGCCGCAGCGGTTCGTAAGCTGCAGGCCAATGCCTTTATTGCGCCTAACTAGAACCCATTTCATAAATAGGCGTGAGATGCGTTCTGTCCAGAAAGGGCGCTGGCAAGGCGCGCGACGCGTCGTGTGGCGGTGCCACACGCAAGGAGTGCAACGCGGCCAGCGCCCTTTCTGGACAGAACCCGGAGGGAGCGGCCCGTTTGGGCGAATTGCTGCGTTACGAATTTGGGTCAAGACGCCCAGTCTTGACCCAAATTCGCGCCTTGCACTTCATCCCAAACGGACTCGCTCGCACTCACGCCTATTTATGAAATGGGTTCTAGAACGCATCCCGTCTCTATTGATGAACTGATGCTCTGCAAGAGGAAAGCCACCTGCACGGTCCTCTCGGCTTGGCCGACAGATCAGGCAAGACGCTGAAAGTCAGATAGCGGGTAGCCCTTATGGGAGAACGCTGCATACGCCAGGGAACGCTGAAGATTGAATGCGGATTTCTTTGGCGTGATCCGCCGATGACTTGGATAATGATAAATAATTTAAATGAAATATTTTTGCGCAATGTCCACGGGCCCCTTGGTACGCCCGATGCTCCTTGCGCTGCTGCTTCTTCTCAATGGATGTGGAGAGGTACCGGAACGTACGGAGTCGATGGATATGCAGGCATTCAACCATACCGCTCACGGAATCGAGGACTTTGATGTCACCGTCATTCCCGGGATGCGTTCCGGTGGCGGCTATATTGCCGCCGGATCAGGAGGTGGTGCGGTCTGCTGCATCACTGTGCCGCATGACTGGAAACCGGGGATCATGGCGACCATCCATGTCCGCACTTACAACAGTGCCGGAGAAAAGCTGGAGCCGTCCTGGACTGTGCCGGTGCCACAATACACGCCGGAGAATGCCGGTCACTTTGCGGTACATTTCCTTCGCAATGGGCAGGTCAAGGTATTCGTGACGAATCTGTCCCCGTGGCATCCCGACTATCCCCTCAAGGGCGACGAGGCCCAAATGAAGCCGGCGACCAGCTGATGCGATCCGTGGATTGACCAGCGCTGATGTCCGATGGCCCGCCTTTGCAGGCCTGAAAGCGAACCCGCGTCAGGTCACCGGCGATAGTTGCACGACGCATCTTTCCCTCTTCACGCCATCCTCCCCACCCCCAACCGAAACACGCTCACCGACTCCGCCAGCCTGCGCGCCTGTTCCTTGAGCGCTTCCGTGGCGGCCGCCGCTTCTTCCACCAGCGCGGCATTCTGCTGCGTCACCGTATCCATCTGTGCAATGGCCTGGTTGACCTGTTCGATGCCGGCTTCCTGTTCGCCGCTGGCGGCCGAGATCTCGCTCATGATTTGCGTCACGCTGCGCACGCTCACCACCAGCTCTTCGATGGTCGCCCCCGCATTCTTGACCAGATGGCTGCCGGCTTCCACCTTCTCCACCGATTTGCCGATCAGGTCCTTGATCTCCTTGGCCGCTGTCGCCGAGCGCTGTGCCAGGCTGCGCACTTCCGAGGCGACCACCGCGAAGCCGCGCCCCTGTTCGCCCGCCCGTGCCGCTTCCACTGCCGCATTCAGGGCCAGGATGTTGGTCTGGAAGGCAATGCCGTCGATCACGCTGATGATGTCGGCAATCTCGCGCGCCGACGCCTGGATCTCGTCCATGGTGCTTACCACATCCGATACCACCAGCCCGCTGCGCGAGGCCACATCCGACACCGAGCCCGCCATCGCATTGGCCTGGCGCGCATGATCGGCATTGCGGCGTACGGTGGAGGTGATCTGCTCCATCGCCGCCGCCGTTTCTTCCAGCGAGCTGGCCTGCTGTTCGGTACGCGCCGACAGGTCCAGGTTGCCGCCGGCGATCTGGGTCGAGGCGGTGACGATGGTATCGCTGCCGGTGCGCACTCCGCCGACGACCCGCTGCAGGCTGGTGTTCATCTCCTTCAAGGCCTGCAGCAACTGGCCAGCCTCATCCTTGCGCGTTACCACGATACGGCTGCTGAGGTCGCCGGTGGCCACCGTCCTGGCGACGGTGACGGCTTCGTGCAAGGGGCGGGTGATGGAACGGGTGGCCAGCACGGCCAATACCGTCGCGAGCAGCACCACGACCACACCCACGCCGAGTTCGACGGACTCCCCGCCGTGGATGGCACGGGAGATTTCCTGGCCGGTGCCATTGGCGTTCTCATGGGCGATCTCCAGCAGGCCCGCAAAGCCGACAGCCAGGGCCTTGTCTGCCCCGGCGATGGCCGCATCGACCTCGGCCACCGACGCGCCGGCCGCTTTCATGGACTGGGCCTTGGCCAGCGCTTCACGGTACTGGCGTTCGCCGGTGCCAATCTTCGCGAGCAGCTCTTCTTCCTTGGGCTGCTCAATCCCCAGCTTGCGGTATTCGGCCGTCAGGCGCGCGATCTCATCCATGTCGGCGAGGAAGCGCTTGTCGTAGTCCTTGCCGCGTATCACGTAGTCCTTGAAGTCATGCACGCCATCGCCCAGCTTGATGTAACCCTGGGTGGCGTAAGCCTGTTTGCTCAGCACGGTGCCGTAAAAGACGGTCCAATGGTGCCCGATCCGGTTCAGTGTCAGGAGGGAAGCTGCAATGAGCACGCAGGCCAGCAACGTGACAAGCAGAAAGGAGCCGCCGAGGCGGGTGCCGATTTTCATGCAGGTTCCTTCAAATTATTTATATGATTTAGCAATTCTGACGCGCTACGGCCGTGGCGAAAGCCAAGGGAAGACGGAGAAAAACGGTGCAACTCATCATTTGTCATACCACTTGATTGCATAAGGGAAAGATTCCCGGCGACATTTTTTCACTCAGTGAAAAAGAGCATTGCCGGAGACCAAGTTTTTCTCATGGGCGGGGATCGATAAAATTCTTGCATGGGAATGAAGCATCGTTAAGAGATACGCATCACGCTGCATCCGCTTGCATTCCAGGGAGCAGAACATGAACACCTTGAACACCCTGAACAACCACTTCACCCGGCAACTCGCCCTGATCGCCGCACTGTCCCTGACCAGCCTGATCGCGCAGGCCGCCTACGCCGACGATGGCGCCAGCACGGCCACGGCAAAGGCCGCGCCCACCGCTACCACCAGCACCGCTGCGGCCGCCCCGGCCGGCCAGACTGGCCTGACGCGCGCCCAGGTCGTCGAAGACCTGAAGCAATACCAGCGCGCACACGCCAACCCCAGCTACGCGGAGCTGGTCTTCCTGCGTTGAGAGGGCATGAAAAATGCCGCTTACTGCGGCAGGAACATCTTCTGCAACAAGCTGATGAGCTGGGCGCGCTCGGCATCCGAGAGCATCTCGGTGGCCTTGAGTTCCAGTTCGATGGCGGTCTGTTCGGCCTTGGTGCACATGCGCATGCCGGCCGTGGTCAGGGCCAGTACCTGTGAGCGGCGGTCCTGCGGATTGCGCTGACGCATGACCAGGCCGCGCTGCTCCAGCTTGTCCAGCAAGGTGGCCAGGTTGGGCGGAGAGACGTTGATGGCCTTGGACAGGCGCTTCTGGTTGATGTCGGGATTGGCCTTCAACAGACTCAACACCGTGAAGTCCACCGGCCGCAGTTCGAACTTGGCCATGCGCTTTTCGAACAGCGGCATGATGGTGATGTAGGCGCGGCGGCAGTTGTAGCCGACCAGGCTCAACAGCAGTTGCTGGTCCAGCGCCTCGCTTTGCGCAGCATCGTCGTCGGAATCGAAATCAGCCGGCTTCTTGGGCAGCATGGTGGTCCAGGTCGGTGGGAAGAGGCGGCAGCCCGGTCGCCAGGCAGCCTTCGATCACGCTGGACAACTGGTGGACTTCCGCAAACACAAAGGCGAAATGATAGCACGCAGCATCCCGCTTGCCGCCATACCAGGCCGGGTCCGAGGCCATGGCCGACAGCGCCCGCCGCCCGGCGCGCAGCCACATCCAGCCCAGTGCCACATGGCCGGTCAGGCGCAGCATCTCATCGGCCACGTAGTAGGGCAGAGCGGGTGACTGCACTGCTGCTGCAGCAATGCGGGCGGCAAATCCCCTTAACTTGTCCACAGCCTCTGCCAGTGATCGGGCCTGATCCGCAAACGAGGATGCGTCACCGGACTCTGCGCTCACCAGCGCGAGGAAATCGTCCAGCCTCCGCCCTTCATCGCCCAGCACCTTGCGCATCAGGAAGTCGATCGCCTGGATCTCGTTGGTTCCCTCGTAGATCATGGTGATGCGGGCATCGCGCATGAACTGTTCAATCCCCGTCTCGACCACGTAGCCGTGTCCCCCGAAGACTTGCAGCGCGCGGCTGGCACACTGGAATCCCTGATCGGTGAGGAAGGCCTTGATGACCGGCGTGATGAATTCCAGTCGCTCATGATGGCGCCGCCGCATCGCCGCCTCCGTATGATGCTCGGCCAGGTCCAGCAGCAGGCCGGCCCAGCAGGTCAACAGGCGCGCGCCCTCGATGCGGCAACGCTGTTCCATCAATAGCTTCTGCACCGCCGGATGGCGCACGATCAGATCGCTCGCCGACGAGCCCGGTGCGCGCGACTGGCGGCGTTCTCGTGCATAGGCGCTGGCGCGCTGGTACGCGGCCTCGGCCAGCCCCAGTCCCTGCGCGCCCACATGCAGGCGCGCCGCATTCATCATCACGAACATGGCGGCCAGTCCGCGTCCCGGCTCGCCCACCATCCATGCCTGCGCCTGTTCGAAATGCAGGCTGCAGGTGGCGCTGCCATGTATCCCCATCTTGTGTTCGATGCCGGTGCATTGCACGCCATTGCGGCTGCCATCGTCCATCATGCGCGGCGCCAGGAACAGCGACAGGCCGCGGCTGCCCGGCAGCGCATCGGGAAGACGCGCCAGTACCAGATGCACGATGTTGTCAGTGAGGTCGTGTTCGCCACCGGAGATGAAGATCTTGTCGCCCGTGAGGCGATAGCTGCCATCCTCCTGCGGCACCGCACGTGTGCGCAACTGCCCGAGGTCACTGCCGGCCTGTGCTTCCGTCAGGCACATGGTGGCCAGCCACTGGCCGCTGGCGATCTTGTCGAGATAGCGCGCCTGCAGCTCGGGCGAGCCATGCGCGCACAGGCAGGCATAGGCCCCGTGCAGCAGGCCCGGATACATGGTCCAGCCATGATTGGCTGCGCTCAGCATTTCATAGAGCACGCAATCGAGCACGTGCGGTAGGCCCTGTCCGCCATGCTCCGGGGCGCAGGCCAGTGCCGGCCAGCCGCCCTCGCAGAATTGCCGGTAGGCCTGGGCGAAACCAGTCGGCGTGGTGACCGTTCCATTATTGAAACGGCAGCCCTCGCTATCGCCGATAGCGTTCAGGGGGGCCACCACATCGGCAGCGAAGCGTCCGGCTTCTTCCAGCACCTGCATCATCAATTCGCCATCGAACTCGGCATGGGCCGGGAGCGCGCGCAAGACCTGCGGTGCCTGCAGCACTTCATCGAGCACGAAGGCGAAGTCGCGCAGGGGTGGGGCGTAATGCATGGTCATCCTCCGCGTCTCAGTTCAGCAGGTAGGCGTCATACACCACCGCATTGCCCAGCCGCATGGCGTAGCCCACGCCCATGGCACGGTTGAGCCAGTCATATTTCCTGGAGGCGGTTTCGAAGTTCATGAACAGCCGGAAGGTATAGCGCGAGGGATCGACCGGCTTGCCCTTGGCGACCTCGGCCATCACCTCCGGCGGTCCGTAGCGCACGCCGCGGGTTTGCAGGTAGACCAGTTCGCCATCGTCGAGCTTGAGCAGGTAGCGCGTATCGATGATGGCCAGGCCGTCTGCGGTGACGGTCTGCCAGTCGGCACCGTTGTTGAGAATCTCGCCATTGATCAGCGGTCCCTTGAAGCTGCCGCCGGTGATGGGGATGATGCGGCGGCGGCCCAGGTCGGAGGTCTTGCCCAGTTCCCAGACCGGCGCCACCAGGTCCACCGAGAAGCGCGCCAGGAAGGCCAGTTTGGGTTGCGGCGGGACCAGCGTGGTGTTGTCGGCGTCACTGGCCGCATGCACCTGGAAGGACAGCATCAGTGCGGCCAGCAGCAGGAAAAACTTTTTCATGTGGGTCTCCTCGTCTTATGTGTTTTTGACATACCGTGGTGCAGAAAACGTCAGGCCTCAGGAAGCCGCCACCACCTCGGCTTCCGCCTTCTTGCCGAATCCCAGATAGGCCTGGATCACCTGCGGATCGCCCGCCAGTTTTTCCGACTCACCTTGCATGGTGACCTTGCCCAGTTCCAGCACGTAGCCGTAGTCGGCCGTCTGCAAGGCCGCGCGCGCGTTCTGTTCCACCAGCAGCACCGAGATGCCGGCCGTGCGCAATTCGGAAACGATATGCAGGATTTCCTTGACGATGCGCGGCGCCAGACCGAGGCTCGGTTCATCGAGCATCAGCAGTTCCGGCTTGGCCATCATGGCGCGTCCGATGGCCAGCATCTGGCGCTCGCCGCCCGAGAGCGTGCCGGCCTGCTGGGTGCGGCGTTCCTTCAGTCGCGGGAACAGATCGAAGACGGTGGCCAGTTGATCCAGCGGCTGTGCCTGCCGCAAGCGCAGGCGGCGAAATCCCCCCAGCAGCAGGTTGTCTTCCACGCTCATGGTGGAAAACAGTTCGCGCCGCTCCGGCACCAGGGCGATGCCCGCCATCACGCGCTGTTCCAGGCTCCAGCGTTGCACCGGCTGGCCTTGATAACGCACCGTGCCCTGCGCCGGCAGCACGCCCATGATGGCGTTGAGCAGCGTGGACTTGCCCGCGCCATTGGGCCCGATCACGGTGGCAATGCTGCCGCGTTCGAGCTTGAGATTGATGTCGTGCAGCGCCTGCACCTTGCCATAGCTTGCGCGCAGCTGCGCGACGTCGAGGACCAGTTCGCTCATTCGATTCCACCCAGGTAGGCTTCGATCACGGCAGGATGCCGGCTGATCTCTTGCGGTGTGCCTTCGGCGATCTTGGTGCCGAATTCCATCACCACGATGTGGTCGGTCAGTTCCATGACGAATTCCATGTCATGTTCCACCAGCAGGATGCTCATGCCATCGGCGCGCAACTCCTGCAGCACCTTGGAGAGCGCCTGCTTTTCCAGATGGCGCAAGCCTGCGGCCGGTTCATCGAGCAACAGCAGCAAGGGATCGCAGCACAGCGCGCGGGCGATCTCCAGGATGCGTTGCTGGCCCAGCGCCAGGTTGCCCGCCTGTTCGTGCATCAGATGCTGCAGGCCGACACGATGCAGGGCGCGTGCCGCTTCGTCCAGCAGCGCCTTCTCTTCGGCGCGTTCCAGATGCAGCATGGCATTGACCGTATTGCGCAGGAAACCCTGCTGGCTGCGCATGTGCGCACCCAACGCCACGTTCTCCAGTACCGTCATGCCCGGCAGCAGCCGCACGTGCTGGAAGGTGCGGGCGATACCGAGCCGTGCGATGGCACGTGCCGGCAGACCGGCGATGTCGCGGCCGTTGAAACTGACCCGTCCGCCGCTGGCATGCAGCAGGCCGGTGACCAGATTGAAGGTGGTCGATTTGCCCGCGCCATTGGGACCGATCAGGCCGACGATCTCGCCCGCCTTCACGTTGAAGGACACGTCATTGACCGCCACCAGCCCGCCGAAGCGCTTGTTGATCTGGTCCACTTGCAGCAGCGGCGCACCGCGTGCGGGGCCGTTGCGCTTGTCCATCGCAGCGGTGCCGGCCACCCGCAGTGGTGCCGGCGCGGCCGGGAAGGCACGCAGCCACAGCGCGCGCACCCACGGCCACAGTCCGCCGCGTGCGTATTTCAGCAACAGGATCAGGATCAGGCCGAAGACGATGCTTTCATAACTGCCGCCATCGCCCAGCAGCGCCGGCAGCAGCACCTGCAACTGGTCCGACAGCAGTTTCAATACACCCGCACCCAGCAGCGCACCCCAGATATGGGCGATGCCGCCGACCACCACGATGAACAGATACTCGATGCCCATGGAAAGGCTGAAGGGCGACGGATTGACGGTGCGCTGCATGTGCGCGAACAGCCATCCCGAGACCGAGGCCAGCAGCGCGGCAAAGACGAAGATGAGGATCTTGTAGCGTCCCGTATCCACGCCCATGGCCTCGGCCATCGAACGGCCACCCTTGAGGGCGCGGATGGCACGTCCCGCGCGCGAATCCAGCAGGTTCAGCGAGACCCACGCGGCGGCCAGCACGATGGCCCAGATCAGGTAATACAGGTGGCGCTCCTTGGCCAGGTCCATGCCCGCCAGCTGCAGCGCGGGAATGCCGGAGATGCCGTCATACTTGCCCAGAAAATCCACCTTGCCGAACAGGAAGTACAGGCTGATGCCCCAGGCGATGGTGGCCAGCGGCAGGTAGTGGCCGGACATGCGCAGGGTGATGCGGCCCAGCACATAGGCCGACACGCCGGTGATGAGCAATCCTGCCGGCAGCGTCAGCCAGGGTGATACGCCATGCACGGTGGTCAGGTAAGAGGTGGTGTAGGCACCCATGCCGACGAAGGCTGCCTGCCCGAAGGAAGTCATGCCGCCGATGCCGGTCAGCAGTACCAGGCCGATGGCCACCAGCGCATACAGGCCGATGTAGTTTGCCTGGATCACCCAGAACTGCGGGGTGGGCAGGATGGGGAACAGCGCCAACACGAGCAGCAACGCGTAGAGAGGGAGTCGTTTGTTCATCATTATTCCTCGTCCTCGTCATGCGCGGGCGTGACCAGCGAGCGCCACAGCAGGATCGGCAACAGCGCCAGGAACACGATCACCTCCTTGAAGTCGCTGGCCCAGAAGGAACTGAAGGATTCCAGCAGGCCCACCAGCAGCGCGCCTCCTGCCGCCGCCGGGAAGCTCGCCAGCGCACCGATGGTGGCGGCGACGAAACCCTTCAAGCCGATCAGGAAACCCGAGTCATAAAAAATGGTGCTCATCGGACCGATCAAGACGCCCGACAGAGCACCGATAAACGCCGCGACGGCAAAGGACAATTTGCCCGCCAGCGTCGTGGAGATTCCCATGAGCCGTGCGCCCAGGCGATTGACCGCCGTGGCGCGCAGCGCCTTGCCATACAGCGTGCGCCCGGAGAACAGCCACAGCGCCACCAGCAGCGCAGCGGCGGCGGCGACCACCACCACGGTTTGCGCGCTGAGCGTGAGCGAAGCGAGATTCCAGCGCTCATCCCAGAAGGCCGGCGTACGGAAACCCTCGGCCCCGAAGAACACCAGCCCCAGTCCGGTCATGGCCAGGTGGATGCCGACCGAGACGATCAGTAGTTGCAGCACGCTGGCATCGGCCATCGATTCATAGACCACCTGATACATCAGTGGCCCGATTGCGGTGATGAGCAGCAGCGTCAGCAGCACCTGCACCGGCAGGGCGAACTGCTGGGGTGCGGCCCACCAGACCAGCGCGGCAATGGCGATGGGTACGCCCAGCGTACCCAGCAACGTGCGCGGCAACAGTGCAGCCTGCCCGGCGCGCAAGAGCTGCGCGGCCTGCATGCCGGCCGCACACACGGCCAGCACCAGCAGCAGCCACAGCGGGCCGGGGCGCTGGCCTTGCTGCAGCATGGCCAGGGTGAGTGCGCCATAGGCGACGAATTCACCCTGCGGAATGAAGAGGATGCGGGTGACCGTAAAGACCAGCACCAGTGCAATGGCGATCAGGCCATAGACGATGCCGTTGGTCAGGCCATCCAGGGTCAGGATGGCGGCGATGGAGGAGTCCATGGTTCGGGTGTGGTGCAGAAAACGTCAGGCTGGAAAACGGCGGCGCAAGCTGGAGACCTCGCGCCGCCGCGCGGACAGGGCAGGGCGGATTACGGATTGACCGCCTTCCAGTTGCCGTTCTGGATGGTCAGCATGATGCGCGCATCATCACCCAGGCCGAAGTGATCCTTGGGCGAGTAATTCAGCGTGCCCTGCGAGATCTGGATCGGACCGGCGCTTTCCAGCGCTTCCTTCAGGGCCGCACGGAAGGCGGGCGTACCGGGTTTGGCTTTCTTGAGCGCCATCGGCACCACCTTTTGCAGCACCAGTTGCGCATCATAGGTATGCGCCGCGAAGAGATTGCGCGTACCTGCGCCAAACTGCTTCTCGTAACGCGTGACGAAATCCGTCGCCAGCGGCTTGGAGGGATTGCCGTCCGGCAGGGCTTCCGGCACCACGGCCGGTCCCGAGATGACGTAGGCACCTTCCACATCCTTGCCGCCCAGGCGGATCAGGTCGCGCGAGGCGGCACTGTGGGTCTGGAAGATCTTGCCCTTGTAGCCGCGTTCGATGAGCGCCTTGTGCGGCATGGCCGCGCCGCTGCCGGAGGCCACCACCAGCACTGCATCCGGGTTGGAACTGACCACGCGCAGGGCTTGTGCGGTCACGCTGGTGTCGGCGCGCGAGAAGCGTTCCACCGTACCCATCTTCATGCCGGCGGCGGTGGCCAGGCGCTGTACTTCCTTGAGCCAGTTCTCTCCATAGGAGTCGGAGTAGCCGAGGAAGCCGATGGTTTTTACGCCCATCTTCTTCATCTGCTCCACTACGCCACCGGCCATGACGGCGGTCGATTGCGGCAGGCGGAAGGTCCAGGCGTCTTTTCCTTCAGCGGTCTCGATAGGGGAGATGGCCAGCTGCACCGTCTGCGATTCCAGCGCCACGTCGGCCACGGCCAGCGTGGGCGGCACGGCGGCCGAGCCGATGAGCAGGTCCACCTTGTCCTCGGCCACCAGGCGGCGCGCGTTCTTGCTGGCCTGGGTGGGATCGGTGGCGTCGTCGAGGATGATCATCTTGACCTTCTCGCCGCCGATGGTCTCGGGCCACAGCGCAAAGCCGTTCTTGGCCGGAATGCCCAGGCCCGAACCGGGACCGGTCAGCGACATCACCACGCCGATGGTCAGTTCGGCATGTGCCATGCCTGCACAGGCCAGCATGGCTGCCAGTACGCCTGCCTTGATTGCCAGTTTGGTTTTCATCTCCGTCTCCTTGTATTTATGTATCGAATGCTCGATTTATAGCGGGCAGTGCGTAATCGTCCTGCCTCGTTTGCTGCTGATTCACTACGGTCCGAACGGGGGCTCATCGTTCAGCTGCACATCTCCCTGATATCTGCCGGAATGGGAATCGCCTTGATGCGGTCAGGATCATCCGGATGGCGGATGGCGAAGACGCGCACGTCGCGGCCTTCGCACAGCAGTTCGCCATCGCGCCTGATCTCATGCTGCATCACGAAGGTCTTGTCATTCCATTCGACGATGGTGGAATGCACTTCGATGCGGTCACCATAGGTGGCAGGACGCACGAAGCGCGAGCTGATATCCACCACCGGCGTGCCGATGATGCCGCGCGTCTTTTCGGTTTCGCGCCAGGGCGGCACGCCGCATTCATGGAAGAAATTGCGTGAGGCCGCGTCATACCAGCGGAAGAAATTGGGGAAGTAGACGATGCCGGCCGGATCGCAATCGCCGAATTCCACGCGTACCGGATGAATGATGGTCTTGCCCATGCCTGCTCCTCGATCCTTAACGTGGCGCCAGGCGCAATGCGCCGTCGAGGCGGATCACTTCGCCATTGAGCGAGAGATTGGTGGCGATGTGCAGGGCCAGCTGCGCATATTCTTCGGCCTTGCCCAGGCGCTTGGGGAAGGGGATGGAGGCGGCCAGCGATTGCTGTACCTCTTCCGGCAGCTTGTAGAGCAGGGGCGTGAGGAACAGGCCCGGCGCGATGGTCACCACGCGGATGCCGTGTTGCGCCAGGTCACGTGCCAGCGGCAGGGTCATGGACGTGATGCCGCCTTTGGAAGCCGCGTAGCCGGCTTGTCCGACTTGTCCATCGAAAGCCGCCACCGAGGCGGTCGCCACGATCACGCCGCGCTCGCCCTCGGCCAGAGGCTCGGCAGCGGCCATGCGTGCGGCTGCCAGGCGGATCACGTTGAAGGTGCCGATCAGGTTGACGTTGACGATGCGGCTGAAATCCTCCAGCGGCATCGGGCTGCCATCCTTGCCCACCATGCGTTTTGCGCCACCGATGCCGGCACAGTTGATGAGGATGCGCGGCACGCCGTTGGCCTCTTGCGCGGCATCGAGGGCAGCCTGCACCGAAGCGCTGTCGGTGATGTCGCAGCGCACGGCATGGCAGCGCAGTTCATCGGCCAGGGCCTGGGCCGCTTCCATGTTGACGTCGAGGATGGAGACGCGGGCGCCGGCCTGCACCAGCTGGCGCACGGTCTCGGCTCCGAGTCCGGAGGCGCCGCCCGTCACCAGGGCAGCTTGTCCTTGCAGTTGCATGAAGAATGTCCTTCTCGAATGAACGGTTCAGTGGGAAGCCGAGGGGTTTTCCAGCAGCAGGGCAATGCCCTGGCCGCCGCCGATGCAGGCCGAGGCCACGCAGTAGCGTGCGCCACGGCGGTTCATCTCACGGGCTGCCGTGATCGACAGACGCACCCCGGTCGCAGCCAGCGGGTGGCCCAGGGCGATGGCGCCACCGTTGACGTTGAGGCGTTCGCGGTCGATGCCCAGTTCCCGTTCAACGGCCACGATCTGCGCGCCTTGCGCCTCGTTGATCTCGAAGCAGCCGATGTCGGCTACCGTGAGGCCGTTGCGTTCCAGCAGTGTGCGGATCGCCGGCACCGGGCCGATGCCCATGATCTCGGGCGGCACGCCCGCGACGGCCGCCGCGACCACGCGCGCCAGCGGCTGCTTGTCATGGCGGCGCACGTAATCGCCCGAGGCGACGATGGTGGCGGCCGCCGCATCGACCAGCGCCGAGGAGTTGCCACCGGTCTGCACCCCGTCCGGATAGAGCGTGCGCAGCCTGGCCAGTACCTCTACCGGCGAAGGGCGCGGATGGGTGTCGGTGGCGGCTTCGCTGATCTTGCCTTGCAGCTTGATGTGACGGTCGTTGTAGCCATCCAGGCGGAAGGTTTCATTGACGACCGGGACGATCTCGCCCGCGTGGAAGCCGGCGGCCTGTGCCTTGAGCGCGCGCTCGAAGGAATACGCGGCGTATTCGTCGACCTCGGCGCGGGTGATGCCATATTTCTTCGCCAGGTTCTCGGCCGTCTGCGGCATGGTGATGCCGGGGGCCGGATCGACCAGTGCTTCCCACATGTAGTCCTGGAATTCCACCGGTGCGCCCAGCTTGAAGCCGGTGCGATGGCCGAAGGCGGCGATGGGATTGCGCGTCATCGATTCGCTGCCGACGATCAGCGCGGTCTCGGTATAGCCGCGTTCGATCTGATCGCCGGCCTGACGGATCAGTTCGAAACCGGTGCCGCAGATGCGCTGGACCATGATGGCCGGCGTGCTGATGGGCACGCCCGCATACAGGCCGATGTGACGCGGCAGCATGTACTGGTAGGCGTCGCCGGGCGCCATGTTGCCGGCGATGACCGAACCGATGTCGGTAGCGGCGATACCGGTGCGCGCCAGCACTTCGCGCGCCACCTTGATACCCATGTCGGTGGGCGAGAGCTGGCTGAAGTTGGTGCAGTAATCCACCATGGGCGTGCGTACGCCGCCGACCAGCCAGATGTCGTTGAAGCTGGAATAGAACGCTGCTTGTGCCATGTCTGTTGCTTCCTCAGTGAGCGGGGGAGAGCGCGGCCTGCGCGGTCAGCACGGCCGGATCGGTGCCGGCGTAGAGCATCTCCACCAGGGCAGCGCGGTGGGTCAGCACGGAGCGCTGGTTGACGGAACCCTTGTCGGTGATTTCGCCACGATCAAAGGATGGCGGGTCGATCAGCACCAGTGCCCGGGTCACGCGGTTGGAACTGCCGGTGGCATGCGCTTGCAGACGGTCCAGCACGCCCTGGAAGAAGTCGCGCACCGGCGCCGCATTGAGCACGTCTGCGCGCGGTGCGTCGGCGGGCAGGCGCGCCAGCTGGCGGCAGCGTTCGATGTTGGGGACGATGAGCATGCCCACTTCGTTGCGGTCGTGGCCGGTGATGACGGCATCCTGCAGGTAGGGAGCGCCTTCATGCGCAATCAGGGCGCGCAGGGGGCCCACGCTGACCCAGGTGCCGGTATAGAGCTTGAAGTCCTCGGCCACCCGGCCATCGAACATGAAACCGCGATCCGGATGGGCGGGGTCCAGCCAGCGTACCGCGTCACCGGAGCGGAAATAGCCCTCTTCATCGAAGGCCTCGGCGGTCTGTTCCGGGGCGCGCCAGTAACCGGGCGTGACGTTGGGGCCGCGATAGCGGATCTCGATCTTGTCGCCATTGGGTACCAGCTTGATTTCCATGCCCGGCGTGGGAATGCCGATCTGCCCGGCCTGCACCTGGTGGTCCACCACGAACAGCGCCGAGGGCGAGGTCTCGGTCATGCCCAGACCGCAGGACATCACGATGCGTTCGCCGCAGGTGGCCTCGGCCGTGGCGTGCAGCTTGTCCCAGACCGGCTGGGCCAGGGCGGCACCGGCATAGAACTGCATGCGCAGGCGGCTATAGAATTTCTCGCGCAGCGCCTGGTCCTTCTCCAGCGCGTGGGCGATGCCTTCCCAGCCCACCGGTACGTTGAAATACACGGTCGGTGCAATCTCATGCAGGTTGGCCAGGGTGGTCGCCAGACCCTGCGGCGTGGGTTTGCCCTCGTCGATGTACATGGTGCCGCCGTTGTAGATCACGATGCCCACGTTGTGGTTGGCACCGAAGGTGTGATTCCAGGGCAGCCAGTCGATCAGGATGGGCGGCTCTTCGGCCAGGAAGGGGAAGGTCTGCACGATCATCTGCAGATTGCTGCACATCATGCGCTGGGTATTGATGACCGCCTTGGGCATCTTGGTCGATCCCGAGGTGAAGAGGAACTTGACGATGGTGTCCGGACCGGTGGCGGCATAGGCGCGCTCGACTTCATCGCCGGCGCGTGTGGCTTCCAGCTCGGCATAGAGCGTGCACTCGCGCCCGGCGGGCGGTGCCTCGGTGACCACGAATTCGATGTCGGGGGCGACCGCATTGACGGCAGCGGCGAACTTCTCGCCATGCGCGGCGAAGATCAGTCCGGGCGTGAGCAGCTGCACCGCATGGCGCAGCTTGGCGTAGTCCTTGGACAGCAGCGAATAGGCCGACGACACCGGGGCATACGGCACGCCCGCGTAGTGGCAGCCCAGCACCAGCATGGCGTGTTCGAGATCGTTCTCGGACAGGATCAGCAGCGGGCGCTCGGCCGACAGCCCGCGCTGCAACAGCGCCTGGCCGATGCGGCGTGCGCTTTGCAGCGCCTGGCCGTAGCTGATGCGGCGCCACTGGCCATCCTTATCCCGACGCGCCATGTAGGTGCGGTCGGGATCGACCGTGGCCCAGTGGATCAGCTTGTCGGTCAGGCGCGCCGGATAGGCTTCCAGCGGCTGGCGGGTCTTGACGATGGAGATGCCGTCAGCGCCCGGCACGACGTCAACGCCGCCGATACCGAACCTGACGCTGCGATAGCGAGGTGGAGTGTTCATACATGTCTCTGTTGTGTTGCCGGTCCGGGCCTAGCCGGGCTGGCGTGTTGTTGTGTACTTCTCTGTATTACTGACTTGCTGGCCTGCTTATTTTTTTCAGGTGGGCCTGACCTTGTTCTGCTTGTGATCGAGGAAGGCCGCTAGGCGGCCCTTGGTATCGGGATCGCTGCCGGCCACGGCAGCCATGAGCGATTCGGTCATCAGGCCGTCCTGGATCGACTGGTCATGGATGCGCGGCAGCACGTGCATGATGCCGTAGTTGGTCATGGGCGCATTGCGGGCGATGCGCTCGGCCAGTTCGCGCGCCTTGTCCAGCCCGGTGCCGGCGGCCACGCTGTATTGCGAGATGCCGGCCTGATGACCTTCTTCGGCATTCAACACGCGCCCGGTCAGCATCATGTCGGCCATGCGCGCCACGCCGATCAGGCGCGAGATCCGTACCGAACCGCCGCCGCCGACGAAGAGGCCACGCTGTCCTTCCGGCAAGCCATAGAAGGCGCTCGGTTCGGCCACCCGGATATGCGCGGCCGAGGCCAGTTCCAGCCCGCCGCCGATCACCGCGCCATGCAGCACGGCAATCACGGGCACGCGGCCGAAGGCGATCTGCTCGAAGGCCGCATGCCACATGCGGGAGTGATGCAGGGATTCGGTGGTGTCGCGCTCGCGCAGTTCGGACAAATCCAGACCGGCGCAGAAGTGTTCGCCGATACCGTGGATGATGGCCACCTTCACGCCCTCGGGCAGATCCTGGAAACAGTCGCGGATGGCACGCACCAGCGGATCATTGAGGGCGTTGCGTTTGGCCGCGCGGTTGAGCGCGATCTCGGCGATGGCGCCGTGAATTTGGATGTCGATGAGGTCGCTGTGCTGGTTCATGCTGTCTCTGAAGGTCTCTGAATGTCTCTGTGTGCTGCGTTGGCTTTTGGAATTAGTTATAACTTATAACGTTTATTCAGTATAAGTAAAGTCGAGGTAAACGCAAGCCCTTCGGCATTTCGCTCGGTGCGAACAACGTAAAAGCGGGCGATTAACGAACGAAAATGAAGTCGCCCGCATCGGCCGGAATTGCTGCGCCGCGTCGCAATGATGACGGCGTGATGACCGATATCGCGCCAGCCTGCATCGCTGTTGGGCCACTAAAGAAAAACGCCGGTGTGCACTGCATCACCGGCGTTTCCGTGGAGTATCGGCGAGTGATTACTTGCCGGTGTCCTTCATGTTGTCGAACTTGTCGAACTCGACGTTGTAGGCTTCGTTGCCGATCTTCTCGACCTTGCGCACGTAGACGGTCTGCACGATGTCGCGCGTGGCCGGGTCGATAGCAATGGGGCCGCGCGGGCTGACCAATTTCATGGTCTTGAGGATGGCCATGGCGCGGTCGCCATCGATCTTGCCGTTGAGTTTCCTGCTGACTTCGTAGATGGCGTTCATGCCGTCATACGCGGCCACGGCCATGAAGTTGGGACGGCCCGCGTCGGGATTGGCGGCCGCAAAGCTTTTCAGGAAGGCCTTGTTCTCCGGCGAATCATGCGCGGCCGAATAGTGGAAGGTGGTGATCACGCCCAGCGTGGAGTCGCCCATGGCCGGCATCACATGATCGTCGGTCAGGTCGCCGGTGGCGATGACCTTGATGCCGGCCTCGGCCAGGCCGCGTTCACGGTAGCCTTTCATGAAGGCAATGCTTTGCTCGCCGGCCGGCACGAAGATGAACACCGCCTCCGGCTTGGCATCCTTGATGCGCTGGATGTAGGGAGCGAATTCAGGATTGCGCAGCGGTACCCGGATCGATTCGACCACCTGGCCGCCACCACCCAGCAGATTGGTCTTGAAGGCGGTCTCGGCATCGATGCCCGGCCCGTAATCGGCCACCAGCGTGACCACGCGCCTGATGCCGTTCTTCAGCGCCCAGCTTGCCATGGGGCCGGAGACCTGCGGCAGCGTCATCGAAAATCGCGCGATGTAGTTGGACTTGGTGGTGATGACGGAGCTGGCCGCGTTCATGATGATCATGGGCTTTTTGGCCTGCTCGGCGATGGGCGCGACGGCCAGCGCTTCGGGCGTCAGACCGAAGCCGGCCAGGAAATCCACCTTGTCGCGCACGACCAGTTCCTGCGCCAGACGCTTGGCGATTTCCGGCGCGGGGCCGGTGGTGTCCTTGATGATGATCTGTACCTTCTTGCCGGCAACCTGGTCACCATGCTGCGCCATGTAGGCCTTGATGCCGCCTTCCATCTGCTTGCCATAGTCGGCGAAGGGGCCGGAGAAGGCGGCGATCAGGCCGACCTTGATGGTTTCCTGACCGTGCGCAAGCGCGCTCAGCAAGGTGCCGGAGGCGGCCATCACGGCCAGCATTGCGATCTTCTTGAACCTCATTGTCTTGTCTCCTTTGTGATTGGGGTGAGCGGCGATGAGCCTGCGGTTCTGTCGCCGCGCTGATGGTCTCATCGCCGGTCCGACTGTTGCAGACGGACGACGCATCGAATTCCCTTCCTTGGCTCGCCTTGTTGACAAAGCTTCGGTGCGGACAATAGTATCGCACCATCCGTTCGGTGAACAAACTGATGTGCGGTAGCCGAACGACCAATAAAAGTTATAAATAATAAGCAACGAGACGCTTCTTTCTGCGGTGCCCGCCTGGCGGCGCCGACCAACTCGCTTTTTTGAAGATGACACCGGAGGTGTCACCGCAGTACGCATGCCGATGGCGCTGACCATGGGGCCGGGGGATTTTTTCGCCCGCGCTTCGGGAAGCCGCCATGCGGCCGCAGGAATTCGCAACAGGCAGTCGCAGTACACCCAGAGGGGGACTGGCCACACCGGAAGTCCCCCGGCCGGGGAGCGGCGAATCGCTGGCGTGCGCCTGGAGGAGGGCGAGCGCCGGCAGTGAACCGGCCATTCACATTCAATGAAATCAGGAGGAGATGGCAATGACAACAAAAAACACCTTGCGCGCAGTGGCCCTGGCCGCGGCCGCATGTGCGATGTACACAGGCATGGCCGGTTCGGCCATGGCACAGAGTTCGGTGACCATCTATGGGATCATCGATACCGGCGTGGTCTACACCACCAATGCCAATGCGGCCGGCAATTCGGTCTTCAAGATGCCATCGCTGACGGGCACGTTCCCCTCGCGCATCGGCTTCCGTGGTACGGAAGATCTGGGCGGCGGCCTGCAGGCGATGTTCGTGCTGGAAAACGGTTTCGCGCCCGACACCGGCGCCCTGGGGCAGGGCGGACGCCTCTTCGGCCGCCAGTCGTATGTGGGACTGAAGGGGGGCTGGGGCCAGCTCATGCTGGGTCGCCAGATCAACATGACCTACATCTCGCAGCTCAAGACGGACGTGATGGGGCCCAACATCTTCGCTATCGGCAGCATCGACAGTTATCTGCCCAATGCCCGCAGCGATAACGCCATCGGCTATCTTGGCAGTTTCAGCGGCTTCACCGTGGGCGCGACCTACAGCTTCGGGCGCGATGCGTCCTCAGCCGGTGGCCCGGCCGCGACCAACTGTCCCGGCGAAGTGGCGGGCAACAGCAAGGCCTGCC